>NZ_JACGVS010000001.1:0-408678 GCF_014077345.1 Colwellia sp. BRX8-4
AGATGCGCATGATACGCTTCTCAGTTTTGATGTCAACGTTTTATTTAATTTAATTTGAAGTTTCTTTTCGAAGATTCAAACCTTATCTATAAAACGTTAAGTTAACTACTTTACTCTAAAGTGATGTAGATAACTTATCAAAACGTTCGTTTGGGTTACCCCTTGGAACTGGAGCGCATTCTAGACATATTTTGAAAAGGATCAAGCACTATTTTCATCTTTATGTTTGTTTGCTGAAAATAAAAACAATGTGGGCAATATACTCTCTAATCGCTCAATAAACATCAGTGTTCTTATTCCTACTATATAATAATCCATTTAAAGTGGCTTATATAAGCACTAAAATAGTGCTTTTAATTAATATGCTTATTTAGTGTAGTAAACTTTTTATTTTTTGCTTAATATAAGTAAGGTGTTATTTGCATATAAATTACACTTATCTTTTTTACAACTTTGTACTTTGTACAATATTCAAGGCTGGGTAGCAGGTACATTGCAATTTAGTTTTTTAATTTAGAATTTAAAATAATAATTAGGTATTCATATATGAAGTCTCCTCAAGGGTTAACATTTATAGTCGCAGTAGTATTTGCTGTTATTGCTTACATTTTATCAACTGTTATTGGCAGCTCACCAGAAATTACTGCGATATTAGTTTTAGTAAGTACTTTTATTGCGCCACTTATAGGTTCATCAACTACTGCAGAAAGTGCTGATGAAGAAATAAAAACGTTATATGTAGGGAATCTACCTTACCGAGCAAATGAATCATCGATCAGAGAGTTATTCTCTGAACATGGTCAAGTTCATTCTGTTCGTTTAATGAAAGATAAACATACTGGAAAGCGTCGTGGTTTTGGTTTTGTTGAAATGTCAGCTGATGCGGCTGATGCGGCTGTTTCATCGCTTAATGATACTGAATTTCAGCAGCGTACTTTGAAAGTTCGTGAAGCTAAGGAACGTCCAGAAAAAAATCTCGAAGAAGAATAATCGTTCTTCTTGGTAAGTTATCCTAAATAAACCCACGTTAGCGTGGGTTTATTTTATCTATTAAAGCTTAATGTTGTCAGACTTAACCGTATCTATTACTTTATCGAACTTTTCTTTAGCGACTTTATCGTCACCAAACTCAGCTTTAAAGACTGCATCAAGTAACTGACCAAAAGCATCATCATTCTTAGACAATATTTTATCTGCTTGATCTTGTAGTTGGTTAAACTGATCTAAGAAGTCAATTAAAGGCCTCAGGTCTTTTCCGACACTAGGCGCTAATTTATCATCCAACTCTGCCACTGCTGTATACGCTTGGCTAACATAACTGGTTTTTGTTTGTTGTAAGTCCATACTAAAACTAGTTATCTGTTTATTATCGAAGCCAAGTTCAACTGCTTTTTCAAAAGCTTTATTAACATCGCCATTAAAGAAATCTTTTTGTAATGAATTTACGTCTTTAATTAATGCTTCGATTGCTGCTTTTTCATCATCATCAAGTTCACCCTCTACGCTATAAGAAAAGTTGATTTCATGATACTGACTACTGGTACTACTATAATTTGTCGATCCCCCCTGGCTACTCTCTTGATACTGGTAAGCTTCTTTACTGGCATATTCTTGTAATTCGCTAAATGATATTGAAACTACATCACCGTCAGTAGTGGTAATACTCAGCTCGCTACTTTTTGAATTGCTTGTGTATAATTCGCTATCAATTGCTGTAGAACTGATAATTGGCGTTAACTCTGATACCTTCTCATTTGATTTATTGGCTGAAGGAAACATTTGTTCATGGAGGTCATCAATTCCCTTGTTAATAAGCGTACGACTTTTTTCTATACCTTGGTTTAAGTCATCGTCAAGCATGGCGAGATCTTTTAAATCGCCTTTTGCTTGATCAATACCTAAATTCGCCCCAGCACGCCCCTGCTCAAACATCTCTTTCAACTTATCCTCACTCGCTCCATTTGCTTGGGCAGCTAAGATACTCGCGCTAACAAAGTCCATAACATTACGAGCCACTGCTTCGAAATCAAAAAGGCTAGTTGATGGCTCGCTTTCAGTTAACGCTGTTTTACTGATATCACTCATCACTACATTAGTTGCTTGTGGTGCATCGGTAATCTTTTGAAAATTTGCTGAAATCTGACTAGAAATTGATTGAGATATAATTTTCATCGTAATGGCAGCACGATGGTTTAATGCCAGTGTATTAACTGACTCTGCTGGCATTTCTCGTTTAACGACTTCATTATTTGCTGGTTCACTTTTACGACTTTGCCCTAAATAATTCGGCAACCTTGTCTGATTATCAATTTTATTCATTGTTACTCTCCAGTATCTAATTAAATTTTAATTAAACACAATCAAAGATCTAAAGATCTTTAAATTTAATATGGCCAATATATCGGCATTTTTTCGTAAAACTTTAGCAAGAAGTCAATCTCTTGTAAGAAAATTATAGACAAATGACTAGACAAAGTAATCACAATCGCTAAACTCAGCGCCTCTTTAATACTCACTAGAGTTGGGTATAATATTGTTTAATTCTTTCTACGTTTAAGGCTTATATATGTTTAGTCACATTGCACCACAATTTTATGATAAACAACTTGATAACAAACAGGATGATATCGCTAAATTGTTTAGTGATTTTGACTTACCAAATTTTGATGTTTTTCGATCAGAGCCTTTAAACTATAGATTACGAGCAGAATTTAGAGTTTGGCATGACAATGATGACTTATTTTATATTATGTTTAATAGTGAAACGAAAGAAAAGTATCGCGTCGACACTTTCCCGGTTGCCAGTAAACTCATTAATCAAGCTATGAAAGCCTTGCTTGACGAAATTAAAGATAAACCGTCACTTCGTCATCGATTATTTCAAGTCGATTTTTTATCAACGCTCAGTGGCGAGCTTTTAATAAGCTTGTTGTATCACAGACAATTAGATGAAGAATGGCTAACTGAAGCGGCAACACTAAAAACAACCCTTTCAGCAATAGCCCCTGTTGATATTATTGGCCGTGCTAAAAAACAAAAATTTATCCTCGATAAAGATTATGTCACTGAGAAGTTAACTGTTGGCGATAAAACTTATATCTACGAGCAAGTAGAAAATAGTTTTACACAGCCTAATGGGCACGTTAATGAGCAAATGCTACTTTGGGCAAAGCAAGGTACACAAAATATCGGTGGTGACTTAATCGAACTCTATTGTGGTAATGGTAACTTTAGTATCGCACTCGCTGAAAACTTTGATCGGGTTTTAGGTACTGAAATATCGAAAACATCAGTAAAATCAGCACAAAATAATATCACCGCAAACCAGTTAACCAATGTTGATATAATAAGAATGTCCAGTGAAGATTTTAGTCAAGCGATGAATGGTGAGCGAGTATTTCGTCGTCTAGAAGGTTTCGATCTTAAAAGCTATAATTACGATACAGTATTAGTTGATCCACCAAGAGCTGGCCTTGACCCTGACAGCGTTGAGTTAGTCAGCCGATTTGAACGTATTGTTTATATCTCATGTAATCCTGAGACATTAAAAGAAAACTTAGTTGAACTAATCAAGACACACAATATTGAAAAATTTGCGTTATTTGATCAATTTCCATATACCCTCCATGTTGAAACAGGTGTGATACTTTCACGTAAAAAGTAACGTATTTACTTTTTCACTCCCCTATTGCTAAATTCAGCAGCTCCCCGTGCTATAAAGCGCAGCTGCTGAATGGTACGCATTGAAATTTGTTGACGATCCTCTTTATCAACATCTAATGCATCAGAGCCAGCACTAAATACGATAGTCACCGCTGCATCGGCTTGTAAAAAAGCCACATCCGCATTCAATTTATTTGCTTGCTGTAAATAATCACATAGTTCTAAGGTGAAATAACGCACTTCTCGATTTACCGCCGCTCGAAAAGCAGCTGACGTTCCAGAACGCTCTCGTAATAATAAGCGAAATATATTACCGTTACTTTCAATAAACTCCATAAAGGTAACGACAGATATTTGAATGACAGAACCACCTTTTTCAATTCGTTGGCGAGCTTGTCGCATTAATTGACGCAAAGTTAAACCCGCTTCATCGACCAGCGTCAAACCTAGTTCGTTCATATCAGAAAAGTGTCGATAAAATGATGTTGGTGCTAAGCCAGCCTCTTTAGCGACTTCCCGTAAGCTCAAACTCGAAAAGCTACGTTCACTACTTAACTGCCCAAGAGCAGCATCAATTATTTGTCGACGTGTTTTTTCTTTTTGCTGTGCCCGAATCCCGCTCATTACTTAATTAACCTATACTTTAGCCTGTTTATATCATACTGAATTTTCATCTATTTACTAGAAACTTGATCACTAACATCTACATTTAAATCCAGTATTGTTGATTGAAGATAAAAAGTTTAATAAAAATTACCTTGACTGAAAAGTGATCAAAGTTAAAATAGAGTACACGTGTACACTGAAATTATTTACTTAGTGTTCGTTTTTTTACTGATGGAATTCTTATTACATGAATAAACCTAAAATCGTTTGGCTAAATTTTAGTGTGTTTTTAATTACCTTTTTAGTTGCCGCAATTGGCGTCCCGTATCGAGCAATAACACACGGTTTTGATACCACTGAACTTGTAGTAGCACTATGCTGCTTTATCTATTGTGGTATGTCTATTACTGCTGGCTATCACCGATTATGGTCGCACAAAACCTATCAAGCACATGCTTCGCTGCGTTTAATTTTTGCACTAGGCGGAGCATTTGCCTTACAAAATAGTATATTACATTGGGCTTCTGATCATAGAGTTCATCATAAGCATGTCGATAATAATGACAAAGACCCCTATTCAGCTAAAAAAGGCTTTTGGTATTCACATATCGGTTGGATGCTTCGTGAGTATCAAGCGCATCGATATGCTAATTACGACAATACCCGTGATTTACAAAAAGACGCTATTGTAATGTGGCAGCACAGAAATTATTTGTTGCTGACAATATTAATGAACTTTGGTGTACCTATTTTATTTGGTTTATGGCACGGCGATATTATTAGTAGTTTACTTTTAGTCGGTTTCTTGCGTTTAGTGTTAAGCCATCACACTACTTTTTTCATTAATTCTTTGGCACATATCTGGGGTAAACAAACTTACACAGAAAGAAATACTGCACGAGATAATGGCTTTCTTGCTTTTTTAACTTTTGGTGAGGGCTATCATAACTATCATCATATTTTTGAAAATGATTATCGTAACGGCATTCGTTGGTGGCAGTTTGATCCAACTAAATGGTTGATTAAGGGTTGTGAGTTTTTGAAGCTTACCTCAAAACTACGGACTTACCCGGATGACAAAATTGAAAAAGCGCGCTTAGCTATGGTATTTAAACGTAGCCAGAAGAAGTTACTCTCTCATCCAAATGCGGAGCAAATGCGAGAAAAATTACAGCAAGAATATGATTTACTCATTAGTAGAATTAATGACTACTATGATGTGCGTAAAAAATTACTTGCCAGTAGGCGCGATAAATTAATCGCCGACGTTGAGAGCTCTGAATTAGCAGCGCAATACCAAGAATTTAAGCAGCACTTGGCAGACCAACAACAACATTTTCAACGCTTATTAACCCAACTGGCATAAACCCTTTAGATTAATAAGCTTTTACATGGTCAGATGTCTAAATTCCTGCTAAAATTTTTTTATCTTAGTAGGAATTTAAGGCAAGATTTTGGCAACTCAAAATAAAGCTAAAACGAAGAAGAAAACAAATAACGATTACGATTACGATGCAATAATTATAGGTACCGGACCAGGTGGCGAAGGTACCGCTATGGAGCTATCTAAAAAAGAAAAACGTGTTGCTATTGTTGAACGGTATAAAGACGTTGGCGGTGGTTGTACGCATTGGGGAACTATTCCTTCAAAAGCTTTACGTCAAAGTGTTAGCCGACTCATTGAGTATAACGCGAGCCCACTTTTTAGAGGCCATGAAAAAGCAAAACACTTAACGTTCCCAGCTATTCTTAAACATGCCTCTTCGGTTATTCGTAAACAAGTACAGTTACGCAGTGGCTTTTATGATCGTAACCGCGTTGAACTGATTTCGGGTGAAGCGTCTTTTATTGATGCCCATACGCTTAGAATAGTGAATAACGAGGGCGCTATTGAACAAATTACGGCAAAGCAAATTGTTATTGCTACTGGTTCACATCCCTACCGACCTAAAGATATTGATTTTAACCATCCGCGAGTCTATGACTCAGATACCATCTTATCACTTAAGCATGATCCCCGTTCTATCATTATTTATGGTGCTGGTGTTATTGGTTCCGAATATGCCTCTATATTTAGAGGTTTAGGTGTAAAGGTAGATTTAATTAATACCCGAGATAGACTGCTTTCTTTTTTAGATGCAGAAATGTCTGATTCACTCAGCTACCACTTATGGAATAATGGTGTAGTGATCCGTCATGGCGAAGCGATTGCACGAGTTGAAGCATCCGACGACTCTGTCGTTGTTCATTTAGAATCAGGTAAAAAAATGCGCGCCGACTGTTTACTCTTTGCTAATGGGCGAACAGGTAATACAGCCGACTTAAAAGTTGAAAATGCAGGATTATCAGCAGATGGACGTGGGCAACTAAAAGTCAACGATCAATATCAAACCAGTGTCGACAATATATATGCGGTAGGTGATGTCATTGGTTACCCAAGCTTAGCCAGTGCCGCTTATGATCAAGGCCGGTTAGCAGCTTCAGCGATGATAGATCACCAAAGTACTGCAAAACTTATTGCTGATATTCCTACAGGTATCTACACGATTCCAGAAATAAGCTCTGTTGGTAAGACAGAACAAGAACTGACCGCGGCAAAAATTCCGTATGAGGTTGGTCGTGCCCAGTTCAAACATTTAGCAAGAGCACAAATATCAAATAGTTTAGTCGGCTCCCTGAAGATACTTTTTCACAGCGAAACTAAAGAAATTTTAGGTATTCATTGTTTTGGTGAAAATGCGGCTGAAATCATTCATATTGGTCAAGCAATTATGCAACAAACCAATGGCGGTAATACCATTGAATACTTTGTTAATACCACGTTTAATTATCCAACGATGGCTGAGGCATTTCGTGTTGCTGCATTGAATGGTTTGAATCGTTTATTTTAACAGTGAATAAGCATGAATCGAAAAAGGTATGTTATGAATAAATTAATTTTACTGTTAATTTTTTTTATCAACATACCTTTTTTAATCGTTAATGCGACTGAAAACGCTTATGTACAAAAGGAAAGTAAAAGCTACAGCCTTTATTTAATTCGTCATGCTGAAAACAAAACTGAACAAGAAGATTCTGGATTAACACAATGTGGTACATATAGGGCAAAAGAACTTGCGCGTATTCTAGAGAATGCAGAAATAGAAAATATATACAGTACGCGCTATCAACGGACTATGGCAACAGCTACACCGCTAGCTCAACAGCAACAACTTGCGATCAAAAATTATGCGCCCAATAAATTAGAGCAACTCGCCTGGCAATTAATCAAAGAACAAGAAAACACCGTAGTGTTTGGGCACAGCAACACCACGACACGATTGGCAGAATTACTAAGCCAAAGCTCAGTATCACCAATGACAGAACAAGAATATCGTGGTATCTATCAAATTATCATTTCAGGTAAAAACCGTCACCTAACATTAGTCATCTAACATTAGTCATCTAACATTAGTCATCTAACATTATTGATGCAACCTTCGCTCAGTAAGTAAAACTACTGCAGGTTCTTATTTTCAGGCGCTTTATTCGCTGCAGTAATTAATTCAATATCGGTAATTGAAAAAGGAGTTCCCCATTGCTGAATAGTCATCATACCCGTGATAGCTTTGCCTGTTACTTTGATAACAGCGCCATCTTTTTGGAATTCTTTTTCTAAATTCAGCGGCAACCAATGCTTACCTTCTTTAGAAATTAATCCAAAAAAGCCCCCTTCTAAATTCATATATTTAATTGTTGCGGTAAATGATATTTGCTCAGGTTCCGCTTTAGCAGACAAACTTTTTTTAGGCATTATTGATACCTCTGCGGCTGAAATAGCTTCGGTATTGGCTGTATCTCTGCTAGTCACTTCCTCAGCGGCTTGCTGACATGAGAATAAAAAGCTACAAGTGAAGACTAAACCGACTATTTTTTTAAACATATGACACACTCATTTGATGATTAATTTTAAGAAAAGTAAACAAAAAAGCAAACCCTAAAGTTTGCCTTAAAGTAAGCGACCAAGAGCTTAATCGTTTACTGATTAGCCTCTTTTTTAAGCGTCTTAATTTCTTCGCCAATTTTTTGTTTATTACCACAAATTGCTGGTTGTTTGTCATCACGATAGTAGCGAATGTCGATGCAGTCAACTTGATAACGACGTTCTAACTCAGTTCGTTTTATAGGTTTACCTTTGGCGTCTGCTATTTGGCGTTGCAGTGACTGGCACATTTGAATCTGTTCACTCGCGATGGTTATATCTTCGCAAGCATTTTCAGTTGTCGAACAACCCGTTATTGTCATGAGAGTAAGTGTTGAAAAAAGATAAATATATTTCATTATAATGAGTTCGCTTCATTTATTAATATTAGCATTAACACCATTATAGCCAGCTATTATTATTAACGATAGCTTTTCTTGACCAGGCTAGCAGAGAGATATTGGTTAATAAATTTAATGAATCGCATAAAAAAGCCATTACAAAAGTAATGGCTTTGATAAAAATACTACCGATTAATTAACCGATAAATCACCTGTGTTTTCAGCAATAAGCGGTTGTTTCTTTTTACGCTTAAAGATCTTTTTCATATCTTCAATAATAAGATATAAACTTGGGATCAGTACCAGTGTAACTATAGTCGCAAATAATACCCCAAAGGCTAAAGATATCGCCATTGGAATTACGATTTGTGCTTGGGCACTTACCTCAAAGAAGATGATAGGCACTAAACCAATAAAGGTTGTTATTGACGTTAACATGATAGCTCTAAAACGTTTAGTGCCGGCATGTATTACCGCATCTTTTAGTTTGACGCCTGATTTCCTGGCATTATTAACATAATCAACCATGACTAAGGAGTCATTAACGACCACACCCGCAGCCGCTAATATCCCCATAACTGATAGTGCACTTAAGTCCATACCTAAAAGGAAGTGGCCAAAGACCGAACCAATAATACCAAAAGGAATAACGATCATAATCATCACTGCCTGAGAGTAAGACTTCAATGGTATAGCCAGTAATGAGAAAACAATCAACAATGAGATAATAAAGTCACGTTTTTGATTGTCCGCACCTTCCATTTCTTCTTGAATACTGCCCGACACTTCACTTTGAACTTTTGGAAATTTTCTTAATAGTTCAGGAATAAAGTTGTCTCTGATATCGTTAGCAACTTTGAATGGCTCAACTTGTTCAGCGTCAACACTTGCCCAGACGTTAATTGTCCGATTACCATTTTCACGACGAATACTAGTCACCCCTTCTTGTAAGGTAATATTAGCCAATTCCGACAAAGGTAATTCCGCACCATTTGGCGCTTTGATCATCACATCATCAACATGTCCAACAGAGCTTCGTTGCTCAAGTGGATAACGGATCATCACTTTCACTTCTTCGCTGTCACGTAAAATGCGTTGTGCTTCTAAACCATAGAAACTGTAACTCACTTGTGAAGCAATTTCGGCTAAAGTTAATCCTAAACTATAAGCAAGCGGTTTCAATTCAAACTGAACTTCTTTGGCACTTGTTTGACGACTATCATTAACATCGCCAATACCTTTTAAAGAATTAAGTTTAGTTTTTAACTCTCTTGATGCAGCGAGTAGTTGTGCATCGTCTTTACTTTCTAATCTAAAGGCAATATCACCGTCGTCTCGGCCAGAGCCAAATAAATTATCACCAATGGTAAACGATTTTACCCCAGGATAATTCGGTATAGCGGCACGCCATAAATCAGCCAGTTCGAAAGTATTCATCGGTCTTAATTCAGGTACCACTAATTTAACCATCAATTGACCACTGGTTCTGCTGCGTAAATCGACCTGCATATCAGAGATCATTGACTGACCGTATTGAGCTTCAATCTCTTTATCTATGGTATTAATTACACCTTGGATATTTAATAAGGTTTGTAAGGTTGCTTTCTCTGAGGCATCTACATTCATTTCAACATTAACACGAGGAAAGTCATGTGGGATCTTAGGTTGACCAACAAAGCGAACAAAACCACCACTAAACAAACCTGCGCTGATTAACATTAAACTAATAAAAAACATTAGTACGGCATAACGATAATCTAGAAATTTCTGTAACGCTGGCTGATAAATATTTTGAATAAAAGATTTTAAACTGTCATCAATGGCTCCTCGAAGCCTGTCTACTACTTTAGTGATCCTATCTAAAGGATATTGAATGAACCAAAAGAAGCCATACTCGTTTAATTTCTTAAGTTTTATTATATTAACCTTAGGTTTCATTTTAACCAAATGCGCCGGTAAAATGAGTTTTGACTCAATTAAAGAGAAAATTAAACACAAGATAACTACCGAGCCAATGGCTTTACCGAACGCGGCAGAAGGCCCTTCACCAAAAAGAAAAGGCAAGAAGACCGCAATCGTTGTTAATACCCCAAAGGTTGCTGGCATAGCAACACGTTGAATACCGCGAATAACATTTTCAGTACTATGGCCATGTTGTTCAATTTCGTCATGGGCACTCTCCCCCATAACGATGGCATCATCAACAACAATACCTAACACCAAAATAAAGGCGAACAAGCTAATGACATTAATAGTGACATTAATAAATTCTAATGGCATCAGGAATAAAGTACCAAGAAAACATACGGGTAAGCCCATCATTACCCAAAAAGCCAAACGGACACGTAAGAATAACGCTAACATTAGAAAGACTAATATTGCACCACTTTTCATATTGTCTATCATCATGGTCAAACGGCCTTCAAGATAGTAGGTCATATCAACCCAAGTTTCTAACTTAACGCCTGCAGGAAGAACATTCGACTTTTCATCAACATACTTATTAATGACATCGGCAACATCGGTAATACTTTGATTATCAGCTGCGCCAATAAAGATACTGACCGAGTTTTCACCATTGAATTTTGAATACTGTAGGCCTTCAGTAAAACCATCAATAATAGTCGCCATTTGGCCTAACAAGACTTTAGTACCATCGGCTAAGGTAATAATAGGTATTTGCTCGAATTCGTAACCTCGATAAGCTTGGTTCTCAACGCGTAAATTAATGTAGCCATTCTCTGCACGAATTTGTCCAGCAGACATATTGCCAGAATAACCACGTACCGCTTGAGCAACATCTCTAAAAGTTAAGCCATATTCGCGTAACTTATCTTTACTAACTTCTATTGAAATTTCGTAGTCTAAGCCGCTGTATAATTCTGCAATATTGACTAAAGGTAATTGTTGAATTTCATTATGGACTTTTCGTCCTAACTCTTTAAGCTCGCCATTAGTTAGGTCACCGTATAAGCTGATATACATAACTTCTTGGCGAAACTTTTCGCGTTCAACTTTAATACGTTCCATACCGTCAGGAAAGCTTGAAATAGAATCAATTGCTGATTTAACTTCTTCTAAAACAACTTGTGGGTCGTAATCGAGATCAACCTCAAACCAACCATTTGAAAAATTGCGGTTAGAATAAGTGATCACACGCTTTAAGCCTTGGACAGTCTCTAAAGCTTCTTCAACCTTAATGGTAATACCTTCCTCTACTTCCTGAGGGGCTGCCCCTGGGTAAGGTGCGGTATAAGAAATCCAGTTAATGTTTATTTGTGGAAACATTTGTTTGTTGATGGTGCTAATCGTAAAAAAACCACCCACTAGAATAAATATCATCAACAAATTTGCCGCGACACTATTACGGGCGAACCAAGCAATTAAGCCTTTATTGGTATCATCCATCATCTAATCCTTAGTGCTTGCGATTTGTGTTTCAAGTGCATCTTGATTAATGACTTCACTTTTACTACCTTGCAAAGCTAATTTCATACCATCAACAGGGTAATCTAATGCTGAAACAATGAGCTGGTCACCTTCCTTCAAACCGTCAGTTACAATAACATTTGAGCCTTCTTGACGAGCGATAATGATGTCAGCATAGTGCAATGTAGAATCGGCATCTAAAATGGCAACGCGGTTATTACTAACGAGGTATCGAGGTAACAAAGCGGCACGATTAAGGCTAATACCAAAAATTTCTGCTTTAACATAAGAGCCAAAGCGAATAGGATTGTGTTTATTTACATTTTTTTGAGACTTCAAACCATAAGGGTCTTTAACTTCAGCCACTAAATAAGTCATACGGCTTTTATTGTCTACAACACCTTCACTGCGAGCAATTTTTGCGGACCATGTAATATTTTCACCCGCAAATGTTCCAAGTAAATTAACCTGGGCATTTTCCCCTTGTGAAGCTAAAAACTGCAGTTGATCATCGGCTACGGGTAAGCGAACTTCAGCTACCCCTGTTCCTAATAATTTACCCACTTTAGTGCCAGTACCGACAAAAGAGCCTAAACCAATCATACGACTTTCAATCATTGCATCATAAGGCGCTCTAATTTCGGTACGTTCTAGGTTACGTTTGGCGCGAAGTACAGAGGCTTGTGCTGATTTAACATTAGCAAGTTCTTGTGCTAGTTGCGGTTTACGCAAGCTCAATTCAGTAGGAGAAGTATCCGTAATGCGTTTCCATTCTTGTTCAGCTACCTGCCCTTGGGCACGCTCTTTTTCTAGCGAAGCACGTGCCGAGGCCATTGTTGCTTCAGCATCAATTAATGCAGCTTGGTAATCATTAGGGTCGATACGGGCGAGCAATTGGTTTTTTGCAACAAAACCACCACGTACAAAAACATCTGCCAGTTCAACTACTTCACCACTAATTTGAGCGACAAGTTCGGTTTCATACTTAGGCTGTACGACACCATATGATTTAACCGTTAAATTCATCGGTGCAACATGAACCTCTTCAACAGCAACGATGGGGGTATTATCAACTTCCGCTTTTTCTTCTGGTGGCGATTTCATGCTTGAAAAGCCAAAAAACAATAAAATGCCAATGATTAGAATGGCAATGGGTATAATAATTTGTTTTTTACGTGTCACGGTTATGTCCTCATAAATGTGATCTGAACTAATAATTTTTTTAATTGTCTATAGGATAGCTAATTAACAGTCTATACAATCAATTAAGTTGTAAATGCTTGTTACAAGATACGCGCCGAAATAACAAATTCAGTAAACAAAAACAAAAACACATTATTTTTCAATCAAAAACAATAAGTTAACAAGCCACTATTTATTTACTGATATAAAAAAAGACTGCCTTGAAAAAACAGTCCTCGACAATATTCGTCCTTTTAACCAATATTTATACTTTTATAAAAATATTTCTTCGATATAGCCAATACAGGACTAGCCATTGTAAAAGCACCATGCCAGCATAAAGAATAAAATCTTGCCAACCTGCAGGTACAGAGTTGATTAAGCCTCCGAAAATACTTTTCGAGGTATATTGCCAATCAACAATACTCGAACCTAAATAAATAATGATTGAATTCGTACCAATTACTGCGAAAAATTTAGCCCATAGGGTGAACTCTAATACATCAATCAGCCAATAAAATAGCGTCAGTAATAAGATACTGTAACCAATAGTGACCAAAGTGAATGAACTCGTCCATAATGTTTTGTTAATTGGGAAAAAAACGCCCCATAAATAACCGAGTAATAAAATAGAGGTCCCAATAACCAAAAGACCGGTTAATAGTGTCTTGGGCGTATAAATATTTTTTATCATGTAACGACCAATGAAGACACCTGCTAGTGCATTTACAATCGATGTTATATTTGATAACAACCCTTCTGGGTCGATGGCGAGCCCCTGATAAGTTGACCCCGGTAATAAATGTTGATCAAACCAAGCGTTCAATGCTCCATTCGCTGAAAAATCACCGCCACCATATCCACCTAATGTGACTAAGCTTAGTAGTAACCAATATCCTATTAAAATACCGCCTGCAACGAACCACTGTATTTTTTCACTGACGTACCAAACTAATAATGCTGCTACAAACCACGCAATACCAATACGCCCGAGTACGCTAACATAACGGATACTATCAAATGATGTGGGAATACCGCCGCCCCAACCATGGTTATATAAAATACCAAAACTAATCAAAAGCAATAAGCGCCTGATGCCATTATATAAAATCGATTTTGCTTGTTCTGGCTCATAGCTAGATAAGGGCTTTGCTGCGATACCTAGACTGACTCCTGATAGAAAAATAAATAAGGGAAAAATTAAATCATAAATACGAAACCCATGCCAAGCACTGTGTTCCATTTGCTGTGCAAGCACCGCAAGAATGGGCCAGCCTGTCGCTATAAATAATGCTGCAAACAAACCTTCAGCACCTAAAATCCAAAACATATCGAAACCACGTAAAGCGTCAATTGACAATAGTCGTTTTTTATTTGGACTTGCTTTTACAACTGCAGAGGGATACTGACTTAACATTCTTTTACCTTATAAACTTTCAGTGCAACCTTGCCACCAAAGACAGCGCTGTCATCAGTTTGTTATCATAATATTACCAGCAAAAAATAGCAATCAGACACACTTTGTTATCAAATATAGCTATTATCTGCTTGTTTTCTTTATTGCTGAGCGTAACAATAAAGTGATTACTTTATTTAAGGAATAAACATGCTTACAAAAATCAGTTCTTTTTTTCAAAACCTGGCCGATGATTTAACAGACAATAACACTAAAAAAAATTCTGATGAGGTGACTATAGAGCTAGCCTGTGCGGTATTATTGTGTGAAGTGATGCGTGCTGATGGACACTTTGACCAAAAAGAACAAGCTAAACTGGCCGTGTTACTCGTTGAACAGTTTCACTTGAATGAAGAAGAAGTTAAGCAAATTATTGACCAGGCGCTAATTCAAAGTGAACAAGCGACTGATTTTTATCGATATACATCGAAAATAAATAAACATTTTTCTATCGAACAACGAATATCAATTGTTAAGCAGTTATGGAATATGGCTTATGCCGATGGTGAGCTGGCAAGTATTGAAGAGCATGTTATTCGCAAAATTGGCGATTTACTTCAGCTACGCCACGCTGAATATATTCAAACCAAACCAAGAAAATAACATCATTCATTTTTGATATGCGTTATTATAGCCCTTAAGATTTTCATATTAATTTTCTTGGTAAATTCAAATGGCCGACATTGGTAAATATAATACCCTTTCTGTAGTTGCAGTCACCGAAAAAGGTGCTTATTTAAGTGCTGGAGAACTGGGTGAAGTATTACTACCGAACCGTTTTATTCCTGAAAACTGTAAAGTAAACGATAAACTCACTGTCTTCATTTATGTTGATTCAGCTGAACGCATTATTGCGACCACTGAAAAGCCGTTTGGCCAAGTAGATGAATTCGTTTCATTGAAAGTAAAACAGCTCAATAAAATGGGTGCATTCCTTGATTGGGGGTTACCTAAAGATTTATTAGTACCTTTTAATCAGCAGCATACACCAATGGAAGAAGGGAAATATTATCTAGTACGTATTTTTCTTGATACCACCACAGACCGAATTGCAGCTTCAAGTAAGCTCGACAAATATATTGATATTTGGCCTGCTGATTATCAAAAGTGGGACAAAGTTAAGTTAATGATTGGTGGAAAAACTGATCTGGGTTTCAAAGCGATTATCAACGATAAGCACTGGGGCTTACTTTACGACAATGAAATTTTTCAACCATTACGTGTTGGTAAAATTATTGACGGTTTTATTAAAAACATCCGTGAAGATGGTCGTATCGATTTATCACTTTCTCGTTCAGGTGAAGGGAAAGTTAATGACTTTGCCGATAAATTATTAGCGCACATTGCAGAAAATGATGGTTTTAGCCCATTACATGACAAAAGTTCGCCAGAACTTATTCAGCGTATTCTTGGTGTTAGTAAAAAAACCTTTAAAGCTACCGTTGGAAACTTATTGAAGAAAGACAAAATCACGATTGAAAAATCAGGTCTTAGATTAAAGTAAATCGTTAAACATACTTTGTAGATGAAGCCTTGGCCTCATCTACAAAGCTATTATTCTACTGCTTAAAAACTTCCTCTAATACCAACCGTAAACCCTCGTGCCGGTAATGGTGAAACACCTTTGAGAAATGACGTATGTACTCGTGCTTCTTCATCTGTAATATTATTCACTTTTAAAAATGCCACCATATCGTCGCCAACATTATTAATAAAGTAATTAAAGTTAGCATCTAGCATAGTATAGCCGTCTGTTTCACTTTCTAATGCCGCTGTGTCTGATTGTTTAAAGTAATGTGTTGCACTTAGCTCTGCTGAATACTTATCGGTCATATAATTTAATTGACCACCAACGCGCATTGGCGGGATCCTAGGTAGATTATCATTGTTATTATCAGTAAGCTTTGCACGAATATAATCAGTAAATAGCGTCGCTTTAAGTGAAGGTGCTACCTGATAAAAAAACTCAGCTTCTACACCATACATCACCACATTATTTTGTTGGAATACATAAACGGGCAAACCGGCAGTTTCCTCCTCATGATTTTCTTCAATGGCTTCATCGTGACTATCATGGCCGCCTTCTGCAAATAGCCCAGTATTCGCTTGATAATAATAATCGTCAATATGATTATAAAAAGCACTGGCAACGAAACCAAAGTCGCCTTCAAATTTTCTCCAAGTAAGATCTAGATTATAAGCTGTCTCTAACTCAACATTTTGATCAGACAAGTCTACATGTAATTCATGGTCTTCTTCATGTACCTCAAATAATGCCCCAACTTCATAAGTATTCGTGCCGATATGAGCACCATTCGAAAACAATTCACTCGCTGAAGGTGCTCGCTGAGAAAACGCAGCAGAAAATCCTAAATTATAACCCGTTGAATATTCCCATACAGCACCTAAAGACGCACTTATAGGCGTAAAGCTCTGTTTATTAAAATGCGACTCTTCTTCATGGCTGCCTAGTTCATCGCTATGTTCATCGTGTGATTCAACTTCACTATTTGCACTCAAGGTTACATGTTCGGCACGTATACCTAATTGCCATAAAACATCGTCTATGTGTTTCTCTTCAAGCCAAGCAATGGCAATTGATTCTGTGTTTGAAGGAGGCGTGAATGCTTCTTCTCCAATCGCATTAAAATCATTTTCTTTATAATGCAATGTCCATGCACCTTTCCAACCGTCAACGGCTTGATGATAAAGATCAAAGCGTGTTTCTAACATCTCATTATTAAATTGAGTACCGACTTCACCTCCTTCAATTTCTTGATGTTGGTAATCTGTGTAAGCAGCTTTACTCATCACACGATTAATAAAACTGTCTTCAAAACTAATTTCACTCAATAGTTGATATCTGTCTTGTACTAAATCACCAAAAACAGCGCCTTCTTCACTGATTTCAGTTCCTGTTTCTTCATGTTCTTCTTCACCGTGTTCTGAATGCCCAGGAATACCGTAAGTTCTTTCCATTCGGCCATACGAAAAGCCAATATATCCTGCGTCAAACAAATAACTTGAACCCAGGGTAAAACCTGATGACTTCGAGGCACTGTTCTCTAGAATACCTTTAATTTCTTCGCCTTCATGTTCATCATGACCTTCTTCATGTTCATCATGGTCTTCTTCTGCAGTCGCATAGCCTGGGATCTTATAATCATTAGATTCACGCCAAAACGCATCAAGATGAACGGCTAAACTTTTGTACCCTGTATTTACATTGAGTGTTGCTTCACTTTCATCTGCAACATCATTATGCTTAAGTAAATAATCGACCTGATTATCAATATTTGTAGGTACTCGATTATCAACGACATTCACCACACCACCTATCGCACCACTACCATAAAAAAGCGTTGACGGCCCACGAAGTACTTCTACCTGTTGGGCAGTACCAGCTTCGGCGGCAACCGCGTGGTCTGGTCCTACGCGAGATGCATCCCCTACGTCTAAACCATTTTGTGTGATTAACACTCTTGGTCCATCCATACCACGAATAATAGGACTACTTGCAACTGGGCCAAAATAACTTGAATGTACACCCACTTCATTTTTCAGTGTTTCACCTAATGTAGATGCTTGCTTTAAACGCAGCTCATCACCAGAAATAACATTTACTGGCAAGGCCGACTCAATACTCGATGAATGCAAAGGTGTCGCATAAACATCGACCACTTCCATGACCGTAGCACTCAGTGAAATTGTCACCTCGGTAATGTCTTGATCGGTAATGGTGAAATACTCGTTGATATGACTAAAGTTTTTAGCACTAACATGAAGTTCTACTTTACCAACACCAATGTCACTAAAAGTAAATTGGCCTTTTTCGTCAGTAACTGCTTTATATTTAGTATTAACCAAAGAAACTTTAGCTTTCGCAATCCTGTTGCCATCGGCATCAAATACTACGCCTGAAAATTTTTGAGCATGGCTGGCAGCGCCGACCATTAATAATGATAAGGCACACAAAGGTGCAATTTTATTGATATAAATTGATTTCATTTTTTTTCCAATAGATAGATCTAAAGAAGATTAGCGATTAAGCTAATTTCCTAAAATTTGTATTTTTGAACTGTGTTAATTTTTATCTATTGAACAGGGGGGGGCACGTAACTGTGGTATCAAATAAAATGGTGTGTAACGATTAACTATAATTAACGTTTGCGTGGATTGTTGATAATTACTGACGTTAACCAGTTTTAAGGTGATATTATTCTTTGGCGTGTCAATGTTATGCTGACACAGTTTACACTGCTGTAATTCAACATTATCAGGTATCAATTCACCATGCGAACTATGACTAAGCGTGGCGCACAGAAATGCAGACATGATCAATAAACTTATTATTGATTGCCGACTCTGTGAAAAAAACTGTGTAAATAAAAAGTAATTACTACGCATATGTTGTTACATTATAACAATTAGAGCTGTTTTTCAATCCCTGTTAATAAAAATAGCGATTGTTATTACTTTTATAATGTTTTGCCAAAATATTCCTCTTAATAGCTAGCGCAAAAAAAAGTCATCAGCCATTTATTTCTAAATAGCGGATGACTTTCTTAAAAGTAATTTATTCAGAAATGAACTACTGAGTGCCACCAATTGTCATTTCATTGATTTTCAAAGTAGGTTGGCCAACACCTACCGGAATACTTTGTCCATCTTTTCCACAAACACCAACGCCAGCATCAAGTTTCAGGTCGTTACCGACCATGCTGACATTTTTCATCGCTTCAGGACCACTACCAATTAACGTAGCGCCTTTTATTGGCGAAGTAATTTCACCGTTTTCAATAAGGTAAGCTTCAGAGCTGGTGAAAACAAATTTTCCAGAGGTAATATCAACTTGACCACCAGCAAAATGTGGCGCGTAAATGCCTTTTTTCACTGACTTAATAATATCTTTTGGATCATGTTCACCCGCAAGCATATAAGTATTAGTCATTCTAGGCATAGGTAAATGTGCATAAGATTCACGGCGACCATTACCGGTAGGTGCTACACCCATCAGCTTAGCGTTATGCTTATCTTGCATATAACCTTTCAAAATACCTTTTTCAATCAGTACATTGTATTGTCCTGGCGTTCCTTCATCATCTATTGAAATTGAACCACGGCGATTAGGGATTGTGCCATCATCAACAATAGTGCATAAATCAGAAGTCACCTTTTGACCAATTTTACCTGAAAATGCTGACGAACCTTTACGGTTAAAATCACCTTCTAAACCATGACCAACGGCTTCATGCAATAGCACGCCCGGCCAACCTGAACCAAGTACAACAGGTAACATGCCAGCTGGAGATTCTATTGCCACCACATTGACTAAAGCTTGACGAACCGCTTCTTCGGCATAAGCTAAATAACGTGCTTTACCATTTTCAAGTTCAAAGAAATAACTATAATCAGTTCGAGCACCACCGCCAGCACTGCCACGTTCACGTTTACCATTATCTTCAACTAATACTGAGCAATTTAAGCGAACCAGTGGTCGTATATCAGTAGCAAAAGTACCATCGCTAGCAGCCACTAATATTTTTTCATAAACACCTGACAAACTAACAATAACCTGCTGAACACGCTTATCAACTGAACGAGCATGGGCTTCAATTTCATGCATTAAGGTGATTTTTTGCTCTTGCGCTAGACTGCCTAACGGATCAGTGGCTTGATAAACTGATTTCACTGTTTGATTTTTAAAAGCAAGTACTCGACCATTTTGGTCGGCATTTGCAATACCTTTAGCGGCATCAGCTGCTTTTTTTAACGCGAGAGGAGAAATATCATCAGAGTAAGCAAAACCAGTTTTTTCGCCTGATATTGCTCGCACACCAACACCACGTTCAATATTATATGAACCTTCTTTGACAATGCCATCTTCTAGCATCCATGACTCATGACAGCTCGACTGAAAGTATAAGTCGGCTAAATCAATGTTTCGTTGATATATATTGTTTAACGTTTGATCTAAAAGATCTCGGTCAATTTGGCTATCGGCTAAAAGTTCACGTTCAACACTATTCATATTTTTCACTTATCGTATTAATTTATTTAATTTGGGCGTTTTAATGTGCTTTCAAATTGATTATGTTCAGTAACAGGCATTGCTGCTCTTACTCTGTCTAGTTCGTCACGGGAAAATTCAACACTAATACTACCAATACCTTGCTCTATACAGCTAAGTATTTCTCCCCAAGGACTGATAATCATACTGTGTCCCCATGTTTCTCTACCATTAAGATGCGTACCATGTTGGCCTGCAGCTACAATATACACTTGATTTTCAATGGCACGTGCTTGTAATAATGTTTGCCAATGTGCTTGACCGGTTACTGTAGTAAAGGCACTTGGTACCGTAATAACATCAGCACCTAACAAGCGAAGTTGGCGATAAAGTTCAGGAAATCTCAAGTCATAACAAATTGTTAAGCCAATATTCACATTTTCAGCTTGCCAACAACAAACTTTATCACCCGCTTGAGTATAGCGAGATTCACGATAACTTTTTTCGTTATCTTCAACATTAGCATCGAATAAATGAATTTTATCGTACTGTATTAACTCATGACCTTGCGGTGAAAAAATACAACTACTGTTAGTAAACTTATCTTCAATTTTGGCTGAGGTTGCTAGTGGAATACTACCAGCAACCAAAAGCACCTGATATTTTTTGGCTAACGTTGCCAGCTTATCTTTTAATGATCGTTTAGATACCGCTAATTGCTCGGCGTCTTTTCCTCCAAAGAACAAACAACACTCAGGTAAAACGACAATATGTTCATCATTCGAAGTAACTGGCGATAATCGAGCTAATTCAGCCTCAATACTCACTAGGTTTTCTTCAACATTGGGTACAGAGCATAGTTGTATTGCCGTAAGTCTAACCATCTAGGTTTATTTCCTTGTGATCTTTTATACCCTCTGTTTTATTTGCTGGTGTAACAGGAGTGATATTGTTCTGATCAGGAATGATATCAATAACTTCAGGAGGTGTTGAACGGCCAACTTTTATATTTTGGGTTTTTTTATCGACGACTTTTACTACGGGTAAGTCAATTGGCCCAGTAACTTCAATTTTATATTCTGAAACAACTTGCGAGGTAATAACGCCATCAAGAGCCAAAGCACCAATAAAGGTCAATGGGTTTAATGTCGCTATCCAGGCAATTGCAGGTAAGCTTGAGGTTAAATTGGGCTTATAAGACATTTTATAATCGAGTACTTGGTCGTTTAAGTTGGTATTACCTTTTATAGATAAGTCGCCTGCCGCACCTTTCATGAAAGTGTTATCGGTATAAACAACGCCATTTTTGACCTCAAAATCTCCTTTAATGGAATCATAGAACATACCATCACTAAAAATATCTCGAAAATCAAACTTCAATTTACGAACTAAGGACTGTAAACTGAGTAGTGAAAATGCTCGGGCTTGATCAGGTACTTCAGCTAAATATCCGTCTGAAAGTTTAACTTGGCTTGTACCGTTAAAGCTTTCTATCGCAAAATCTAATGGGCTACCTGTCCAGTTAAAATTATAGTACATGTCCAATTCACTATCTTTTATCGTTGAAGGATAACCTAATTTCTCGACTTCTTGATCAACATTTTTCGCTTTCAATTTGCCTATAATAGTGGTTTGAGATTCATCGGCATTATGTTGCCAACTGGCATCAAAACTTAATTGTGTTTTACCCCGTGTAGCCGTAAATTTTTTAATGGTTAACGTATCGACAGCAGACCGTTCAATAGAAAAATCAACTTCACCAAAATCAAATTTTCCATAGCTACAACTCGAACATTTCCCACGAATAGGCGGAATATTAGCGAAAATAACATCGTTACTTATCGGTTCTGCTGATGGTTCCTCAACAAGGTTTTCATTAACAAGTTCATCATCTGCCGTTAAATGAATAAAATCAGCATTAAGCTCTATCCCTTGTTGATGCCAATCAGGATAAAACTTAGCTTTGGTACGTGTTTCTTTGGCTTGCAATTCAAGTAACCACCATTGCTCTTCATCGTTAAGATTAAAAGAGACGTCAGTTAATTCTTGTCCTAACACATTAAGCTTTTCAACCTTGCCCCTAATACGTTTAGGCGCACTTAACAGGGCAACATTATCTGCAGCTGTATTTACCGATGCTTGTTCTATGCCATCAAGAATATCAAAAATTAACGGTTGCCACTCGGTTACTGAGGCGGTAGATAAGTTTGTCGTGATATGAAAGCCTTCCGTTGGTAATAACATATGTTCATTACCTAAGACTAAATGTGCTTTAGTAAATTGCACTTTACTATGATTTAACTCACCATAAAAATTTAGCTCATCACCGATTTGTGCGTAAAGTACTGATGAATTTTCCTCTCCAGAAACTTTTACCGCAACATTAAGTACATCATCGGCTATTTTTTTATAAGGCGCAGGTAATGAAAGTGCTATCTTTTCTAAAGTAGAGTCCAGTAAGAGTTCATAACTAAAACCACCTTGGTGGTGCATCTTTAGCGTTAAATCACCTTGCCACGCTAACAGACCCTGACCATATTTTTCAAGTAATTCTGGCAGCTCTTTTTTCCAAACGGTTTCTGGCCACTGCGCTTGTAGGTTAATCAATGTTTGGTAATATTTACGGTTAGTATCCTGGGCTTCTACTTTCAGTACTAAGGGCATTTCTCGCCAATTTAATGTCAGTCCTTGCGTCTTTATTACATCATTTTCGTAGCTCAATTCACCATTCACTTCCGTAAAGTTCATTGCAGGTGCTTGCAATGCTATTTTATTATTCTTGAACTCAACCTTGCCACTTGCCACAGCACTATCAAGATCATTTAAAGGTAAATTTAGTGCAAAGCTACCTGAAATATTTTCTGATACTTGTAGCTGGTTTAGTGTCTCTCCAACCGTGTCGGCCAACGGACTATTGTTCATTAAGTCACTTACTGCATTGGCTTGGGTATCTTTAAAATTCGCGGCAACCGTTAATATTTGTTGGCCAGCTAAATCATCAATAGCAACCTTAACACCGGTAACGTCTATGCCAGTAAGCTCGCCACCTCGACCCGTAATTAGCATGCTGTTGTTAGTGAAATTTAAGTTAGCATCAAAATCATTAATCACCGGCCAACTTGGATCAAACTGAAATTTACTCTTGACCAATTCTGCATTAACAACAAAAATACCGCTATTATCTTCAAATGGGAATTTATCGAGTGGCCCATTAAAAAGCACTTGAGCTTGTGCGAATTCACCGTCAATGATGGCTAAGTTTAAGTAATCGACCAGTTCCTGTCCCATCAATAGATGTGGGTAAAAATAGTTTGCGAGCTTAGCGTCACCTTGATGGACATTAGCGAGTAATGCCATCGTGATTGTTTCATCTTCTAGCGCTTTAATTTCTAAATCGGCGGTAGCATTAAGTTGTTCTGATATCATTTCGATTTGCTGAACTTTCACTAATAGTTCAGCATGATTAAAGTCGACATTAACTTGTGCAGCAATCGATTGGTATGGAATGGGATAAAGAAAGTGTTGGTCAAAATCTAGCTCTCCATTTTGAGCTAACAACTTAACCTGCAAGTTTTTTTGAGTGAAGGTAAGTTCACCACTGACATTTTCAACGCCGGGGATCCCTTGACTAAACGAAGAGGTAACATCCGAAAATTGCGCTACGGCTTTAATATCATCGTCATTATTGAGCAAGTAAACGTCGGTTATCTGTCCAACCGGAGCAAGATCATTTAATAATGTTTCACTTTCTGGGTGGCCAGAAAAAAGTGGATAAAGGTCAGCTAAACCAAACAGCTCTAATGAAGAAATATACGTAAGTAGGCCATTGGCCGTTCTTCTCGTGTTGATGGTTAAAGGCTGCCAAGCCTTATTGTTGGTGTAGAACTGTAATGGTGTGGTCGTAGTGCTTATATTTTTAGCATCGTCAAAATTTTCAACCAAGATATTACCTTCATCGATACGAATACTGTGTAATTCATCTTTAAAAAGCCAGCTCACTTCATTATCGCCTAATGCGATTTGTAATCTGTTGGCTTTGCCTTTGTTTAAGGTATACCAAGCACTAAAATTAACCGATGAATAAGTTTTGTCATTTTCGATAGCAAAAACAGTATCTAGCCACGGAGTTACATTAAGCTTATTCGCTTCAAAGTATAGTTGACCACTTAAATCACGAAGGTCTTGTCCAGATGCATCAAGATTAAATTTAATATTATTAGATGTTAACCCGTCAATAAGCATACTACCCGTAGCTCGATGATGATTACCGTTATTGACCCAAGCAAGTTGGTCGACCAAAAAGGTTCGCGTTTTTGACTCATCTTGTATGGTGATATTACTGTTTATTAATGAAAAGCGATTAATTTGCTGAAACAATACATCGCTGATGGTAGCAATAACCGAACTATCTTCCGCGTTTTGATCTTTTGACGTTAATAATGCTTTATCAAAAAAAACTTGTACACCTGCTAAGGTTATATCTTGAGAAATCAATTTTTGTTGGCGTAAGCTTCCCCAGAAATCAACAGTCAATTCCATGCGAGACACAAATATATTAGCGGTTTGAGTATCTAGTACATTGACTTTTTCAACAACTATCGTCGGCCCGTCAACCGCCCACTCCATACTCAACGAACCTATGCTTACATTGCTGTCATAAGTTTCATTGAGATAATATTGTAAGTCTTGATGAAAATTATGTGCGTAGGGCAAAGATAAACGAAACGCACTGATCAGTACCGCAAAAAGCACCAACAAAATTGCCAATACTTTATACAGTCGATTTAACCAACGATTCGAAAAAGCTGAAATACTCATAAAATGAATTTACTACACACTTAATTATCTTAATTTTTAACTTACGGTGATTGATTTATTTACCGTCAAATCAGGTTTTGAAGCCATTATACTAAATTGCCTACACGGATGTAGGTACTTAGGTTTAGTATGGAACTCTGTACCTGTAAACCTGTGCCTACACGGATGTAGGTACTTAGGTTTAGTCTGGAACTCTATACCTGTAAACCTGTGCCTACACGGATGTAGGTACTTAGGTTTAGTCTGGAACTCTATACCTGTAAACCTATGCCTACACGGATGCAGGTACTTAGGTTTAGTCTGGAACTCTATACCTGTAAACCTGTGCCTACACGGATGTAGGTACTTAGGTTTAGTCTGGAACTATAAACCTAAGTTTAAGTAACAATAAGACCCTAATGGCCTTTATCGATAGTTTTTAATTACATCATAATCACATCAAACTGCTCTTGATTATACATGGTTTCTGTCTGAACTTTAATTTGCTTACCGATGAAAACTTCTAACTCAGCAAGGTGATGATATTCATCATTAATTAGTGACTCACTCACTGCAGAAGAAGCATAAACAGTGAATTTATCTGAATCATAGGCGCGATTTACTCGTACTATTTCACGCAAAATTTCAAAACAAACGGTTTCAACAGTTTTTAAATGCCCTCGACCTGAACACACTGAACATTCTCCACACAATATATGTTCTAGACTCTCTCGGGTACGTTTACGGGTCATTTCTACTAAGCCAAGCTTAGAAAACTTACTAATACTGTATTTAACATTATCTTTCGCCATCGCTACATCTAAACTGTGTAACACACGTTTTTGGTGCTCGGCACTGTTCATGTCAATAAAATCGACAATAATGATGCCACCTAGATTTCTCAGTCTCAACTGTCGAGCAATGACTTGTGTGGCTTCTGAATTAGTATTAAAAATAGTTTCTTCTAGATTACGATGGCCGACAAATCCACCGGTATTTATATCAATCGTGGTCATCGCTTCGGTTTGATCAATAATTAAGTAACCACCCGACTTCAATTCAATTCTTCTATGCAACGCTCTTTGTATCTCATTTTCGACATCAAACAAGTCAAAGATTGGTCGCTCCCCTGGGTAATTTTCTAAAAAAGGGGTTAAATTAGGGACAAATTCTTCGGTAAATTCCCGCAACTGCTCAAAAGTCAGTTTTGAATCGATACGAATTCGTTCAAGATCAATACCAACAAAATCACGGAGTACACGAAATGCTAATGAAAGATCTTGATAGATAGGCGCTTTCATTTGCTTTCTTTTTTTACGGTCTTGCACTTTTTTCCAGACACGACGTAAAAATTCAGCATCATGTTTTAATTCTTTTTCATCAGCACCTTCAGCAGCCGTTCGAACAATAAATCCGTGTTCCTCACTACAATATGGCGTAATAATATCTTTGAGACGATTGCGCTCTTTTGAAGATTCAATACGTTGTGATATGCCCGCATGATTAGCATTTGGCATTAACACCAAATATCGAGCGGCTACGGTAATATCTGTGGTTAAGCGCGCTCCTTTGGTGCCCAGTGGATCTTTAATGACCTGAACCACAATTTGCTGGCCTTCATGCACTAACGCTCTAATGTCAGGTACGTGGTCAGCGGGCAAATCGTCATTACTAATAATGAGTTTAGTGTTGATGTCTGAAGCATGTAAGAACGCGGCTTTTTCTAAATTAATATCAATAAAGGCTGCTTGCATACCCGGTAAAACCCGAATAACTTTACCTAGATAAATATTGCCAACCAAACCACGACGAGATTCACGTTCAACATGAACTTCTTGCAATACGCCATTTTCTATTAGCGCAACTCGAGTTTCACTTGGGGTTACATTAATCAGTAATTCACCGCTCATAAAATTTCTCCGTCGCTGAGGGGGCTTGCTTGGTCTTGAACAGGGGTAGGTAAACCTAACTCAGCCAATAATTTTGCTGTTTCATATAAAGGTAAACCGACTACAGCAGAATAACTACCTTTAATTTGTGTCACAAATTGTCCACCAATACCTTGAATACCGTACGAGCCTGCTTTATCTTGAGGTTCACCGGTATGCCAGTAGCGCTTAATTTCTTCAACAGACAATTTTTTAAAGGTAACATCCGTAGAAATAACCGCGGATAATATTTGTTTGTTTTTTACAACGGCAATGGCGGTCAGTACTTGGTGAGTGTTGTTTGATAACATTAGCAGTTGTTGACAGCATGCTGCAATATTCTCCGGTTTACCAAGAATATGATTGTCGAAAATAACGCTAGTATCAGAACCGAGAACGACACTGCCTGCTACTTGATTTTTTGAGACTACCGTCGCTTTTTCAATCGCCAAACGTAACACATAATCGCTTGGTGATTCATTGTCGATGATGCTTTCATCGATATCAGCAGAAATAGTTTGAAATTGATAACCAAGTTGGCTAAGTAATTCTTTTCTTCGTGGTGACTGTGACGCTAAAATTAAAACAGGCTTCATAGAAAAATTACTCAGTTAACGGGTCAATAACAGGGGTTAAGTAATACGAAAGTGACGACGTACTTTTCTTAATAATAAAAACGCCCAAGGCCACAGTACAATCGTTGTGATCACCGGATATAAATAACTAGGTAGGAACACGGCATCAGTTAAAAACCGTTGCATCCAAAAAACAATTAAATGATATAACGCCGATAAAACACCAACAATGAGTGATTGTTGCCAAACAGAGAAATTTCTAATTTTTTGAAAGTTGCCCGCGATAATATAAACAGCAAGGGCCATCGCCATCGTGTGCACACCGAGAATAGACCCCAGTAAAACATCAAGTAATAAGCCAACAAAACCAGCGGTTATAACATTAACACGCGCGGGTAAGGCTAAGCACCAGTATACTAAGACCACTAATACCCAGTCTGGACGAAAAACATCAATACTCTGGGGTAATGGCATAATGCTGGCGATTAAAGCGATAACCGTAGTAAAAATAATAATCAAAAGGTTACGTATCGACATTATTTAGTCCTGTGTTATCTTCACTTTTTTTATTATCAGGTACGTTTGGTGTTACTACTTTTTGCGAAGGCGCAAAAATCTCTGATGCTTTTTCAGGCCACAGCAATAATAAATAGCGTAATCGATCAATTTTAGCGACCGGCTGACTTTGTACTAAAGCAAAGGCATTTGCATCATTCTGTGAAACTTTGGTCACTCGTGCAACAGGATACCCTTCAGGGTACTTATCACCAAGACCTGAAGTTACTAATAAATCACCCGTGCGAACATCCGTACTGTGTTGCACAAAATTATGGGTTAATCTGTCTATTTGTCCTGTTCCTGAAGCGACTAAACGCACACCATTTCGACTAACTCTAACAGGTACGGCGTGAGTGACATCAGTAATTAAAATAACCCGACTACTATTAATGCCCACATGTAATACTTGCCCAACAATACCTTCATCGTCAATAACAGGTTGACCTTCAAAGACACCATCATCACTGCCACGGTTAATAACGACTTGCTGACTATACGGATCAGAGTCGACTGATATTATTTCAGCGACCATTTTCTTTACTTCACCACGTATCGGCGAGGCCAGTAATAAACGCAACCGCGTATTTTCTTTCTTGATAATTTCAAGTTCTAATAGTTGTTGATGAAAACGCAATTCTTCAACTTTATATTGCTGGTTATCACTGAGTAGTTGTCGCCGCGTAACAATATTTTCGGCAGCCCAAGTCATGACTTGCTTAGGAGTCGTCGCTAAATACTGTAAGGGGCTGACCAGAGACTGTAAATAACCTCGAATATTTTCAAAGCTATTCATTTTGTGATCGAAAAAAATTAAAGACACAGAACAAAACAGCACCAACAAGAGGCGGTGCTGAGGGGAAGGGCCATGTTTAAATATTGGATTCATATAAACCTAAAATTTATTTAGGGAATGGTCATCGTTAAGCTACATAGGTAAATTTAAGTAATAAATACAAGATGACATCAGTCAATAAGTACTTCTACCCGCTAAATTTACCCTACAACGACAGACGGAAGGTTACTTATTCATAAGAGAATAAATCGCCGCCGTGCATATCAATCATCTCAAGCGCTTTACCACCACCAAGAGCCACACACGTAAGTGGATCATCAGCAACGACAACAGGAATGCCAGTTTCTTCCATTAATAAACGATCCAAGTCACGTAATAATGCGCCACCACCAGTAAGTACCATACCACGTTCTGAAATGTCAGAGGCTAGTTCTGGTGGCGCTTGCTCTAAAGCAACCATAATAGCACTAACAATGCCGGTTAGTGGTTCTTGTAGTGCTTCTAATATTTCATTGCTGTTCAACGTAAAACTACGAGGAACACCTTCAGCTAAGTTACGGCCACGTACTTCAATTTCTAATACTTCTTCACCTGGGTAGGCTGAACCAATTTCATGTTTAATACGCTCAGCGGTTGCTTCGCCAATTAAACTACCAAAATTACGACGTACGTAATTGATAATGGCATCGTCAAACTTATCGCCACCGATACGTACAGAAGAAGAATAAACCACACCGTTCAATGAAATAATACCGACTTCAGTGGTACCACCACCAATATCAACTACCATCGAACCTGTAGCTTCTGAAACGGGCATACCTGCACCAATAGCCGCAGCCATTGGTTCGTCAATAAGATAAACTTCACGGGCGCCAGCACCAAGTGCAGACTCACGAATAGCGCGACGTTCAACTTGAGTAGAACCGCAAGGAACACAAACAAGTACACGAGGACTTGGGCGTAAAAAATTATTACTGTGAACTTGTTTAATAAAGTATTGCAGCATTTTTTCAGTAACAAAAAAGTTAGCGATAACACCATCTTTCATTGGGCGAATAGCTTCAATATTACCTGGCGTTCTGCCCAGCATTTGTTTTGCAGCAGAACCTACTGCAGCTACACTTTTTGAACCACCAGAGCGGTCTTGGCGAATAGCAACTACCGAAGGCTCATTCAAAACGATGCCTTGGTCTTTTACATAAATAAGAGTGTTCGCCGTTCCTAAATCTATTGATAAATCATTAGAAAACATGCCGCGTAATTTTTTAAACATAAGATCTAAATATCCTAAAGTGTTATAAAAAGAGAATTAATCTCTTTTATTCTCAACAAAGCATTGAGTTAATCAATGAGCATTTTGTCAAGTTTGTTAATAATATATTATATGGGCTAATCATACCTGAGTGTTTCAAATTTGTGTTGTTTGAATGATAAAAAACATCACTTTTTTAGCATATTTTTAATGACTAAGCCAAAATTGAGGGAATTGTTAATCAATAATGTATTAAATCCCTCATTCTTGTTAAAAAGTCATAGTAACATTTTCTCGATTTGGACAAAATGTTACAATTGCACAATTACGTTTATCGGTTGTGTTACTTACTTTTGCGGTGCAGTTACACTTTCGCCAATCTTTAGTCTTGTATTCAACACCAATAGTTCCCTAATTATTACCATAAAATGACAAAAATATTTTTACACTCGCCGCGAATTAAAAATCAATCTTTTTGGATAACCTATTTAATAAATTTCAGCATTTTACCACGAGATTACCATGCTAATTAATCATATTTATCGGTGAATAAAATTTCATGATGACTAATGAATAAAGATGAATGTTCGGCTTAAAAGCCAACTGTTTTTTATCGGCACATCTTTTCAAATAAATTTAGCGAGCCTAATATAGGTCCTATATAATTATTTTAAGGCAATAAAAAGCCCCGTATTGACGAGGCTGTTTGCACGTAAACGCTACAAATTCGAAACTATTGAATTACACGATTTCTCATGGATAATGCGATTAAAGCAATGGCAAAAATCATAATTGTTGTAGGTTCAGGTACTTGAGCTGGAGTATTGCGAACGTAAAAAGTATCGAAAAAGAAATTGTCATGAACATTAGAAACCCAAACGCTTGAAATGTCACTATCATCTAAATTAAGGCTATCAACACCCATATAGCGTGTATTCCAATATATCGCAGCTTCAATTAAACTCCCATTATCATTGGTAAAATCACTAAGTGTAAGTTCAGATAGTTCAAATAATTCTTCGTTTGTAGTTGCAAATCGCCACCCTTCATTTAGATGAAAATCTTCAGGGCTCATTAATTGATTCCCGTCATAAAACTCTGTATTTACATAAGATGCCCATACCCACTGAAATTGACCTTTAACTATATAAAACTCTTCAGGGATTACATCACTGATTATACAAACCTCATCTTCAGGATCGTCACAAACCCAAACACCAGATTCATCTATTAAGCCAGCATGAGCTGCGCTTGATAACAAATAAATTAGAAAAACAGCTAATTTCAAAGAAAACTTAATCATTATAATTCTCAATTAATGAAAAACTTAGTATATCAACTAGTAAGCACAAGTTATGCCAACCAGTAAATTCCATTAAAAAACAACAGGTTGCTCTTTTAGGTATATATACATAAAGTAAACTGTAAAAATTTCTAACACTTAATGCTAAAACACTGCAACAGACGTTATAGGCTTCTTGCTTCTATTTTAACGGTACGAGATGTTATAACACCGCCGATGGAACATTGACCTGTACTGGTAATAATATAGTAGGTTGTGCCATCAAATTCACCGTCATCATTACAGGTTACTAAAGCTTCGCAATTCTCTAAACCTTTAACATTCGAAAAATCAGGTTCAATTATAATATTTTGGCATGTCGTTCTTATATCAGTGTCATGAGGAAAAACTTCGAGTAATTGCCATTGAGCCCCCGTCTGCGCTGCTGCATATGCACGCGTACCGATAACTTCATAAGCTACAGACTCAGCACTTGATGATAATATTTTAACCAACCCCGCACCAAGTAAAGCCATTACCACAATGACAAAAATAGCGATAACGATAGCACTACCCTTTTGCTTGGCTGTGACTTGAATAACGCAATCATCGCGTTTATGTAAATTTATACTTCTATCGCTATGGAACATTCGGCACCTGTATTTCATTCTCAAATAAAATTTCTTCGAATTGCCTTGTAAAATATAATCGAATCGAAACAATTGCATTTCGCTGCAAATTAGCACCAATCGTACTAAAGGCAGAATCATCTTTTAGATATTCTGCCATTACAGCTCTATTGCTTAAGTTGACTGGCTCGCCGGTGATACTATGACTTGTCACATCGTATCGAATTAAACTATTATTGTCATCGCTGCCTTCGATACAATACATCACAGAGTCGTCGATAAAATATACTCTGTTGGTTGTTGATTCTTCGGCAAATAGCACTGAACTATCTAATGTTAAAACATGCGGGTCTATCGAAGAGTTAGTCGAATAAATTGCACTATCAATAGGATAAAACTTCTGATTAGATGAAAGATAAACATCATTCGAATTTAAAGGGTAAACGATCGCATTAAAGGTTACTACATCTGTAATACTGACCGTGGTCGAAGCTGGCACAATAGTAACTTTATCACTTGCTGAGTCTGGAGCAACGGGGATATCAACATAAATAGCACTAGATTGAATCGGCATAAACTCTAAACAGCCGTTGGTCGTTATCCGTGCACTATTAGGCAACGCACCTCTAAGTTCTCTGTTGAGTCTTTCAATGGCAAACCGGGCAGATGATAATATTTGATCTCGTGCCGATACATCAGAATATATTTGACTGCCAAATTGTAAAAAAGAGCTAACACCTACCGCGAGTATACCCAATAATACCATAGCGACTATAAACTCAATTAACGTAAAGCCTTTTGATTTTATATTTTTAAAATGCCCCGTTTTAAAGTTTTCTTTTTTTGAATGTAAGCAATGAATAGCATTTATTTTAAGGTTATTGGGCTGACAAAAACGAGAAAGCATTAGAAGTTCACCCTATATACCGAAAAAATGTAATCATCATCTTGTGGGCTGCGCACAGTAATAGTAATTAACTTTGTTGTTTTTTCATCATCAACACTTGCATCATATGTTCCACTATAATCACTGTCATAAATTACCGAAACATTCATAGAGAAGCCGACATAAACATCAGAAATAGGATTACCTTGAGAGTTGAGAATGTTATCGTCAGTAAAATTAATCGAGTTGTAATCATCTACATCATTATAATCAACGCGCTGCTCACTGCCGTCAGCACCCAAATTCGCCGATGTAGTACAAAGATCTGCAGAAATTTCTCCACATCGTAAAAAACCACCGGACATATCAGAGTTTTCATCAAAGGCTTTGCCTAAAATTTCATTGATCATGGATTGACCTAATTCCGCAGCTCTGATCTGATGAACTTGAGCAGCACTTTGGCTTGCTAGAGGATATATCAAAGTTGTTAGCACGGCATAAGTAGTAGATAAAACCACGATACCGACAATAATTTCAATCAGCGTAAAGCCAGTTTGTTTTGCAGTACTCTGATATTTTATCTGATTAATTAACAGCATAAATATAGCCTTGATCGTTAATGGCAACAATGAGGGTTTGTTCTTTACCAACTATACTAATTTGGCAAGGAGAAACACAATCAACAGGTCGTCCTAAATGATCAAAAGAAAAAAGTGTTGAACCACCTGCATATTGAAAGCTCACCCCATCTTCGATTATTTTAACGATGGTGGTACTGTTCACATTATTATCAACAAAAGTTGTGCAGCTAACATCTGGAATACCTAACTTATCACTCGTAACTAATACATCATGACACCCGCTAACAGAGGTATCTTGCATGGCACGTAACTGAATACTGCGAAGTTTGGTAACGGTTTCATCTTGATAGATTATTTCTTCATATCCACCTGTTGATTGCATTTTAGGGATTACGGTGGCAGAAATAATACCAATAAGTATGATCACAACAACTAGTTCAATTGTAGTGAAACCAGTTATATTCTTAAAGTTATTATAATTCAATTTATAAAGCATTAACTCCCCCTTATTAAATCTCTTTACTTAGAGAGTTTCATAATTTAAATGCAAGGGTTTACCCCTGCTACAGACTTACGATTTTCGCCCCCTTGCCTGTAATAAGCTATACAATCAAATACAATGCGAGTAGGGGGAGCACCTTCTCTATCGGATCTATATATAATTAATGATCCATCTCCAGCAATGAGCATAGAATAAACATTCTCGTCAACTTCAATCAACCTTTTCCAATCTGCAACATTTGCTTTGGGGTAACCGTAATGAATATTAAGAGGACCATCAGACAAGGCAACTGTTGGTGAATCATTTCTATGGATATTCTGATTTCCAGCAACTATAGACTTACTATAGACAAGAGCCGACGCTCCTTCTAAAGATCCCTTTACAGCTTCTAATGTCGCTGTATGAGCATCAGATGTTATGTCTATGTATTTTGGCGCTACTGTGGCAGCAAGAATACCTAAAATAACAATAACCACGATCAACTCAATAAGCGTAAAGCCTTGAGTAATTTTTTTTGACTGTATTAGTGTCACTTTAGAGTCCATTGATACTTTCACTTTTGAAAAATCTCATCTATTTAATATTAAATAGCATATCGTATTTGTTTATAAAAATATATCTTGTAAACGACAAACAATTAACCGATTAAATATTGTAAATATAGATGAAGCACTTTACTCTTTATGCACTATTTTCTCTGACTAAATTACCGTGACGCTATTTCCCTATTTCCGATTTTTTCTCATTTTATACTTCTGCTTTGCCATGCATATTGTTCTTGAAACACCCGGTGGCACAGGGCTTTATTTGTCATTCAATGTTTTTGGTTGGTTAATCGCCACCATACTTATTTCTTTAGGTCTTTGGCAAATTACTATTAATAAAAAAGTCATTCTTAGTAAATTACAGCTTTACAGTTTATTGGGGTTTCTGTGTTTATGTGTGCCTATGTTTTATGGCAGTGAGTTCAGTGACCACGCTATTCCACGCTTACTAGGTTTGGCCGGTGGTTTATTGCTTCTGTTATCTTTATATCAATTTGATGAATTAAGAAATAACCCTCAACAAGTTCTCTGGTGGATATTAATTGCCGTTGCTCTACAAGCAAGTTTTGGCTTAGTACAATATTTTATTTTAGAAACAGGTGATTGGGGTGGTTATAAGATGGGAATTAGTCGGCCTCACGGCAGTTTTTTACAACCTAATGTTATGGCAAGTTTTATGGGCTTAGGCATCAGTTTGAGTTTATATTTAACTGTCGATGTTGACAAAAAAAAATATGCTTTCCTAAAAAAATGGTTTATTTACATCACACTATTTAATACCAGCTTTCTGATTATTCCACTTTCTTCAAGAACAGGTTACTTAGTAGTTATAATCACAAGCTTATTGATAGCGCCATACCTATTTTTGGTCAATAAAAAACAATTGACTAAATTATTGTTGATCGTACTTTCAGCTTTATTTTTAGCCCAACTTAGTATTGTCGACAAACCTAGTAACCTAATCGAAAAAAGGGTTACAAATATTACGGCTCGTTCTGATATTTATTTAATATCAATCAAAATGATATTGGAAAAACCAATATTTGGTTTTGGCTATGGAGGATTTGAACGTAGTTATCTAGATTTTAATAACCAGTTAAAATTAGATACTTCAGAGATTAACCATCCATTACTGATGTTATCACACCCTCACAATGAAGTTTTATATTGGGTCAGTGAAGGTGGAATTGTTGCTTTATTAGGAATGGCTTTTTTCTTTGTGGCCTATATGAAAAGCTGGCTAAAAATAAATAATAAGCTCGCCAAGCGATTAGCCATTTTAGGATTGATTATCCCATTACTGCTGCACAGCCAATTAGAGTTTCCTTTTTATAGCTCAATAAGCCACTGGTTTATATTCATAATTTTATTATGGTTTACTGATATACAAGGTAGTAGTGATAAAAATAATTTTTCATTCGATAAAACCTTTTTATTACGTTTTGTTGCGGTTTTATTACCTGTTATTTTCCTACCTTTTTTAGCGACAACTCTACATACGGGTATTATCATTACCGCATATGAAAAAAATGGTCACCAAAATATAGAATCATTTGAACAAATCATTAACCCTGTAGCTTGGCAAAGTCGATTTGAGGCTAATATATACAGCCTCATATTAATCTCAGGACTTAAAGAAAAGAATACTGGCAAACTGCAACAATATATTGATTGGGGGTTAAGTCGTGTGCGCTATAAACCTCGTCCGAGTGTTTATTCAAAGATACTACTGTGTTTAAGTGTTTTAGGAAAAAGAGAACAATACGAAGAAGTACTTAAAGAAGCAAAGCACACTTACCCTCTTATTGATGTTTGGGGTAAGAACTTAAAGCTGAATGATATTAAGTGACATAAAAAACCAAGCATTGCTCGGTTTCTTATATCGATAGAGCTGTTATTGATTAGTTACAATCAGTCACTATACTTTTAATATCTGGTCTTACCGTATTGCTTGCACCGGTTGCATTGTATATTGCCTGACAAGTTGTAGGCTCTGCCGCATCATTATGAGTAAAAGTTCCAGGAGTACCAGAAACTTCAGAAAAATCACTACCCGTAGAGTCTATTTCAAGTAACAAACCAATAGTCTCCTCTGTTGGCCAACCACCAGCAAACACAATAGTTGAACCTGCGATACTAAGACTGCCATTAGCAGTTCCTGAAACTAAAGCTTTGGCACGAGCTAAATCTGCGGCTGAATTTAATGCACCTTCAACAGCCTCGACTGTAGCTGAACGTGCATCACCAGTCAAATTAATAAACTTAGGTGCTGCCGTTGCCGCTAAAATACCTAAAATAACGATAACAATAACTAATTCAATTAACGTAAAACCGGCTTGCTTTTGTAATTTTTTCATAATTTACCTTTTAATTTAATTTTAAATTTTTATCTATCTAACGATTAGTTTGTTACTGCAATATTAATCTCTACACGACTAGTCGCAGGATAATAGGTAAAATTGTTGCCTATATTTGCTACACCCGGGTCAACAAAAGCCCCCGTTGTTGCGTCTTTATTCAATGTTTCTGTTAAATAATAAATACAATGTGAGTCAGCGACATCACCTGTTTCAGCAACAATATAATTTGTTGTACTGTCTGAGTTAGCAAATGTTTCTAATGTTGGAGGTTGTTGAAAAATATTATCCCAAATTTCTTTACAGTTAGCTGCGTTGAAGCCATCACCTAATGTTGCCCCATCGGTTAAACCCGTTACATAACCAGGACGCACACCTGCTGCTTCAGTGGTTAATGTTAGACTCACACCATCATAAACTGTGGTGTTATTTGTGCCAGTAGTCGTGCGCCCTTCAGCTTCCCACTGAGCTCTAGCTAGAGAAATACCCGTTGCAAAACCACCTGCCATACCTTCGATGTTGGCTTGTTTAGCTTGATCAGTTAAATCAATAAATTTAGGAATGGCCGTTACCGCTAAGAAACCTAAAATAACCACAACAATGACTAATTCAATGAGTGTAAAACCTGCTTGTTTTTTCATCACAACCTCTTCTATCGTTTTGCTAGCGCTTTGACTAGTGTTATAAATTGATTCTAACAACGATTTACTAATAAAGTCACTTACTTAGTGTACTTTTATAGCATTATTAACGTATATAAAACAAATTCACTACTTTTTATTAATGTATCTTTATTTCAGTAACCTTACCGTTGCTTGGGTGATATTCAAAATATTCACCCGAAGGTAAGCTATATTGGCAAAGATATTTTTGTTGCTGCCCCACTTGATTAGTTTTTATATTGACTATTACTGCTGAAATAGGCTGTTTTATATAAATCATAGGTGTTGCTAACACTTGTTGCCATATTTTCTGACACTCGTTTTCATTACTTAGGTTATTTACAGTTGCTATATCAACCCAACCCAATTTGTTTACGGCAATGCGATTATTTTCGCGATCGCCATTGACTGCTGTTGCTTCTTTGATCAAGACCCAGGTGGGTTTATTATCCATAAACCATTGCGCATGAATACCTATAACTCGTGCGGAAAATGTATTGGCAACAGAATCAAAACCTACACGTGATAAATGCTGCTCTTGTTTAAAAAAATAATAGAGGAATGTCGCCATAAGTAAGCCAATCATAGCGAGTATGATCAGATTTTCAGCTAACGACTTACCCTTTTTAGCACTTACCTGTTGTAATGTCATATTATAACTAACTTAATCCATAAAAATTATTAGGCTATAAATACCTCAACGATTAAATCAACAAGCTAAATTGATCTACGTTTCAAGTCATAGGCTCATTACATTGATAATAATCAAACGTAACAATTAAAGACAAACACTATTTACCTTTAAAGGCCGACATCATGTCCCACATTGGAGTAAATATACCCAGTGCAAGCACCAATACCATAGCGGCAACAATAGCGATCATTATCGGCTCAATACGAGCCGTTAACGTACTCAGTTCGTAATCAACCTCGCGTTCATAGTAATCACCGACTTCTTCTAGAAGCTCGTCTACTCGACCGGTTTCTTCACCAACAGCCACCATTTGTAAAACGAGAGGCGTAAATAACTTACTGGCATTGGCTGAGCGCAATAAACTATCTCCACTTTCAATACCACCGCGCATGGCTAAAATTTTATCTCGCATATAAGTGTTATCTACGGCGTCTGCAACTAAGGTTAATCCTGTTGTTAAAGGAACACCGGCTTTAAGTACAATGGCAAATGTATGGGAAAATCGTGACAGAATAGACCGTTCAATCACCCCTCCGACAACCGGTAATTTTGTTTTTAATCGGTCCCATAAATACATACCACGTTCAGTTTTTAAATAATTTTTTAGGCCAAAGAAGCCAAATACACTTCCTACAAGCAGATGAGGCCAGTAGTTTAAAAAGAAATTCGAACTGGCAATTAGCATTTTTGTAGTCACGGGTAAGTCAGCACCTAATTTTGCAAACATATTTGCAAATGTAGGAACAACAAAAATATTCAAAATGACCATAGCAATCACAATGGCGCCGAGGACAAAACTTGGATAACGTAAGGCGGTTTTTATTCGTTTACGGGTGTCTTGCTCTCGTTCAAGATAATTGGCCAGCTTTAAGAACGAACCATCTAGCTGCCCGGTATTCTCGCCAACATGGACTAACGAAACAAATAGAGGTGAGAAAAGCTTAGGGTATTTACTTAAAGCGGTTGAAAGGGTGTAGCCGCCTTCTAATTGACTACCAATATCAGTTAAAGCAACTTTTAATTTATCAGATGTACTTGATTCTGCCATACCGTTGATCGCGCGTAATATTGGCACGCCCGAACGAACAAGTGCATACATTTGTCGACAAAAGACAATGAGTTCATCCAGTGATATAACAGAAAAGCCCAGTAAATCACCAATATCTATATTTGCTATATCAGTTGAACCGCTATCTTTTGATTTATTAATAGCAACGGGAATAATGCCTTGACGTGACAATTGCTCAGCAACCGTATTAGCGTTTGTTGCTTCTATTGTCCCTTTAACTTGTGAGCCGCTAGCATTTCTGCCTACGTAACTAAATATAGCCATAAGTAAGTCTACTCTTAACCCTGAACGTCAATACTATCAACTAAACGAAGTACTTCTTCTGCGCTAATAATACCCTGTTTAGCATAATTAAATGCCGCTTGTGCTATCGGTGTGAAAGTAGGATTAGCTTTTGCTAATTCAGTGAATGCCTCAGCATCATCACGTTTTAAAGCCGCCATCATCGCATCATTCATTTCTAATAATTCGAATACACCTATACGTCCTTTATAACCTGTGTACTGGCATGACTGACAGCCACGACCTTTTTTATAATTGGCTGTTGTGGCTTCATCGCCAGCAAGATGAGTCAGCCACATCATTTCTTGACTGTCTGGCGAATGGTCTTCAAGGCAATATTCACAGACTTTGCGTACTAAACGTTGTGCAATCACCGCGCGTAGTGAACTACCAACAAGAAAACCCGCTGCACCCATATCAATTAATCGTAAGGCACTGGTAATGGCATCATTGGTATGCAGTGTTGATAGCACTAAGTGACCTGTTAATGCGCCACGCAAACCAATTTCGACCGTTTCTTGATCTCGCATTTCGCCAACCATAATAATATCGGGATCTTGACGAAGCGCAGTACGTAGCACGGTTGAAAAATTTAAATTGATTTTTGGTGCGACTTGCACCTGATTTATCCGAGGTAGACGATATTCTACGGGGTCTTCCACGGTAATAATTTTTTTACTCGCTTGGTTAAGTTCGGTTAACGCGCCATACAAAGTTGTTGTTTTACCACTACCTGTTGGCCCTGTAACTAGCACCATACCATGTGGCCGGGTAATTTGGTGACGAACACGGGCGACTAAGTCGGCAGGCATTCCAATTTTATCGAGAGACAGCAAACCTGCAGACTGGTCAAGTAATCGCATAACGACCGATTCACCGTACTGCACTGGCATAGTAGACATACGCACATCAATATTATGGCCTTTAATTTGAAGATTAAAACGGCCATCTTGTGGTAAACGTTTTTCTGAAATATCTAAGCCTGCCATTAGTTTCAATCGTAAAACCATGGCTGAGGCAATTTTATTTTCTTTTAATATATTTTCTTGTAATACTCCATCTATTCGCTGACGAATGCGCAATAGATTTTCATCTGGCTCAATATGGATATCAGAGGCACGCATCTGCACCGCATCTTCAAAGACCGATTGTAATAATTTACCAACTGTTGCATCACCGCTGTCATCTGAAAATGTTGATGATAAATCAAAATCAGTGGTTTGTTCATACTCTTCTTCTAACTGACTGGCGAATGATTCTATATCTGCTGTGCGTCGATACAAGCCATCAAATGCTTGATAAAGCTGTGACTCCATGACTACAGCAAGGTTTATTTTTTTCGGAGCAAGCATTCTTTCAAGCTGGTCTAGACCACTTAAATCAGCAGGGTCGCTCATCCCTAGCAAGACACTTTCACCTTGGTCTTCAATGATTAACGCGCGTAAACGACGTGCATGAACCTCGGGTAATAATGAAGCAACTTCATTGGGAATACGACGTTGACTAATATCTAAGAAAGGTACATTAAGCTGTTGCGCTAAGAACTCTTGTAATTGACGCTCGCCGATGTGGCCAAGTTCAATTAAGGTATCACCTAGTTTTCGTCCTGTCGCTTTCTGGCTATTCAGTGCCTGCATTAATTGTTCATTAGTAATGATATGCTCGTGTACTAATAAATCGCCTAGGCGCATTTTTAATTTAGGTGCTGCCATAATTATTCTCCCAACTCGATAATACGCTGACGGGCAAAATTCTCAGCGCTTGCAGATAACCCTGTTTTAGATAATGCGTTTTGATACGCTGTACTTGCTTGCTTAAATTCACTATTACTGTCCAAAGCTACGCCTAAGCCTAACCACCATCGCCCCGAAGTAGGTTCGATATTAACTAAAATTTGGTAGGCTTGTGCAGAAAATGTGAATTCCTTAAGTTGCTGCGCTGTTGTTGCGCGTAAACTCTGATATTCGACATTAATAACATCATTGACATTCGGCATATTATTTAAAGTGGCGAATGCTTGTTGTAGTCTGTTTTGCTGTAAATAAATTCGAGCTTGCATCACCCGAAATTCGCTATCATCAGGGGATAAGTTAATGCCTTGAGAAAGTAAGTTTAACGCAGCAGCATAAGATTGACGGCCAAACCATAAAGCCGCTAAATGTTTTCTCGCTGTTTTATGTGTTGGTAGAACTAATAATACATCTTCGAACATAGTCTCTGCTTTAGAAATATCATTGTTGGCAAGCGCTTGCTCAGCACGTTTTAATTTTTGCTCAGCAAGTTGATAAGGCGTTAGTGCTTTGCGAGATATTGTTAATGTTGATTTTTTCGCTACTGGCGCTAAAGAGTCAATTGACGCTTGTTGAATATTTGAGTCATTCACTAAGCCACTATTTTTTGTCTCTGGTGCATCAATCTTACTGAGCGCTTCTTCGGTTGTAATATTCTGAGACAAAGTTTCAGCTAAATTAGCTTGGTTTAAGTCAACTTGAATTAGCTGTTCTCTTTTCAAATTATTATTCAAACTAGCCTGTTTAGATGCTACAACGCTATTTTTGGTCATGTTTACTGGTTCAGTGCTGTTCGGTGGTTGCGCTAAACTTTCATTTATTACGACCTGATTTTGCTCGGCTTTTTTCCCAACTCGATTAATTTCTGAAGAATTAGACATTTTTAATGTTTGGTTTTCAACATACATTTGCCAAACAAAAATACCGCAAATGTTTAATAAAATAATCATCAATAAACCGATAAAAACAGTTTTTTTATTTAAGGACGCTGAGGAAACAGGTACGGTAAAATCACTCGAACCTTGTTGTTCAGCTTTACGCTGATCTAAATCTTTTAACATCTGGTTAATTACGCTCAAGCTATCACTCCATAATTTTTTAAAACATAGACAATTAAGATGGCTGAAATGATCAGACCCGTAATACTTAAATAGCCTTTAACATTGCTCGCTTGAGTTGTTGCTTCGGTATCTTCTATCGCTACAGATAAATGCTTGTTCGTTATCTGATATTGACCTTGGCCATAACTTAACATCAACATTTTATGACATAACACATTAACTAAACGTGGGATCCCTAAACTAACTTTCGCCACCTTCTTCGATATGGCGGCACTAAATAAAGAAGCACCTTTATAGCCAGCAACTTGCATACGATGTTGAATATAACGTTGAACTTCTGGCGCTGTCATCGCACGTAATTTATAAGAAAAAGTGATACGTTGCTTTAACTGCCTAAATCTTTTCGTCGCTAAGCGCTCATCTAATTCTGGCTGTGCGAACAGCACAACTTGCAAAAGTTTACGTGTTTCAGTTTCCAAATTAGTAAATAAGCGTAAAGCCTCAAGGCTTTCTTCTGGTAAAGCTTGTGCTTCATCAAGTATAAGCACTACCGAATGACCGGCTAAATGAAGTTCTAATAATCGCTGTTGAATACGTTGAGTAAGCAATTGCACTGACATTCGCTGTGCTTGTTTGATACCTAATTCAACCGCAACCGCTCGTCGTAATTCATCAGGTTTTAAATAAGGGTTAGGAATATAAGCGGTTACAAAATGTTCGGGTATTTCATTAAGCAGTTTACGGCAAAGTAGGGTTTTACCCGTACCGACTTCACCGATAACTTTTATAAAGCCTTCACCTGTTTTTAGCGCGGTTAGTAAGACAGCTAACGCTTCGTTATGCGGCTCTAACCCTACATAAAATGCAGTATTTGGTGTTAATGTAAACGGAAGTTCCGTTAAACCAAAGTGGTAAAGGTACATAGATTTTAGCTATTATTCATTGTCGCTAGAATCATCAGACCTACCTTTTTCACTTTGAGAAAAATCATTTTCCTCAGGAAACCATTGTTTCAATAATGAGCGAGCATCTTGTAATTGATTTTTCCAAGTATCCTGGCCAATAACAATCGGCTTTAACATGATCACCAGTTCTTTTTTCTGGGTAGTTTCACTTTTACTTTTAAATAACTCTCCCATAAATGGAATATCGCCCAAAAAAGGTGTTTTTGAATCTAACATCACTTTACGTGTTTCTATTAACCCACCAATCACCACTATTTCACCTGATTTAGCACGAATAATAGTATCGGACTCACGTACGCTACTTTGTGCAAGGGGTAAAATTATTTCTTCACTGCCAAGTTTAATAACTTTAGTCTGCTCATCAGTTGAAGTAACTGAAGGATGAACATGAAGAATAACCTCACCATTACCATCTATTTGAGGGGTAACATCCAAAGCAATCCCTGAGAAAAAAGGGGTTAGGTTAATTTCAGGTGTAGTAGTAGTTGACGTACCGGTAGTCGTCGTACTTGAAACCTCAGTAACATAATATTCATCTCCACCGACTTTAATTACCGCTTTTTGATTATTGGTAGCGGTAATTCTTGGGCTTGACAATACTTGTACATTTCCTTGGGTAGAGAGTAAATCTATAACACCTGAAAAATCGTTATTGTTAATGGTAAGGTTACTTGTGCCACCAATAGTATTTGAAATAACATTGCCAGCGATGGAGCCAGACGTTGAAAAAGCTAAGTTAGTGCTACCAATACTGCCTAAAATTTGATCCCATTTAACACCTTGCTGATAATCATCGTTGAGCGTAACTTCCATAATCTTAGCTTCAATAATGACTTGGCGACGTAAATGAGTTTCTGTATCGTTAATAAAACTCTTAATGACTTTTATTTCATCTGGAAAAGCGCGAACAGTCACTAAGCCTGCTTGCGGAGAAACAAAAACTGAACGGCCTTCTTCAGAACCTACCAATACCGTTAGCGTTTCTTTTAATTCAGCCCAGAAGTCAGATGTGGTCTCAGTATAAATATTAATACCGCTACTTCCTTGTTGACTATTTTGGTTGTTTCCACCACCTGAATTACCAGAATTGTTTGAATTACCGTTTGAACTGTTATTTGAGTTATTACCACTACCTTGGTCATTTTCTGACACGCCACCAGAATTAATACTAGTACTCGACATGCCTGAGCGTTTAACAAACAAATAATTTAGTGGAATAGTTTCAGTGCGAATACCGGCTGGGTAAACTTGTACTATTTTACCACTACGTCTAATTTCATAGCCATAAACCTCTTCAACAACATCAAGCACTTCATTGAGCGTACTGCTTTTCAAGTTCAAGGTAATCGTACCGCTTACGTCAGGATGCACAACAACGCTGTACGCTGACTCGTCGACTAAAGCTGCGAAAAACTCTTGTGCGCTAACATCGCTAGCGGCAATTTCTAAGCGTTTTTCTGCCAATAAACCCTCTCGAGCTTGGCTAACATTACGTTGCATTAATTCTTGCTGAATAGCACTTGGCACTTGTTGCAATGCTTTAGGCGCAGGTTTACTCGATTCTTCAATCGCTTTGTCTAGTGCATTAATCATTTCAGTTGGTTTATCTGGCGCCGTTTGACAACCAAACAAAGTTAACAGTAAGGTGAAACAATAAAATTTTCTTTGAGTGTTTTTCATTTGATCATATCTTTTCATTTTGATTTAACCACGACACTAGAAAAAACACTGAGCTTTAAGCGTTTTTCTGCTGAACGTAAGACCACGCTGGTATTGTTCACAGCTACTAATTCATATTGGCGAATAAAATCACCTATTTTTAACACTTGGCCATTAATAACAGCAGTGTGTACTTCTACACCATGAATAATACTTTCTAATATTAATTCTGCTTTCGGTGTCGTTTGAGCTTTACTCATTGATGAAAAATCAGTACCTGAAAGCGGTTTAGTTGGGTCAACATCTTGAGCGTTAGCCACAATAGAAGTCAGCAAAATTATAAAAAAAATACTGTTGAAAGTTAAGATTTTAAACACCTATAAACTCCCGTTTAGTACTTAAGCTGTACATTTCTATTTCTAACTCACTCACTGGGTATTCTTTTAGCTGGTAAGTAAACTCTTGCCAAAAAAACTTCCAAGATAATGCTTCCAGCTGTGTTAAGTAGTCACGTAATTGAAAGTAACTACCGCTGAGTTTAATTTTTATCGCATGACGATAAAGTATCATTTCTGGCTGGTCAGAGCTAACGACAGCCGTTTTAGTGCCATCATCGGTAACCGCAGTCGCTGTACTAGCGATGTTCATCGGCTGTGCAGCAATAACTTGAAATGATTGTAAAGAAACACCTTTCTGGGTTTTTAATAACTGCATTAACGCGTAACGCATTTGAACAGGGTCTATTAAGTCTGAGGTAAGTTTTAATAAATTTACATCAACCTTATTTAATTTATCTTTATATTGTGAAATTTGCTTATTTAATGATTCGTTAGGATCTTTTGACAAGCCTTCTTCAAAAATTAATATAGAAGCTTTAGCTGTTCGATTGTCGTTGTTCACTTGTATAATTTGCTTATCAAGCTTAACAATCTTTAGCGCGTTATCATCAATAAAGAAGTTATGAATAATAAATATAATGGCAACTAACCCAGTTAATAACACCATATATTGTTCACGAGGAGTAATCGTTAAATATTTTTCACTATACGCTTGCCATTGTTTATTCATCGGCGCCTCCGGTCTTTGATTTAGAACTAACTAAAAATTCGGTAAGCTTTTGCTCATTTTCGTTAAGAGAAAAATTAATAAATGATTTACCTGATAAAAACTTTGATGTTTCAAATTTAGCTAACCATGCGGGTACCGCTTCTGGCGTTCGCGCCACACCAGAAAACGTTAAATCTTGATAAGTAATATTAACATGCTGCAAACTAATGTCTTTATGATGCATTAAAGACAGTTCTGTCATCGATGAGGCAAAGCCTGCCACCGAAGTATGAGTGCGATCAGTTAATTCATTCAGTAGCACACTTTTATTTTTCAAAACAATTTTCAACATTGCTAGTTCTTCAAGCACTGTTACGTCTGCCCTGTTCGCTTTGAGCTTATTTTCTAGTTGAGCAAGTTGGTTATCTTGATTAGTTTTTATTTGAGAAAGCGCTACGTACTTAGCCGTCAATTCAGTTACTTGATAAAGGTTGAAAAAAGTCCAAGACAACATAAAGACGAGAGTTAAACACCAAAGCATAACAACGCGGGGTAAAGTCACCAGCACTTGTTTAGGCAATAAGTCTTGTTGTAGTAAATTAATTGAATTTTTTGCCATTATTTTATTGGCTCCATATTATTCAATTTTGTTGCTCCTAAGCTTACCGCAAACTCTCGTGCATGGTTAAAACCTTCAGGCATGGTGAATAAGTTCACAGCAACATTGGTGTTTTCAGCCAATTTACGTGCAAGTAACGCCTCATTAGCCATCGGCACAATAACTTCAATACTGCGTATAGGTGCTTGTTTTAATTGACGTTCAAAATAGTCAGTTGAGCGTTGAATTTCAAGGTTTAAATTATCAACAATGCCAAACGATAACTCTTCTTCTGTTTTGGTTGCAATATGAGCAAAACCACGTAAACGACGAGAGAAGAATACTTTGCCTTGCTTAACGATCAATAAAATTATTTCTTCGTTAGGTTGCTGACATACCATTAAACAGGCATCATCTTTCACTGGCAATAAACTGGCAAAGGCGAATTCTTCGGTAGTAATCGACTTCAATATTAGCCCATCTTGATTAAGTGGACCAATTAAGGCTAATAATTCTTTTTTAGAAGCACAAACAACGTTTATTTTGTCATTGCCACCAGAAAGTGTTGGACCGTCAAAATAATCGAGTACCATATCTTCTGGAGAATGGTTAACGAGATCTTTAATCTGCCATTTTAAAGCGGCGTTTAATTCATTATCGGGAATATTGGGTTTGTCGACTTGCAATATTTGGGTTTGTGATGAAGCCAGCACTAGATGACATTGCCCTTGCAACTGATACTTTTCTTTTTGAATTTTAATCTGTTGAGGATGCTCTGCCAATGGCGAGTTAATTTGTTGAAACTGAGATTCCCCCTGCTCTGGACAAGAAAAAAAGGCAAAAGAATGCTGATGTAAACTTACACCTAACAAGTCTTTGGACTCAACTTTGGAGAAAAAATTATTTATTTTTTTAATAAGTGACATTTATCAATATTATTATTTATAGTCAGATGTCTATAAATCATTATCCCCTATTCCATTGAAGGCGCAAGTTTTTTATCGAGTAGTTATATTTAAGTAAAGAATAACATTACCTTTTATGAAAACAGAATCTCCTTTACAGAAAATCATCCACCCTTTATTTGAGAAGCATCAACTCTCTGTTTCGATCAAACGAGACGACATTATTCATCCGATAATATCTGGCAACAAATGGCGTAAATTAAAATTTAACTTACGCCACGCCCGAGCACATAACTATATTGGTGTGATAAGCTTTGGTGGTAGTTTTTCTAATCATATTCACGCCCTCGCCTTTGCTTGCCATAAGCAGGGGTTAAAAAGTATCGGTATTATTCGTGGTGAAAAAGAATATGCGAGTAACTTCACCCTCTCGATGGCGCAGCAATGGGGCATGGAACTGCACTTTGTTGACAGAAAATCCTATCGACTTCGTGAAAACAAGGAGTACTTAGCTCAATTACAACTCACATACCCTGGCTATTTAATTGTGCCTGAAGGCGGCAGTAACACCTTAGCATTAGCTGGCGTTGGCGAAGTCATAACTGAATTAAATCAACAATGTGAATTTGATACTTTAGTAACGCCTGTGGGTAGTGGTGGTACATTAGCCGGACTTATAAAAGCAGATAATAATCAGCATAATCTTTTAGGGATTGGCGTATTAAAGCAAGATGGTTACTTAACAGAACAAGTAAATAGCCTGCTCGGTGATAATCTACATTTCAGTAATTGGCAAATAATGCCAGAATTTCACCGTGGCGGTTATGCTAAATTTAGTAAAGAAGATGTGGAGAAAATATTAAGCTTTAGCCAACAAACAGGTTTCATTTTTGAACCTGTATATTCAGGAAAAATGATTTTAGCGTTATTAGACTTAATAGATCAGCAGTATTTTCCTAAAGGACATCGCCTCGTCTTATTACATACTGGTGGTTTACAAGGTATTGGCGGTTTAATTGAACGAGGTTTACTTAATGCTAACGACTGGAGTATACCTACTTTTTGATGATATTTTAGAGGGGAATTATTTTACAGTGATAATTTTCAGGTAAAAATATTTATACTATCGGAAACAATAGGCAAAAAAATACCGCTATTCTTAAAAAGAAATAACGGTATTTTATCAACGTAATTTAGCGAACTAAATTAAGCTTCAGCGATAACAACAACTTTAATGTTAGTATCAACATCGTTGTGTAAGTGAATTGCGATTTCGAATTCACCCGTTTCACGGATTGTACCTAAAGGCATACGCACTTGAGCTTTCGCTACTTCAACGCCTGCTTCAGTAATTGCATCAGCAATATCTTTAGTACCGATAGAACCGAATAATTTGCCTTCTTCACCCGCAGATGATGCGATAGTGATTTCAGCCAATTCAACGATTTTAGCAGCTTTAGCTTCAGCAGCTTTTAAAGTTGCTGCTAATGCTGTTTCAATTTCAGCACGACGTGCTTCAAAATGTTCAACGTTAGCTTCAGATGCAAAAACTGCTTTACCTTGCGGTAATAAGAAGTTACGTGCATAACCAGATTTAACTGATACCTTGTCACCAAGGCCGCCTAATTTGGCGATTTTATCAAGAAGTATTACTTCCATTTTCAAAACCCCTTTTTAGGTTACTTATGTAAATCAGTATATGGTAATAAAGCTAAGTAACGAGCACGCTTGATCGCACGACCAAGTTGACGTTGATATTTAGCGGCAGTACCAGTAATACGGCTAGGAACGATTTTACCACTTTCAGTGATATAGTTTTTCAGTGTAGCAATATCTTTATAATCGATAGAGGTAGCACCTTCCGCTGTGAAGCGGCAGAACTTACGACGTCTAAAAAAACGAGACATGGATTTCTCCTAAATATGGTGTCTTTATTGGGTAGATTAACCAACCAAAAAAACCACCTTAATTAATCATTTCAATATGTTGAGCATGTAAGACAAGAAGTGGGTTACCATTTCTTGATTCATGACGGTTTATAAAACCAGTCACTTTGAGCTTACTGCCCGCAATTAAATCACGAGTTAAGTTTTGTGACAGCTCACCTGTTGCGACAACCTGTATCCGGACAAATGCTTGTCGGTTCATGCCAGCTTCATTTTGTATGGACTTATGGTCCATTGAAAACTGACAATGCTGAATACCTGCAGGGCTTGTTGATTTTTTCGGTGGTTTTACCACTTCACCTACCAACACAAGGCAATTCTCATAAAGAGAGTTTGTCACGAGTTACTTATTCGCTCGCAGCTTCTTCTGTAGTTTCAGTAGCAACTGGTGCTTCTGTAACAGCTGGAGCATCTTTCTTAACTTCGCGGCGATCGTCGCGACGTTCTTCTTTAGCAGCAGCCATTGCTGACGCTTCTGTTACTGCGTCTTTAGTACGCATGATCATGTTACGAATAACAACATCATTGTAACGGAAAGCTGTTTCAAGCTCATCAATAACTGCTTGTGGCGCTTCAATGTTTAATAAAACATAGTGTGCTTTGTGCAATTTATTGATTGGGTATGCTAATTGGCGACGGCCCCAGTCTTCAAGACGGTGGACTTTGCCTTCAGCAGCATTGATCAAGTCTGTATAGCGCTGGATCATGCCAGGTACTTGTTCACTCTGATCAGGGTGAACCATAAATACGATTTCGTAATGACGCATTACGAGCTCCTTACGGTTGTAGCCTCATTAGCTGGCTCAGCCAAACACCAGAAAGAGGCAAGGAACAAAAAGTTCGGGCTGAATTAAGGTCGCGAAGTGTAGTAAATATAAGCAGCGAAGGCAAGATAAATATAAGGATACAGGGCAATAAACAAAAAAATCACCAAGAAAATGACTTCTTTGATGATTTTATTGAGGTTTAAAGCTGTGGCACAACTTAACTACCATAAATGTAGGTAAACATTAACGGCGTTGGCGTACTATTTCAAACAAACAAATGCCGGTAGCAACAGAAACATTTAAACTTGAAACACTGCCAGCCATAGGTAATTTAACTAATTGATCACAGTTTTCACGGGTTAATCGACGCATACCTTTGCCTTCTGCGCCCATCACTAATGCCATTGGGCCAGCTAATTTCTCATCGTACAAACAATGATCCGTTTCTCCTGCTGTACCAATAATCCAAACACCATTGTCTTGCAACTGTTTCATCGTACGTACTAAATTTGTCACTTGTACCAATGGCACGGTTTCAGCTGCACCAACAGCAACCTTACGCACTGTTGCTGTTAAGCGGGCCGCATTATCTTTTGGAACAATAATAGCCTGTACACCGGCCGCATCTGCATTTCTAAGACACGCACCAAGATTATGAGGATCGGTGACACCATCAAGAATTAATAAAAAGGGTGTTTCATCTTTTTGTTTGGCTTGGGCTAGAATATCAACGAGATCATTTTCGGTGTAAGTTTTTCCTTGGGTAATACGTGCTAAGACGCCTTGATGCTGTTCGCCATCACTTTTTTCATCAAGGACCTTACGGCTAACAAGCTGGGTGGATATGTCATACTTTTTTGACAAATTAATGATCGTCATTAACCGTTCATCTTCACGACCTTTTAATAAAAAAAGCTCAATAAAGCGTTCTGGAGCACGTTTAATTAATTCATTAACAGCATGAATGCCAAATACTAATTCGTCTTGTTTTGCCATGTTATTCTCTTTTCAACTTCTTCTTTAATTACTCTATATCGAGCTTCATTACGTATCGGTCGAACGTTAATCGTTACGACTTTTTAACCGATATTACTCAGCCGTTTTACGAGCATTTTTACCTGGACGTTTTTTTCGTGCGGTACGCTTTTTAGCTTTTGATTTTTCTGTTTTCTTGTCTTTTGGCTTTTTAGGCGCTCCTTTGTCGCTAGTTCCCTTGGGCCTATTAAAGCCCTGATCGGCGTTTTTTCTCAGCCCTGTACTTTTAGCTTTCGATTTACCATCAGGTTTACCACTACTTTTCGGGGCTTGTTCACCCGACAAAACGAGATCTATTTTTTTCTCATCTAAGTTTACTGCGGCAACATTAACTTCTAAAACATCACCAATACGATATTTAGTGCCCGAACGTTCACCGCTCAAACACATGCGAACATCATCAAAGTGATAATAGTCATGCCCTAAAGAGGTTATATGAATTAAGCCTTCGATATGTAAATCGGTTAAGCGTACAAATAGACCAAAATTAGTAACGGTTGAAATAACACCGGTGAAAGTATCACCAACGTGATCTTGCATAAATTCGCATTTCAACCAATCAGCAACATCACGAGTCGCATCATCAGCACGACGTTCGGTCATTGAACAATGCTCTCCTAGTTCAATAACTTCTTCAGGTGAGTATTGGTAAAATCCGGCATTCGCTTCATTACTTTCGTTAGCGCTTTGTGCTTGCTTTGCCAGAATCGCTTTAATCACTCGATGAATAACCAAATCTGGATAACGACGAATTGGCGAAGTAAAATGACTATAAGACTCGAGTGCTAAACCAAAATGTCCTAAATTTTCACTTTGATAAACTGCTTGGCGCATAGAGCGCAGCAACATGGTTTGGATCAACTCTTGGTCTGGACGACCTTGAACATGGTTTAAAATATTAGCGTAATCAGCAGGTTCAGGTTGCTCTCGTGTTGGCAAGGATATGCCGAGTTCAGTTAAATAACTGACAAAGTTTTTATACTTATCTTCACTCGGTTTGTCATGAACACGGAATAAGCCCGGCATTTGGTGTTTTTCTACAAATTTTGCCGTTGCCACATTCGCTAAAACCATACATTCTTCAATGATTTTATGCGCATCGTTACGAATAAGCGGCACAATCGATTCTATTTTACGATCACTATTAAACAAAAATAGAGACTCGGAGGTTTCAAAGGCAATGGCACCACGATTAGTTCGCGAGGTCTTTAATGCTAAATACATTTGATATAAATTTTCTAAATCGCCGACTAATGGCTGATATTGTTCGCGCAACGCTGCCTTTTCGGTTGCGTCTTCACCCGATAGAATTGCTGCTACTTTACTATAAGTAAAACGAGCATGTGAGCGCATAACCGCAGAGTAGAACTTACTACCCGACAACTCACCTGACGCACTGATAGTCATTTCACAAACCATACATAAACGGTCAACATCAGGGTTTAATGAACATAAACCGTTAGATAGTTTTTCCGGTAACATAGGAATAACTTGGCTCGGGAAATACACCGAATTACCACGAGATATAGCTTCATCATCAAGCGCTGTACCATTACGTACGTAGTAACTTACGTCGGCTATAGCCACCCATAAACGCCAGCCACCGGATTCTTCAGGCTGACAGTAAACAGCATCATCAAAATCTCTGGCGTCTTCGCCATCTATAGTAACTAGCGGTAAGTCACGTAAATCAACTCGTGAAATTTTTGCTTCGTCTTCGACTTCGTCTGCTATTGTTGCAACTTCTTCAATAACGCTAGCCGACCATTCGTGCGGTAAATCATGCTCACGTAGAGCAATGTCAATTTCCATGCCTGGTGCTAAATGGTCACCTAAGACTTCAATCACTTCACCTACGGCATTATTGCGTTTTGATGGGCGATGCAGAACATTGACCACCACCATTTGTCCGTGGCGTGCACCAAGCTTGCTTTCGGGTTCAATCAAAATATCTTGTTTAATACGCGCATCGTCTGGAACAATATAAGCGATACCATGTTCAACATAGAAACGGCCAACAATACCGGCTTTACGCGGTTCAATGACTTCAATTATTTTAATTTCTTGTCGGCCTTTACGATCGGTACGATCCACTAAAATAGCGCTAACAATATCACCATGGAATACACGTTGCATTTCATGAGATGAAATATAAAAATCTTTGCCTGGCTTCTCACCTTTAGCAATGTCAGGTATAAAAAAGCCAAAACCATCACGATGACCGGTAACTTTACCCGTGATCAAACTATTTTTGGCAGGAATGACATATTGCTTAAGTTTATTAAAAACAAGCTGACCTGCATTTTCCATAGCACGCAAACGCCTCTTTACGCCAACATGATGCGTTTCATCATGATAATTCAAAGCTTTGCATATCGCTTTAAAATTAAGTGGCACAGCAGAGTTTTCTATTACTGATAATAGTAATTCTCGACTCGCCACTGGATTGTCGTATTTTTGTGCTTCGCGTTTTTGATGAGGATCTTTCAGGGGATAAACTCGATTAATGTGTTAATACAGCAATTATATACCTATACCCGTTACCATTCAAAGCGTTGGTTTTAAGTGGTAATTAAAAACGCTGTCGATAGACATTAATTTTATCGAATGATGATGCTTTTTTAAATTTTAATAACGCAATATAAATCGGTTAGGCATATGTTAATTAATGAATTTATTAGCTAAAGCCATTAAGAGAGTAATGCGATAAAAAATGTCATCACATGAAAAACAGCTTAAAATTTACCTTCTTTGGCTGAATTAACAACATGCTCTGGCATTTTATCTGCCAATGCTGATAATATTTTTGCAATTTGCTGATGAATTTTTTTATCATCGGTAACTGAGTGATGAAGTTGTGTATATAACTCTGGGTAGTCTAATGGACTACCATAGCCTTGTGCATAAATATCCGCTAAACGGATCTGTGCTTTTAAATTATTTACTGCCGCGGCTTCTTTGAGATAAAACATTGCTTTTTCTACATCAACCTGCATAAATTTACCGGTATGGTAGTAACGCCCCAGTTGTTCAAGTGCCTCAGGCAAAGCTTGGTCTGCAGCATTTTTCATAAAGTGAAGTCCAAGCGGCACATCTTTTTTAACACAGACACCATACGCTAGCATATCCCCCCAAAGAAATTGGTACGAAGGGTATTCTGATTTAGTGGCTCGTGCTTCAATGTCTTGTACAAGCTGACATTCGTCGAGCACAACTTGCCCCAAATGTTTATTCTCTTTAATCAAACCCAAAAGCTGGTTATCTGTATAAATTTGCACTGCTTCAAGTTTTTGACCATAGCAGGTATTACTTATAAAAAATAACAACGCTAAAATTACTAATAAAAATCGCATAAATGACAATCCAAAAATTCAAAAAAATATATAAGCATTAACTTATTATCGGCTGAACATAAAAAAGGTTAAGTAATAAAGACTGACATTTTTTTGTTGCCAACAGCCTCTCTTATCAACGATTAAAGGTTAAGCAATATTAATACCATTATCTCAACTACCTTAGCGTTTAAAAGTGATGTTTTAGTAAATATAGCGATTAACAAAGGGGACCTGACTAAGCCCTTGCACAATAGCTCTGAAAAGAACACAATTAAAACGGTTTCATAAAACAAGAAATGATTATGTCAGAATTAGAAATTGAGCAACTAATCGCCAACTCAAAAGCTAATGAAAACATTGCACTAAAGCTATTTGAAATAGAAAAAGAAGTACTTGAAAGTAAATCTTGTGAAGAACTTATCCAACGTTTGTTGAACTCCATACAACAAAAATTTGATATCACTGAGATTACTTTACTTTTGGTTGAACCAACACCGATCAGCTATTTATTCAATGAACGATTGCAATCGAATTGGCAACAACGACATAGTAACAAAATATCTTTAGAGCAGCTAAAAGCTTTTCATCATGACAGTAAACCTTTCCTAACGAATGATTTAGATAATTTACCTGCTGTTATACCTACTGAATTACTTATAGAAGCACAATCTATTGCGCTTATTCCCTTAATACTAGAAGGGCAACTTTTTGGTAGCCTATTGTTTTCTGATAGAGATAAAAGTCGCTTTAGTAATATACTCGGCACCTTTCATTTAGAGCAACTCGCTACTAAAGTAAGTTTGTGCTTATCCAATGTGCTCATTCGAGAGCAACTTGAATACATGGCACATTATGATCGCTTAACCGGTGTTGCCAACCGTCGTTTAATGGAAATTTTTATTGCCGAGGAGTTAGTACGACAGCAAAGGTATGGCGTTCCCTTTTCACTATTATTTGTTGATTGTGATGATTTCAAACAAGTTAATGACCGATACGGTCATGATTGTGGTGATAGAGTACTGGCTTATATAGCGACAAATTTACAAGGATTAATAAGAGAAAATGACCGCTGTTTTCGTTTCGCAGGCGATGAATTTGTTGTGGTATTGGCAAGCCAAAAATACCAAGAAGCAGAACTAGCAGCAAAACGTTTAAGCGAGTTTTTTATCAAAAACCCTATGCCTTATCAACAAACAGTTTTACCCGTTACAATAACCTGTGGGGTAGCAGCAAGTGATGGTAAACGTTCTATGGACGAACTGCTAAAAGAGGCGGATACCCATTTATATCAACTAAAGAATAATAGAAAACAGCTGCTAGTTTAACGAGTATATTATTTATGATTGTTGAAATTGAAATTTCAGGATTATTAAAAGGGCATTATGTGGTTGATATCGCCAAACAACGAGGCGCTTACAGCTTAACAACCCCTGGCCATATAAAAAATATCAAGGTTATAGGTAATTTGCGTAGCAGGGGCGTCGAAAGTTTATTAATTGATACCAGCAAAACACTCACCTTCGATGCCGATAATAATATTGTTGGTCGTATAAAAGAGACGCCCTTACCAGCAAGTAATAAATCCCCCATTATCTTAGAGATAAGCAAAGCAAAAAAACTCTTTAATCAATCAAAAGAGATTCAACGGCAAGTATTTTCAGATGCTCAACAAGGACGAAATATAAACTTAACACCCGTTATTGAAATAACGAATAAAACCATTGATACCGTATTTAAAAATGCGGATGCCTTAGCCTGTGTGATCAATATCAGGAAAAAAGATGAGTACTTACTCGAGCATTCAGTATCGGTTTCTGTATTAATGACGATTTTTGCGCGCTTTTTAAAAATAGACAAAAAAATAATTCAGTTACTTTCAGTTGGTGCTTTTTTACATGATGTCGGTAAAATTAATATCCCAGATAGCATTTTAAATAAACCGGGTAAGTTAACAGAAGCTGAATTTACCATTATGAAAAGCCACGTAAACCATTCGATAAAAATAATAGAGTCGACGCCGGGTATTTCCGAATTGAGTCTTGAAGTTGCTGCACTCCACCATGAGAAGCTCGACGGCACTGGCTACCCTTATAACATCCCTAAAGAAAAAATCACGAAATATGGTCGGATGATTGCCATTTGTGACATTTTTGATGCCCTAACCGCCAACCGTTGTTATAAAGAGGGTTATAGCCATATAAAAGCATTTAGTATTTTACGAAGTTTGGCGCAAAAAGAGCATTTAGATCAGCGTTTAGTCGACTTATTTATCAAGTGTATGGGTATTTATCCTGTTGGTTCATTAGTCGAATTGAGTTCCAATAAACTGGCTATTGTCGAAAGCAGAAATGATGGCGATCCAATCAATCCTAATGTGCGTTCATTCTATAATTCTCTAGATGGCCGTTACGTAATGGCTGAAGATATAAATTTATCCGACAATGAAGACTTTATTGTTCGAGGGGTAAGAGCCGATGATTTTGATCTAGATATGAACAAAATCATCGAATTTCTTTTAATGGAAGGGTAAAGGTCTTAAACCTTAAACTTCGATGTTGCCTTCTGTAATTGAATGGCATTTTTATCAACTAAATGAGCCACATTACCAATCTCTTCGATCGCCGTTTGAGTCGCTCCAAAACTGTTATACATCTGCTCTATATTATTAACAACGGTCTCAGCAACGCAAGATTGCTCTTCTGTTGCCGTAGCAATTTGGCTGTTCATTGAACTAATATGACCGATTTGTTCTTTTATATTTGTTAAAGATTTATCAACTGCAAGTGATATTTCCTCATTGGTATTTGCTTTTTCTCGCGCTAATCCCATGGTACTTACCGACTGGTCAGCCGCTGAAATGAGCTTATCTAGTAAACCACGAATCTCAGTAGTAGATAACGCTGTTCTCGAAGCTAAACTTCTAACTTCATCTGCAACTACAGCAAAGCCTCGGCCTTGCTCGCCCGCTCGAGCCGCTTCAATGGCAGCATTTAACGCTAATAAATTTGTCTGTTCGGCGATTCCATTAATAACATCAAGAATTTTATTCATGTTCTGCGAGTCTTTAGCCAGCCTATCAACCACATCCGCTGCATTACCAATTTCGTGGACTAATTCACCTGAGATAAGTAAAGAACGCTGAACATTCTCCATGCCTCGATTAACTTCTGCTTCTCCAGAACCTGCAGCATTTGCGGCTTCTGCGGCAGACTTAGCAATATCAGTAACACTAAATTGCATTTCAACCATAGATTGTTTTGTTATTTCAGCCACTTCTGCTTGGCTTTGTACATTAGCATCAACATCACGTACCTTTTCAGCCAATTGTTCAGCACTTTTGGTAAGGGGTGGCACAACATCAATGACATCTGAAACAATACCTCTTAGCAACTGAGTAAAAGCATTAAAGTTCTTAACAACACTGCCTAATTCATCCTGACTCATGACTTCAATCTGGTTGGTTAGATCACCATCACCTTCTGCCAGTTCTTTTAAAGAAGCATCAATATTTAATACTGAATGACTAATTGAACGTGCGATGACGATACTCAATAGTGACATCATAACCAAAAGTAAAATACCCACTAAAATACTTAAATCTCTTGAGTCACTAGAGTTAGCCACTGTTTCTTCAACCAAGGTATTAAATACTTTAGCCGCCTTTTCTTTTTCCTGGGTTAAGCGGTCAGTAACCTTTTGGTAAATATCTGCTTTATTATCAATACTGGTCTTTGTTGAGGCCAATTGAAAATCGATTTCTTCCTTGATAAATCCTACTGAAATATTTCGCGCGATGTCATTATACTCGTTGCTTAATGAGACTAGAGTAGAAGTATCGGAAAACGAGGGTTCAAGTGAATCAATACGCGTTAAATTACCGGTTAACACCGTAACTAACTGACTAGCTTGATCAACTAACTCTTCATCACCAAAAGAGACACTCTGGTTGTAGAGCTCATCTACACGTTGCCAAGTACTGACATTTTCACTGGTTAAGTTAACCAAATGAATCGTAGTATTTTGAATTTTTTGTAATAATATTTGGTTTTTAGAGATGGCAGTAATGTTAATAAGTAAATTAATAACAAAGCTCAAAATTGCAATCGCTAGTATTGCTAATATTTTATGAAATATAGGTAATTCTTTAAAAAACTTCATATTTATCCTAATCGTAAATGGCGTACGATGCACCGTACATTGTTAAAATACTCAAATAATAAGCCCTTCGGGCCTTCAAAAATTTTTAACTACTTTTACATTAGCATTTTCTTAAGTTGAGCTTACATGAAACTCAATGACTAGACTCCGTTCTACACAATGCTCTAAATCTGCTAGAAGTGCTTATCAAGCATACACTCCACAAGAAAGTCTGTTGTTATTCAATCACTAGGCTAAGTTCAACTTATTATAAATCATAAGGTGATTAGCTGGATACGTTTTTAGTAATCTCATGATAAATGGCTGTAGCCACCTATTACTTTACCAGCATTAACGCGAGTAAACACCAAAGATTAATTCACCTTTTTTAATAAAACTGAAAGTAGGTACAGTGAAGGTACTATTCATTTACTCTCGTGGAGCACTTTAAAGAACTTCTTCTGTTGACTATGAGTAAGTATATTTATTAAAAGTTAAGTTTATAGTTCTAATAAAATCAAGAAAACAATAAATGTTTCTTATACTTGTACGAATAGAAGAGCAGGTGCCGGTGAGCTAAATAAAAAGAATAAGGGATTATATTTACGAAGTGATGAATAATGAGTCGCGAAAAATCAGCCTTAACTTTTCACGACTCCTCATATTATTTTCTAAAGTTAATTCCTGACTGGGCTGAAAAATAAGCAAATAGGGTGTAAACCGCTGTTGCTTGCTTTAAGTCTTCAGGGTTCACCTTGTCCAAGGTATCGTTCTCTGTGTGGTGATAATCAAAGTACTTGGTACCATCAGGTGCAAAATTCATGCTTGGCATACCCGCAGCGCTCATCACACTCATATCTGATTGTGCTTGTGCATTATTATCGTTTGATAATTCAACGCCTAATGGCGCAAGATGCTTAGCAAGGTCGTTAATTGCCGTTAATGACTCTTTACCAACACCCGAAGTCATTTTATAAATTTGACCAACACCAAAGTCCCATTCAGCGCCAATGATATGATTATCCATATTTTTTTCATGGACCTCCATATATTTTTTTGCACCTAATAAACCCACTTCTTCAGCTGCAAAAAGAATGACGCGTATAGTGCGCTTTGGACGTATAGGTAATTGAGCAATATGGTGAGCAGAGGCAAGCATCATAGCAACACCCATACCATCATCTAATGCACCCGTACCGACATCCCAGCTGTCAAGGTGGGCTCCAATTGAGACAATTTCATCAGGAAATTCGCTACCGGTTATTTCACCAATGACATTGGCAGAAACAGCTGTTATTTTAGCATCAGTATGGCTGGTTAATTTTAGATAAAAGCTAACCGGTTTATTACGCTTTAATTGATTAACAAGTAAGTCTGCGTCAGGATTTGAAAGCGCAGCTGCAGGAATTTTTTTCACGCCAGCCTCATAACGCATAATGCCGGTATGAGCTATACGGTTATTGTCTGTACCTACAGAACGCATAATTAATGCTGATGCCCCTTTTTTAGCCGCTACAACTGCCCCACCCACACGCGTACCTACGGCTGGACCATAGCCGTTACCGTCGATATGCTCTTCCATTTGATAAGAAACAAATGCAATTTTTCCATCTAAACTGTTATCTGGTGCCGCGATTAAGTCAGCTAAGGTTTCAAAATGTGCAACATCTCCAATCAACCCTTCTTCACTGGTAGCAATACTGCCACCAAGAGCAATGGCGACGACCTTATGAGGATAAGGCGAGATTATTTTCGCTTGTGCTTCACCACGTTGCCAAAAAGTACCCGTGACTTCTTCTGTCCACACTTTATCAAAGCCTAAAGCGTTCATTTTAGCTTGCGCCCAAATGACAGCTTTTCTATCACCTTCTGAACCCATTAATCGATGCCCCACTTCCGTGGTTAAAGATTCTAAGACTTGATAGGACAAATTAGATTGCAGAGCGGTATTTTTTAATTGTGTCAGTTGCTTAGTTTCTGATTCAGTCAGTGTTGCCGCTGAACTTGATAAAGCTAACAAAGTACTACTGAAAACAAGCGTTTTTATTACAGATTGAAAAGGCACTTTAAGCATTATATTCCCTTTTATAGATATTATTGATTGTAGAATTAATTCAGTATCAAGAATCTTGCGCCGACATGCAAATAGGTTCGCCTTAAAAAAGTGGCAAACTATCTTTATTAAAACCATTGAGCCCTAATTAAGCGAATACTGAACTTTTAAAAGATTTATAGCTCAATACTACAGCGCTAAATATAAAGTAAACAAGGAGGATTACATTTGAATAAATTAAGCAAAGGACTGACCTTCTCGATTATCTTGCATATAGCTGTACTGATCATTTTTACACAAGGGTTATCAACAGTTCCACTTAGCGCAGTAAAAAATAACGATTCGGTTAACCCTATTATTCAAGCTCGCCTATATTTTCCTTTACGGTTAAGGAAAAAAGCGATTCTTACTTCCAGCAAGGAACCGCTAGCCATTAAAGAAACCATGCCAACAGATGAAAAAAAAAGAAGTAATGAATGGTTAGAAAAAACCAATAATAGGAAGATACAGCCTGCAAAGTTATCTAAACAGCCAATTGATAAAAACGTGTTGGAGAGTAAAACATCAAGTAAAAAAATGAGTCAAACGTCACTGGAGAAGCTTAAGCAACGTTTAGATAACCAAGCCCGTGAAAACGCTGCAAACGACAGCTTAACTAAATACCTAACCAAGAAGAGTACCGTTGGCCAATCCATCACAACGTATGATCAGTTAGCCCCAGCGAAAGCAAAAATTAAAGAGGTAGATTGTAATAGCAGTAAATTTAATAGTGCGCTAAAAGCGATGTCAACCTTGCTTGGCGGCAGTATCAGGTGTAATAGCATGCCTAATTTAAAAAACTTTTTAAATAAAAGAATGGCCGTAGCTGAAAAAAAAGCACAAAAAAGCCAGTGATATTTCGCTGGCTTTTTGTTAATCGCAATGTAACTAAAGAGAATTAGATTGAGAAAGAAGATCCACAACCACAGGTTGATGAAGCGTTTGGGTTATGTACTAAAAATCTACTACCTTCTAAACCTTCAATATAGTCAACTTCGCCGTCAACTAAATATTGTAAACTCATAGGATCAATAACCATAGTGACGCCTTTTTTCACAATAGTCATGTCACCGTCATTTACTTTTTCATCAAAAGTAAATCCATATGAAAACCCTGAGCAACCACCACCTGTTACATAAACACGTAATTTCAATTCCGGATTCTCTTCTTCTGTGATCAAAGATAATACTTTATTTGCGGCGGCATCGGAAAATTTTATTGGTAATTCGGGAGTTGACATATTGCTCTACTTACAAAGATGTTACGGGAGTGTCTCGCGTGTATTATCTTAAACTTGACTAATTTAGTCAAGTATTGTCTGAGATAGTAAAATTTATCAGCAAGAAGAAGAATTTAATCTGAAATATATACAAAAAATGCGCTATATAATTAAATATAGCGCATTAATTAAACCACTAACGGGTCAGTAGCTAATAGTAAATTAGTGAGTTATTTTTCTACGGTAAATAAGACCAAACATAGCAAGTAACATTAATACAAATGTTTGTGGCTCCGGCACTGCAATAGTATCTGTAGGTGGAGCAAAAGAAACTACACCTTCAATAATATCGTTAGCACAGGTCATTGCCCAGCGAAAGGCAATTTGATTAGCTGTCGCTAATGCAGTTCCAGTAACGTCAAAGGTAAAACTCACCTTACCGTAGCCATTCCATGTTCCACCAACGGTCTTAGCATAGCTATAAGAAGTATCTGCATACCATGAAGATGAATCATGAATCTTATCAGTATGATTATTATCAGCAAGCATAACCGCTTGATCAGCACGGGCACTGTTACCATGAAGAGTCGTTGAAGAAACAACTTGATTAGCACCAAAATTCGACTTTAATTGCCCAGTTCCTGAATTAGAATTACGTGCACCACTTAAATCGTAAACGTAGTTCCAATTTGTGCCGGTATTTGAATTAGCTGCAGCGCTAGTAAAGCTGTCATCTGAGGTATTTCCTTGGGGATCCCAAGGCGATTCTCCAGTACTGTTAAAACTATTATCAGCAGCCATAAACAAATCACCAAGCCTGATGCCGTCTCTATTTATATCGTTGTAAAATGCAGTAAAGATATCAACAGATAGTGTGGTACCGACACGAGAAACAAACATTTGGTCAACGTCATATAGATAAGATTTACCATTGATGTCATTACTATGACCTTTACCTATATAATTATCTTGAATATCAGAATAACCTTTATCAGTGTACTGATTCATTATGTTTTCGGCGGTAAGTGTTGTAGCAAACCCGTTAATACTTGATACTGAAAGTGCAGCGATTGCAATCCATTTTAAACATTTCATATTTTAAACCTACTTCTAAATACTGGCATAAATAACATGTGTAATAAAAACACAAGACTATGTATAAATTTTATTTACTTATTGACCCCACACAATTCAATATTCAAGCCAAGATTAAAAAGCCCTTTATTTTTAAGTGCATAGGATTATATTATTTGATATATCGGTTATTTTACCTAAAAGTGTAAAAAATATCGACAACTATTAACGGTACAACTTAAACAATTAAAGATCTGCTAGATATTCATAATGACTCCTAGTATCCTTAGCAATTGATTTTCATAAGAGAAATAATTAAATGGCCTCTTTGGTAAAAACGACTTTAGCCTTACTCTCCGGCACAATTTTATTGCTGAGTTCGCATGCTCTGGCTTTGCCCGATCAAAACGCAGATAAACCTTATGAAGATGCCCTAGCAAGCTTTTACCTTTCTGAACTCAATGCGGCAATTATTCATTTAAAGAATGCCTTAAAAAATGATCCTGAACATTTACCTTCTATGGTGTTACTCGCCGAAGTATATATTGCTATGGGTGATGGCGCTTCGGCAGAAAATCAACTAGAAAACGCTCAAGAAAAGAATGCTGATGAAAGTAAAATACTGCCGTTAATGCTTGAAGCTTATCTTTTACAGCAAAAATATAAAAAAGTAATTAATGCGCCAATGGCTTCTATAACTCAAAAACAACAACTGAGTAAAGTTGCCGTATTGCAAGGACGTGCTTTTATAGCGATGAATAACTTAGCGCAAGCAAAAGTTTTATTCCAAGAAGCTTTAGAGTATATGCCTAGTAGTATCAAAGCCCAATTAGGCATAGCACAAGTAGAACTGCTTAATGGAAATATGCTCCAAGCAAGAGCCTATATTGATAAAGCACTCTCTTTATCGCCAACAAACAGTGTCGCTTTGACAATGCTTGCTAATATAGAACAGCAAGCTGGCAATCGGATTGAATCGTTAAAAATAATTTCACAAGTTATTGAGCTAAATAATAAAGATTTTCCTGCGTTACTTACACGAGCCAGTTTATATATTGAACTGGGTGATTTTCAACTTGCTTTAAACGACCTTGGTATAATCATCACAGAAATCCCCAATGAGCCGAAAGCAAATTATTTAAAGATAATTGCAAACAGTGCCTTAGGTAATACTGAAGAAGTTAATAAAACAACCGCTCATATCAATACCGTATTAATGGGATTACCCGAAGATATAATGAAACAGAATCCCGTGTATCTTTATTTAGCGGGTGTGATTAGTTTTCAGCAACAAGAAAACTTAAAGGCTCAAGATTTTTTGCAAAAATATATCGCTATTATTAGTGACGATATAAGAGCGTTAAAGTTAGCCGCTCAAATTGAACTCGCATTAAATAATCCCTTTCGTGCAAAAACATTATTAGTAAAATCTAAGCTAGTAGCCCCTGACGACGTTGAAACATGGTCGCTTCTTGGTCAGACCTATACCGTATTAGGAGAACTACAACTTGCTGAAGATTACCTCAAAGATGTTATTGACAGTGATAAAGAAAATCCCCAACCTTTATTTGAGTTAGCAAAGTTAGAAATTTTAACAGGAAAGTTCCCACAAGCTATTACTCACCTTCAATTAGCAAAATCAATAGATGCTAATATAAGTTTTATTGTGCTGCTCGCAGAGGCCTTCCAACAAAACAATCAGTTTGAACAGGCACTAGAGCAATTAGACCTTGCGTTAATTTTACAAAGTGATGATAGCGTTTTGCACTTAAAAAAAGGTATTTTATTAGGTCAATTAGAACAGCACCTACTAGCAAAAGAATCACTAGAACAATCACTAAAGTTAAACCCTAACAACCTTAGGACACTTGTCCATTTATCAAGAATCGATGTTATAGAACAACAGCCAGAAAAAGCGATAGCAAAAATAAATAAGAAAATCGTTGAACTAACAGAACCCAATTCATTTTTACTGATTGAGCTAGGTAATATACATCGCCTAACCAACAATAATAATGAAGCGTTATCAGCCTACAAAAAAGCCTACAGTGTTGATAATACTAACCCCAATGCATTAATAAATATTATTGAAATACAAGTCATGCTTGGCCAATTGAAAGAAGCGATAACCTTAACCAGTGAGTTTTTAAACAAAAACAACAAAGCAGGAAGTATTTATCTAGCACTGGCTAATTTATACATGGCAGATAAAGAATACCAAAAAGCGTTTAGTACTTTCGAATTGGCGGTTAAAAATAGTAATGATAAATCAAATGTTTATAATATTTTTGCTGATGCACAATTGTCACGATCAGATTTTGAAGGCGCTACACTCAGCTTAAAACGATCTATTTCATGGAATGCTGAAAATCTTGACTCCCATTTAAAGTTGTTTGATATTTATCTGCAACAAAAAAACGAAACGTTAGCGCTCGATATTTTAAAGCGTATAGCCAAAAAAAGTACTAATATTATATTTTTAAACAACCTTGAGGGTAACTTATACTTACAATTAGGAAAACTAGCCGAAGCAGAAAAAACATTTCTAGCTTCCTTGAAAAAAAGTCAAAACCGACCCGCCGTTTATGGTTTATATCGTGTATACAAACAACAAGAACAATTTTCAAAGGCGCTTGATTTATTGACCCTTTGGGTTAAAGAAAATCCAAGAGACATTACCTCTCAAATAGCAATCGCGGATACACTAGTCGCAACAAATCAACTGCAGAGTGCTGCTAAAAAATACCAAGATTTAATTGAGGTGTTTTCTGAACTGCCAATTTTGTTGAATAATGCCGCACAAGTATTCATTAAACTGGAGCAGTTCCCTCAGGCATTAACGTATGCAAAAAAAGCAGACAAGATATTACCTGATAATGTCGCAATAATGGATACACTTGCTTGGTCTTATACCCTAAATAAACAAGCAGATTTGGCACTACCTATATTTAGACAAGTTATTGTTAAAGATTTCAACAATGCTGAAATAAAGTATCACTTAGCTGTTACTTTATATCAATTAGATCGCAAGGGTGAAGCAAAGAAATATCTAAAGGCTGCGTTAGAAAATGAAAGTACACTTCCTAACAGAGCTGCTGCTATAGCACTTATGGAAAAGCTTACTGAGGAATAGCGTGAATAATTAAAAAACACTTGTCATTATTGAGTGTTTTTTAATAAATCATTCCAGATATAGCTCTGGTCTATTCGCTGATATTTTTGCCATCTATTTTTTGGTAAAATAGCAGCTAACGCTAATTTTTCGGGTAAAAAGTTTGCAGGAAGAGTGAACTCACCTTCAACAATTTGAAAGTATTGAAAACTAAAAGATAAATCTTTCTTTGTAGATACCGATATATTACTTAACTTTAATTCGCTTGGCTTATTATCTAAGCTCCCCAATAAAGTAAAATCGACATAGCCTTTAGCAAAACGCTTACGTACTTGCTGTTGCATTAAAACAATTTGAAAACGAAAATGATGTGGACTGGCTGTTGGGTGGATCATCATTCGATCAATCGCCAATCCATCAGCGGTTTTTTCTGGTGCCATCACTTTTTCATAAAAAGCTAATTCTTTTTTTACTTCATAATGCTCAGACTCCATGCTTTTTAAAAGCTCTTGGGAGTGCTGATTAGCCATACGTTCAACTTCTAACTCTACTTCAAGGGTATTAATCTGACTATTTTGCTGAACATTCTTTTCATAAAGTTTACTCAATCGCGTTTGCTGTTGTGCTAACGTTTTAACTTGATAACCATGATAAAAATTCCCAACACGATAGCCACTGTAAAGACAGATAACAATCACGAGAAGAAGTAAAAGGGCGGAACGAAATGCGCCTAAACGCACAACAACCGTATTTAGATTTATTTTTGCTAACCAATTCATTTGAAAAGTATTATGATATCCAACGAGTTAATAAATATTTTTAGGCTCAAACAATAAAAGGTGCACCCTTTCATTATTATGATATCGCTCTCTTTACTTAGAAAACGTTTAGCCTTACCGAGAACTTCCTGGCAACTTTGTTTGTTAGCCGCTTTAGGTGGCACTGCATCAGCACTTTTAGTTGTGCTATTCTCCTACAGCATTGAGACAGTTCAAAGCTTTTATTTAGTCCAAAAAGATAATTATACCAGCTTAGATGCTTTAAGTCGTTTCCATTTGCCTATCGTAGGCGGATTAGTCATTTTATTTTTTGCTTGGCTAACCGGCTACCAGTATTTACGCACCGGCATTCCTTTTGTATTACATCGCCTAAAAGTAGCTAATGGCATTATTCCATTTCGCAATACGTTAAATCAATTTTTCGGCAGTGTGATTGCATTAGCCTCAGGCTTCTCAGTTGGAAAAGAAGGACCTGCTATACATTTAGGAGCCGCTTGTAGCAGTTATTTAGGTAACAAGTTAAATCTACCTTTTAATACCATACGCACACTTTGTGCATGTGGCATTGCCGCAGGTATTTCCGCTTGTTTTAATACCCCCATTGCCGCTGTTATATTTGTTATGGAAGTTATTTTACGCGAATACAAAGTGCATATTTTTATTCCTGTAATGATCGCTTCTATTACGGGGTCAATGATCACCCGAAGCCTTTTGGGGCCTGCCCATGAATTTGGATATTTTAGTAAAATATCCCTAAGTTTTCATCATTACCCTGTTTTGATTATATTAGGGTTAATACTTGGGTTATTAGCCTATGGCTTTAACCGATACTTAGTCCTTATTATAAAATATTCGAGCTCGATTCATATTGTGCCACGCATTATGTTAGCAGCATTAATTACTGGCATACTTGGCTTCTTTGTACCCTTTGCTATGGGCACAGACTTAAGTGTAATAACGTTTGCCTTAGAAAATAATATTCCTTTACAATTATTACTTGGGGTTTTATTCGCTAAAATCTTGATGACCATTACCGCTTTAGGCCTAGGTATTCCTGGTGGTATTATCGGTCCTATTATTGGTATTGGTGCTATTGTAGGCACCTGTGTTTCAGTATTAGCTACTGGTTATCTACCCGGAGAAAATTTTGCTGGTGATTATGCCTTAATGGGTATGGCGGGGTTCTTAGCAGCAACACTAAACGCTCCCCTTGCCGCATTATTAACGGTAGTCGAGTTGTCAAATCAGTTAGAGGTTGTTGTGCCAGCAATGATAGTTATCACCACTGCCTGTGTCTTTTCAGGGCAGTTTTTCAACAACCGATCGGTATTTGTTATGCAACTTGAGCAGCAGGGTCTCAAATATCGAAAATCTCCCATCGAGAAATCATTGCAACGTATCGGTGTATTAGGCGTTTTACAGGAAAATATTAGCGTTTATCAACAAGAATGTTCTTTGGAAGTTTTCAGGGCATTGAAGAATGTTGAATTGTTAAATCATGTTATTATTGAAGTAGCACCTGAAACAGAAAGTCTTAGTCCTTACTCAACATTTTCATGGTTAAAAATAAAACACGAGCCAGGCACTAAGCGCGTTGAAATAGTACAATTACAGCTACTACCTTTGCAAAGCCAATCAACTTTAGCTGAAGCCTATTTAGCCCTGATTGAACAGCGAGATGGTGGTGTTTATATTTATGATAATGATCCTAATGAGATCTTAGGTATTATTACTTTTGAACAGATCAGAAGTTATTTATTAGAAGGAAAAACAACAGTATGACAACTCTTTTATGGTTAAAAGCTTGCCATGTTTTTTTTATGGTCGCTTGGTTTGCTGGTGTTTTTTATTTACCACGCCTGTTTGTTAATCATGCTGAAACCTCTAGTATTGAAGTCGCCGAGCATTTAAAGGGGATGGAAAAACGTTTGTTATATTTTGTAACACCTTTCGCTGTGTTAACCGTGTCTTTAGGCATAGCCTTGATTTATTATTACGGGTACGCTTGGTTTATTGCTTCAAAATGGTTGCACTTAAAAATAACTTTAGTGATTTTACTGCTCGCTTACCATGGTTATTGTTTTAAGTTAGTTAAAGATTTTAAAGAAGATAAAAATGTACGTTCAGGAAAATTTTATCGAATTTTTAATGAATTTCCCGTCCTTATATTGCTCGCCATATTATATTTGGTGTATTTAAAACCTTTCTAATGGCTTATCTTTGCTCATATTCTGGTTTATAGCCCATAAGAAGCTTTCATTAATTAATTTGAACGCTTTGATTTAGACACACAGAAATTGAATAACAGCGATAATCTATTCTCAACATTTCTGAATTGTGCTATATTCCTGCATCAAAAATAGTCGCAGTCTTATAATTTTAGGTAACTTTTTATGATGAAGTTTGAAGGAAGTCATATCCTTTCTGTCTCGCAGCTTAATCGCGATGCTATCTCTCGTATTTTAGAAGTTTCATCACTAATGGCCCCTTATGCTATGCGTAAGAAGCGTTGTCATGTGTTGGATGGCGCAATTCTCAACAATCTTTTCTTCGAGCCCAGTACCCGTACTCGGGTCAGTTTTGGTGCGGCTTTTAACCTTCTCGGTGGTGCTGTTCGTGAGACCGTTGGACAAGAAAATTCATCGTTGAGTAAAGGTGAATCTCTCTTTGACACGGCACGTGTTATTAGCGGCTACTCTGATATTATTGCGATGCGACATCCCACGATGTATTCAGTTGAAGAGTTTTCAAAAGGCAGTAGTGTACCGGTTATTAACGGCGGAGATGGAGCTAATGAACACCCAACACAAGCCTTACTTGATTTGTTTACCATGCAATCTGAAATGGCGCCACATAACAAAACTTTAGACGGTTTAAATATTGTCTTAATGGGTGATCTCAAACACGGGAGAACCGTACATTCATTATCAAAATTACTCAGCTTATATAAAAACATGAAAGTAACGATGATATCTCCTGACGCACTTAACATGCCCGACAGTATAATCTCATCCTTAACCAATGCCGGACATCAAGTTGTGGTTACCGATAAAATTGACCATAATTTATCGTGCGATATCATCTATCAAACGCGCATTCAGCAAGAGCGCTTTGCCAGTAAAGACGAAGCTAATTTGTACCGTGGTCATTTCAGCTTAAATAGAGAAGTTTATCAGCAGTTTTGCCAGCAACATACTGTGATAATGCATCCCTTACCACGCGATTCTCGCCCTGAAGCAAACGAGCTTGATAGTGATTTAAATGATTTAGACAACCTAGCTATTTTTAGACAAGCCCAAAATGGTGTACTGGTACGTATGGCATTATTTGCCTTAACACTGGGTGTTGAAAATAAGCTCAGCCAATTTGAAAAACCAGTGACTTGGTACACCAACAAATAAATAATTCTTAAGTATATAAGCGACAACAGTTTATTTAATGTTAGTCGTATTATAATTAACAAAGTAGGCAATTTATGAACCATTCAGAACAACTTTTTAACAGCGCAAAACAAATTATTCCCGGTGGCGTAAACTCGCCTGTTCGTGCATTTAATGGTGTTGGCGGTACGCCTTGTTTTATTAAACGCGCTGAAGGTGCATATATTTATGACGCCGATGATAAAGCTTATATTGATTATGTCGGTTCTTGGGGACCAATGATTTTAGGCCATAACCACCCGGCTATTTTAGCAGCAGTTATTGAAACTGCTCAAAATGGCTTAAGTTTTGGCGCACCTACCGAGCTAGAAATCACTATGGCAGAGAAGGTACGTGAACTAGTACCGTCAATGGAACGCATTCGAATGACCAGCTCAGGTACAGAAGCTACCATGAGCGCAATTCGGTTAGCTCGTGGCTACACTGGACGTGATAAAATCTTAAAGTTTGAAGGTTGCTACCATGGTCATGCTGATTCGCTATTAGTAAAAGCAGGCTCAGGTGCACTAACCATGGGGGTGCCAAATTCACCTGGTATTCCTGCTGATGTTGCCAAGCACACATTAACCGTTAGTTTTAATAATATTGACGAAGTTAGACAAATCTTTGCTAAATATAAAGATGAAATCGCCTGTATTATTGTCGAACCTGTTGCTGGAAACATGAACTGTGTTCTTCCGGTAGAAGGTTTCCTTGAAGGTCTACGTGACGTTTGTGATGAACATAAAAGTGTATTGATTTTTGATGAAGTAATGACCGGCTTTCGTATTGCATTAGGTGGGGCTCAAGCACATTACAATATTGTTCCTGATTTAACGACGTTAGGTAAAGTTATTGGTGGTGGTATGCCTGTCGGTGCGTTTGGCGGTAAAAAAGAGATTATGGATTATATTGCACCTATTGGCCCTGTTTACCACGCAGGTACCTTATCGGGTAACCCTATCGCTATGGCTGCCGGTTTAGCGGCATTAAATGAATTAAGCATCGGTGATAAACACGAGCAATTGAGTGCATCAACTGAAAAGCTTGCTATGGGTTTAAAAGCAGCAGCCGAGCGCAATGGCGTGTCATTAAGCATTAACTATGCTGGTGCAATGTTTGGTTTTTTCTTTACTGATTCACCAGAGCCTGTCACTACTTTTGAACAAGCAACCGCTTGCGATACAGATAAGTTCAGACGTTTCTTCCACTTAATGCTAGAAAACGGCATCTACTTGGCACCTTCAGCTTATGAAGCTGGCTTTTTATCTATGGCTCATACCGATAAAGAGATTGAATTAACGTTAGCCGCTGCTGATAAGTGCTTTGCTCAACTATAATGTAAAAATTAGCGTGGTTTAGCGACTAAACCACGCCCGTTGACGCACAAGGATGCTCATTTTTTAACAAGACCATCCTTAAAATAAAAAGGGATAGCCGATGGCTATCCCTTTTTATTAACGGTGACGCTAATTTACTTTAACGGCCAGTAATTCATTTTCAAGCCAATGATAAGCTTGTTGCCAACCTAATTCTAAACCTGAAAATACCGGATATTTCCATTGATCAAATGAACGACTTGCCTGCAGTTTCTTCGTCACTAAGACACTTTTTTCAGAATAGCAAACAAAGGCAAGCGCTTTTAAACCTTCATAAGATGCGACTGAAAGTTTCGCCTCATAAGTATAGGTGTAGTTATTAATGCGGTTGATTAACAAGGCAAAATCCCCTTCTACGTTCTCATGCACAAATTCATGGCATTCCTCAACCATTTCAAGTGTCATTTCGACGCCTTCATCAGCGGTTACTTCAATAATATTATTTGCAAATATATTATAAAAGCCAAAACTTAAACGATGCTTCATATCAGATCCAGCGTATTAATTTTATACGTGATATCAATCCCTTATGATTAACAAGCAATCCTATGAGCCAGCTAAATTTTTATACAATAGTATCTGTATAATAAACATGCAAGAAAAGGCATGATAAAAAAACAAGATACATTAGTAAACCTGTCATGCTAATCAGTAAAAAGTTGTTCGAACCAAGATAACTTTTTCTTCTTTTCTGTCAGCTTTTTTCCTAAACAATGCGGCTCTATTAAAAGACCTGTCGTTATTGCCGGATAACTAATCATTTCAGCACACTCGATACTGACGGCGATACCACTGGAAGATTCAAAATTAGTTAATGCAATATTTTCAGGCATTAAACGACTTTTGTTAACCACACCGTTTTTATTCATAAACTGTGCAAATAGCACTAAAGCGCCGCTACTGCCTGTTAGGTTGGTCGGTTTGTTGTCGTCACGACCTAGCCAAGTCGTCACTAAGTTTTGGTTATCATAACCAATAAACCAACTGTCTCTTTGATCATTGGTGGTACCCGTTTTCCCTGCTACTGCTGCCCCATCTAAACGCCAAGTAAGCGACTTAGCCGTTCCCACTTCGGTTACTTGTGATAAAGCATGGTCAAGTAAATACATAGCTTGAGTTGAGAACAACTGCTCGTCTGGCGCTTCAAATTGCCATAAAGTTTCGCCCTGTGCCGAGATAATACGGTCAATCGCATGACTATTACTCTTAAATCCTTGATTGGCTATAGATAAATAAAGCTGATTAATTTCATATGGTGATAAACTTAAAGAGCCCAATAACATACTAGGGCGAGTGACGATATCTTCGGGATAACCTAGCAAGTGAAAGATATTGGCAATATTTTCTAAGCCGAGTTGCATACCTAAATTCACTGTTGGCACGTTTAACGACCTAACTAAAGCATCATGTAGGCTTACCTTGCCTTCAAATTTTCCATTATAATTATTTGGACGCCATTCTTTGCCCCCATCGCTGATAAGTACAATAGGTTCGTCGTTCAATAAGGTTGCAAAGTTATATTGTTGATAACGCTCTAGAGCGGCCAAGTATATTGCGGGTTTTACTAATGAACCGATGGGACGTTTAGCATCTAATGCTCGGTTAAATCCGGCATAACCCGCTTTTTTATCGCCAACTAAGGCTTTTACTTCACCTGACTTGATATCGGTAACCACCATGGCAAGTTGTAAGGACTCGCCTTTGTTTAGTATTGTTAACTCAGGGATATGCTTAGCTATCGTTTGTTCGGCATTCATTTGTGCTGTTATTGAAAAGCCTGTAAAAACTCGAACACCCGCTTGTTGTTGGAACGCTGAAAGCTTTTCAGAAAGTTCTTTTTTGACCAATTGTAAATAAGCAGGAAACTTTTTATTGGCTAAACGGCGAGTTTTACGAATAGATAAAGGTGATACGACTGCCGCTTGATAGTTTTTTTGTGAGATCAGTTCATTTTGATACATCAACCGTAAAACAAGATCTCGTCGCTTTTTAGCATTTTTAGGGTGACGCCAAGGATCATAATAACTAGGCCCCTTGACCTGCCCAACAAGCATGGCCATTTGTTCAATCGTTAAAGATTGGATCGGCTGACCAAAATAAAATTTAGCCGCTAAGCCAAAACCATAAATACCATTAGCATAGTGTTGTCCTAAATAGACTTCATTTATATAGGCTTCAAGTAGCTGATCTTTGCTATATCTAAGCTCCAGAATAATCGACATAACCGCTTCGTTAACTTTACGCCAGAGTGTTTTATCACGGGTTAAAAACATATTTTTAACCAGTTGCTGTGTTAAGGTACTCCCTCCCTGAACCGTTCTCCCTGCTTGAATATTAGCCACTAAAGCTCGAAAAATTCCTAATGGGGAAACACCCGCATGAAAATAGAAATCACGGTCTTCAACTAATAGTAAGGTATCAATAAGTTGCTCTGGTACTCTTTGTAGTGAGACTATCACCCTATCTTCTTTGTTTTCAGGAACTAATCGCCCCAGTGAGTAAGGTTCAAATGAAAAACTTTCAATAGCTCCTTGCTCATTAAACAAAGAAAGTATTTTGTTACCGGCAATATTAATAGTGAAGCGCTCTACGTGCGTATTACCGTTGCCAAAATCAAAAGCGCGACGATAAACAATCAGCGTCGTCTTTGATAAAGCAAATTCTCCCGGGTTGAGCGCCTGTTGCTTTCTCTGATAACCAGACAAAAGTAAATTTTGCTTTAGTTGAGCAAGTGAAGCATTATCGCCAACTTTGAAACTGTCAACTTTGCCATAAACTTGCACGGGAATGTTCCACCGTTGCCCCTCAAATTTATCTTTCACTTTACTGTCGAGGTAAACCGCATAAAAGCTAAATAAAAATATAAAGGTAATGAACAATTTCAAAGCAGTATGCCAGCACCAACTTACCCGAGAGGCTCTGGTAGAACTCTTTTCTTTGGTTTCTTTTTTCACATTATTAGTCATTTTAAATAGTATTTTCATCCGTTAATAAAGCTAATGCTTCATTACATATATTTTTTAACGCGGTTAGTCGCCTTTGCATTAGCGGGATCATTCGGCCAAAAGTGCTTAGGGTATTTTGCTTTCATCTCTTTTTGTACTTCCTTGTAGCTTCCTTGCCAAAAAGCAATGAGATCTTGTGTCACTTGAATAGGTCTTTTTGCCGGCGATAGCAGCTCAATAATCAAGGAAACATCGCTGTTATGTTGATCATCGCCAACCTTAGGGGTAACACTCACGCCATAAAGCTCTTGCATAGGCATTGAAACAATTGGCGCTTGCTCGACACTATATCGAATTGGGCAACGTCTTCCTGTTGGGCCAACAAAATACTCAGGGGCAATACGAGCGAAGGTTTTTTGCTGGTTATAATCAAGTAACGATAGTAATGCCGATGATAAATTTACTTTATCTAGCTGGTTTTTATTTTTAATCGCACCAATAAAAGGAACTAACCATAACGCTAAGTGTTGTAATAAATCACTTTCCTCAACATTAGGAAAATTTAAATGCGGCTGAGTTTGATTAACCCAACGCCAACGACTGAGTAATTTTTGATCAGCTTCGCGCCAATGAAGATAGGACAGACCATTTCGCTCAATTTGTTGTTGCCATAAAGTAGCTAGTGCTTCATCACTTATTTGTTCATTACTGGGCTTTTCTGACAAGACAATAGCACCAAATACTGTTTGCTGCTTAGCACTTATACGTTGGGTTTTCGAATCGTAATTAAGTTGTTTTATTTGTTTTTCAGCGATAATTCCCAAATTAATAAGCTGTTTAATATCAACCGGTGCAGCAAGTCTTACTTGTAATTTTTGTTGGTATTCAGCTAAATTAGCAGCCACAATATAATCTTCACTCGCCAGCGCATCTTGCTCATTGATCATAAGACCTTTACCATTTTCAGCTAAAAAATGGCCGTATTGTGCCCGTTGTTTAGCAATACGCTCGGGATAAGCTAAAGCAAGTAATAATCCGGTTAATTCCACTGGTAAGCTTGATAAATTCGATACTGAAACTTCATTAATTCTTTGTAAGTGTTTTTTTGTTTGTAGGAAAAATGACTGATATTTTTTGCTGTTTGATTGCTGAATTAACTCACTCAAACGGTGACGTAAGTCACAATCGGTAAATGCACGTTCACCACGAAATATATCTCGGTCTTCAAGCAATGACGCTAACAATGCGGCGAGGTTTGTTAATCCTAAGTATTGATGTTTTTTTTCTAATGCTGAGGCTCTCACAATCATTTTAGCAAAACGTGGATGACAAGCAAAACCAGCAACATTTTTGCCAAGTGGAGTTAAGTTTCTTTTATCGTCAAGTATCTGCAGCTTTTGTAATTCTTGCCATGCTTGAGTTTCGAGTAGTTTTGCCGGAAGTTCTATCAGAGGTAGTTCATTAAATTGCTTAACACCCCAGCGTGCAACCTCTATAACCATAGGAAGTAAGTCAGCTTGTTGAATTTCACTGGCACTTTGTTCGTTCCTGCGCTGAAAATCTTCGTCGCTGTAAAGTCGAATACATTTACCTGCCATCATTCGACCCGCACGTCCCATACGCTGTATTGCAGAGGCCTTAGAAATATTACGCTGCTGTAACTGATTTGTCAGCGTTTGCCGGTCGTAGATGGCGACTTTTTCTAAACCACAGTCTATAACTAAATCAATTCCTTCAATAGTTAAACTCGTTTCTGCAATATTAGTTGCTAGAACAATTTTATGAAGCCCTTGCTCGGTAGGCGAAATTGCCTGTTGTTGCTCCGCAAGCGTTAAGTTGCCATATAATGGACATAATAAAAAATGCTTGGGTAATAACTCACCTAACTTTTCAGCAAGAAAACGAATGTCAGCGATACCGGGTAAAAAAACCAATATTGAACCTTGGTGCGAGTTTATTGCATTCTTACAAATATTAACCGCGTGTTCACGCCATAATCGGCTATTTTTTACTGGCGAATAACTAACATCAATAGGGAAACTTCGACCTTCACTAGCAAGAGAAACGGCGTCGGGTAATTGCTTGAGTAATTCAGCAGTCGCTAACGTTGCTGACATTAATAATATTTTTAAATCGTCTCGTAACCCTTGTTGTGTATCTCGTGCTAATGCAAAAGCTAAATCTGCATGAAGTGACCTTTCATGAAACTCATCAAAGATCACTAAAGCACAATTTTCAAGCTCAGGGTCATGCTGAATAATTTGGGTGAATATACCTTCAGTGATGACCTCCAATTGAGTATTTTCAGATACCCTACTTTCATTTTTCAACCGATAACCGACTGTTTTCCCGACCGGCTGACCTATCTGCTTCGCTAAAAAACAAGCAACTGTTTTAGCCGCTAAACGACGAGGTTGAAGTAAGTATATTTTTTTACCTTTAAATTGGCCAAGTGCTAATAGCCATAACGGTAGGCCTGTTGATTTACCCGCGCCTGGCGGAGCAGATAGTACAAGAGTTTGATGCTGAGTTAATGCATCAAGAAATTCCGCTTTGATGTTTTCTATGGGTAATGGAGAAACAGACATTTTAATTTTATGAAATAGGGTCGGGTAACAAGCTGATGGTCACTCTATCACAAACGTTTCAAGCCATATTGTTATATTTCGTTCGCCAGCCTAAAACAGGTAAATAACCGCTAAGAATGTAAATATATAAATGCCTAAAAAAAAGCACAATAATGTTCATTATTGTGCTTTATATCGATTAACACGTCACATTAAAAATTACTTAATTAACTCAGCGATCGTGGCAATACCTAAGCCAGTCCCTCCGGCACTAAACAGGCTAGTGCTGCTGCCATTATAAGCCGTCGCTAAATCGAAATGTAACCAACCTGCTCCTTCATTGTCGACAAATCTAGATAAAAATCCCGCAGCATTACTTGCACCGCCAGCACCGCCACCCGGTACAGGTCGACTGTTTGCCGTATCTGCAAATTCAGATGGACATTTATCTTGATGCCAAACGGCTAAAGGAAATTGCCATATTGGCTCATTCACTTGCTCTGCGGCTTTTTTCGCTTGCTCTGCAGCTTGGTTGTCTAAAGTAAATAAAGCATTGTATTCACCACCAGTAGCCATTACCGCCGCACCTGTTAGTGTTGCTGCGTCAATAATAAGAGGCGCCTTAGTTTCGCTTGCTGCTAATAAACCGTCAGCCAGTACTATTCGACCTTCAGCGTCGGTGTTAGCGACTTCCATCGTTACACCGTTTTTATAAGTTAAAATATCGCCCAACTTATAAGCATCGTTACTGACCATATTTTCAGCACAACATAAAAATAACTTAACGCGTTTATTTAAACCTTGTCTAATGGCTAATGCCATAGCTCCCGCAACCACTGCAGCACCGCCCATATCACATTTCATGTCAAACATTCCTGCGTTTGACTTTAAGCTGTAACCGCCACTGTCAAAAGTGATACCTTTACCGACTAAACAAGCAGATACAGCCGCATCAGGATCGCCTGTTGGGTTAAAATCAACTTCTAATAAACACGGCGGATTAATACTGCCTTTACCAACATTATAAATGCCCACCCAGCCTTGCTGTTGCAATTCATCGCCAGAGATAATATTGCTGGTGACATAAGCAGGTGCTTGAGCATTAATATAATCTGCTGCTAACTCAGCCAATTTAAGCGGATATAGCTCAGAAGGTGTTTGATTAATTAAATCACGGCTCCAGGCAAAAACAGCTAATTTGTCGTTCAAACTGTTGATACATTCGCTGCTACCGGTAAATTCAACGTTAGTTAATTTTCCGACACAAGTAAAACCGAGTGCAAAACTCCATTGAGTATTAGCTTGCCAGTTATCACCAGATAAACGTGCATGCTTAACGCCAAGTTTCTCAATGCTACGTGCTGCTTTTTGAATCTGTCTTAAGGGGCTACCACTTGAATCTTTCAAACAGATATGAAGTTCGTTATCAACATACTGAACAAGGTTGTCACTTTGCCAATTATTACTACTACTTTGCTTTGATAAATGAATATTTGTTACTTGGGTCATAAACTATCCTGAAGATCATAAATTAATACGACTTAGTTTATACTCATCATCAAGCAAAGCCGATATTTTTTGAAAAGTAGTTATTTAATTAATGTAAACCTAGCCAAACCTCAGCTTTAAACGAGGGCGTTCAGCAGGGAAAATTGATTATTTAACGGTATAATACTGCGATTTTCTTGTTGTACTTTTTAACGACAGCACCAAAACATCTAAGAAATATTTTATCAAAACGGCTAACTTTGCAATAATTTTAGCGAGTATTGTTGGCCAATTAAGTACCACTAACAAAAGTTAGCGGTTTGTCAGTACATAACGTAACATTAATAAAACTTATCATTTATTTTTCCAATGAACATAAATCTTAAAAAAGCGATTTTAATCAAACGTTATAAACGTTTCCTTGCAGATATCATATTAGAAGATGGCACTGAAACAACACTTCATGTCGCCAATACAGGTGCTATGACCGGTTGTGCTACAGAAAAAGATACTGTCTGGTATAGTACTTCCGATAATAAAAAACGTAAGTATCCTTACAGTTGGGAAATCACTCAAACACAGAATGATCATTTTATATGTGTAAATACCCTACGTGCCAACCAATTAGTTGAAGAAGCACTGACTAATAGAACAATTAGTGAACTGCACAACTATAAAACGTTAAAACGAGAAGTAAAATACGGTGATGAAAATAGTAAAATTGACTTCTTACTTACTGACGAAAACGATGTGTTAACTTATATAGAAGTTAAAAGTGTTACCCTGCTAGGTGATGGCTCTATAAGTAAGCAAGGCTACTTTCCTGATGCAGTCACGCTTCGTGGCCAGAAGCATTTACGTGAACTCATGCAAATGAAACAACAAGGTCATCGAGCTATTTTGTTATTTGCTGTACTTCATAGTGGGATTGACAGCGTTATGGCCGCACAGCATATTGACGCTAAATACGCAGAACTTCTATCACAGGCTAAGGAGCAGGGTGTTGAGGTTATTGCTTACAAAGTAAGCTTTAAGCAAAATATCAGCAACATTCAAATGACTTTGGTCGACGCCTTGCCGGTAAAATTAGCGGAAAATGTAACGGATTAACCAAAAAAAAGAGTTAAATACATTGACTCACCCTAACAAAAATTGTTAAAAAAGCTTGCTCAAAAATAAATTGTTAAAAAATAGTATACAAAAATATTTCCACTTTTCCGAACGAACCCACAACCGTTTGATTTAAAAGAAAAATAATTATTTTTTAAGTTAATTGTAACGAAAGCCTTGAATTATGATTCGTGCAACGCAATATAGACTGGGTATTTCAGGTCTATTTATTATTGGCAATTGCAACCACGGGTGTAGCTTTTAATGAAAGAGCAACAACTTCGCCATGTAGGTCGATGTAGCATTTAGGAGAATAAGCATGCCAGCCAAAAAAGTACTAGGTATTTTAGCATTAGCGGGCGTATCGCCGTACGCAGAGAAAGCCAACGAAGAGTACATGAACGCTGCTCAATTAGAGCATTTCAAGAAAATTCTTGATGCTTGGCGAGTGCAGCTTCGCGAAGAAGTTGACCGCACAGTTATGCATATGCAAGACGAAGCAGCAAACTTCCCTGATCCGGTTGACCGAGCAGCTCAAGAAGAAGAGTTCAGTTTAGAGCTACGCACACGAGATCGTGAACGTAAACTCATTAAAAAAATTGAAAAAACATTACAATTGATTGAAGAAGATGAATTTGGCTTCTGTGATTCATGTGGTATTGAAATTGGCATTCGTCGTTTAGAAGCGCGCCCAACTGCTGATTTATGTATTGAATGCAAAACACTTGCTGAGATTAAAGAACGCCAATTAGCAGGTTAGTTGCTTGATTAAATGATATTACGTTAACGTATTCATTATATGAATCACGACAAAATTAATATTACGCGGCCACAATATTTGAGTAAATCTACGACTCAATATCGTGGCCGTTTTGCTCCATCCCCTTCGGGCTTCCTTCATTTTGGCTCTTTAATCGCCGCACTCGCCAGCTATTTACATGCAAAAAATCAGCAAGGTTTATGGTTAGTTCGTATTGAAGATATAGACCCACCCCGTGAAATGCTCGGCGCCAGTGCTGCAATTTTAACAACACTGGATGCTTATGGACTCCACTGGGACGAACCTGTTTTATATCAAAGTCAGCAAAGCGATTTATATCGTGACGTTTTAAAACAATTAGCAGAGCAAAAACTCACTTACCACTGCCAATGTACACGCGCTGAAATCAAGGCCCAGGGCGGGGTTTATCAAGGTCAGTGCAGAAATAAAAATCATCCGCAAACAAATAGTGCTACGCGGTTATGTAATCTCCACGGTATTTATCACTATCATGATTTAATACAAGGTGATTATTTTTGTCCGCAACAGCTTGCCAAAGAAGACTTTATTTTAGCCAGAAAAGATGGGCTATTTGCTTATCAACTTGCTGTTGTGGTCGATGATATTTATCAAAATATTAGCCATGTTATTCGAGGCTGTGATTTACTTGACCCGACAGTAAGGCAGTTAAGTTTTTATCAACAATTAGGTTATCAAGCGCCACAGTTTGGCCATATTCCATTAGCCGTTGATGCTACTGGTTTTAAACTCAGTAAACAAAACAAAGCCCCTGCCATTGATAATAACAATCCAACCCCCTCCTTAATCGCAGCCCTTAATTTTCTAGGGCAACATCCACCCAAAGACCTTTATGCTTATTCTGCCACGCAAATAATAGAGTGGGCGATAGAAAACTGGTCTACAGATGCGATCCCTAAGCAGCAAGAAATAGCATTTTGTCAGTAATATTCAAGTAAAACGGGTGTTTGTTGAATTTTCAAACGTTTTATATTCTCTTTTATTGCCCCGTGATATATTATTGTAGCCAATAAAAAAGTGAAACCTAGCATTACAAGATGTTTCAACTTCCCACATTATCCAATCAAGGCCAGTATTATCAAAAGTGTTATCAACTTGTGTAAAAGAGTATTAGGTAAAGCCTCAAAAAAAATGGCTAAAAGCTCAACTAAAATTCAGCCGACTTCAGGCTCTACTGTTTTAACACGCGACCAGCATAATGTTTCTCGTAAGAAAATGAGCAACAACGCTTTAAAAGTGCTTTACCGCTTAAATAGTGGTGGCTATGACGCCTATTTAGTCGGTGGTGGTGTACGTGATTTATTATTGGGTTTAGAGCCAAAAGACTTTGATATAGCGACCAATGCGACTCCTGAACAAATTAAAGATTTATTTCGCAATTGTCGATTAATAGGTCGCCGTTTCCGGTTAGCTCATATTGTTTTTGGCCGTGAAATTATTGAAGTAGCAACATTCCGTGGCCACCATGAAAATGCGCCAGAGAAAGAGCAAAGTTGCCAAAAGACTTCAAAACAAAGTGAAGACGGCATGTTACTGCGTGATAATATTTATGGCTCTATCGAAGAAGATGCAGAACGTCGTGACTTCACCATTAACGCACTTTACTACAGTGCAAAAGATTTTAAAGTACATGATTTTGCTAACGGTATTGGCGACATTAACGCTAAATTAATCCGTTTGATTGGTGATCCTGAAACACGATATCGTGAAGATCCGGTTCGTATGCTACGTGCAATTAGATTTGCCACTAAGCTAGATATGACCATTAGCCCAGAAACAGAAGCGCCAATTGCTGAATTAGCTCCTTTAATGGCAAACATACCTCCGGCAAGAATGTTCGAAGAATTTTTAAAGTTATTTATTGCCGGCAAAGCGCAACTTACTTTTCAGCAGTTAAGAAAGTATGATTTATTTCGCTATTTTTTCCCGGCAACTGACCAAATGCTAAGTAAAGGCAATCATCCGCATATTGAACGTTTTATCGTTCAAGCACTGGAAAATACCGATAGCCGCATTAATAATGAACAACGCGTCACCCCAGCATTCTTATTTGCCGCTATGCTTTGGTATCCACTGCAAAGTCATGTTGAACGTTTACGTAGTGCACAACCACAGCTGTCACCCCAAGATGTATTTTTTGCTGCTTTAAGCGAAATAATGTCTGAACAACAGCGCAGTATAGGTATCCCGAAACGTTTTCAGGCAGTAATGAAAGACATATGGATCCTGCAAGATAAGCTAAGTCGTAGAGATGGTAAACGTGCTTATAAGGCGTTAGAACATCAGAAATTCCGTGCGGGATATGATTTTCTTTTACTGAGAGCCCAAATAGAAGCAACACCAGAAAACCCAGCATTAGAAGAGTTAGCAAAGTGGTGGACTGACTTTCAAGTGAATGACCACAACACGCAAGAATTGATGATAAAAAGTATTGCCCAATCACGAACTAGCAGCCGAAGAAGTCCTAGAAAACGTCGGGTTGTTCGCGAAGACAAATCGAGCAGTACTGATTAATGGCGTTAGTCTATGTAGGATTAGGCAGTAACTTGTCTGATCCTCAAAAACAGATAGAACTTGCAGTTGCGTCCTTAACACAAATAAAAAACACCACACTCGACGGTGTTTCTTCGCTGTATTTTAGCCGCCCAATGGGACCACAAGACCAACCTGATTATATGAATGCTGTTGCCTTGTTAAGAACTGACCTAAATCCTTTAGATTTACTCAACGAATTACAAGCCATCGAAAATAATGCCGGTCGTGTTCGAAAAGATAATCGCTGGGGAGCACGTATTCTCGATTTAGATATGCTTTTATTCGATAATGAAACCATTAACCACGAACGCTTAACCGTGCCTCATTATGGCTTAGAGCTTCGTGAGTTTGTCTTGCTACCACTTGCAGAGTTATCACCTAAGCTAACACTCCCCAATGGCAAGCCTGTTTTAGCATTAAGCCAAGCAATTGCGACAAACGGGTTAAAAATTCATAGCAAGTTGCGCTAATTTAACAATTATGCGAAAGTACGCCCACTCAAATACGCTCTCTGAGTATTTACTCAAACCTTAAAAATTTTGGACTAAATATGGCTAAGATAACCACATCAACTTTGCTAAAAATGAAACAGCAAGGTGAAAAAATTTCTACCATCACCGCATATGATGCAAGTTTTGCAAAACTATTCGATCAAGCGGGTATTCACGCTATTTTAATTGGCGACTCATTGGGTATGGTTTTACAAGGCCAAGATGACACATTACCTGTTGATATAGACCATATGGCTTATCATACACAATCGGTAAAGCGTGGTGTTACTGACACCCTCATCATTAGTGATATGCCTTTTATGACATATGCCACTAAAGAGCAAGCTTTCACTAACGCGGCAAAACTTATGCAAGCCGGTGCAAGCATGGTAAAGATGGAAGGTGGTGAATGGCTAGTTGATACAATTAAAGGCCTAGTAGAGCGCGGTATCCCAGTCTGTGCTCACTTGGGCTTAACACCACAATCTGTTAATGTATTTGGTGGGTTTAAAGTACAAGGCCGTGAAAAATCACAAGCAGATAAAATGATCGCCGACGCTAAGTTACTTGAAGCGGCTGGCGCGCAATTGTTAGTTTTAGAATGTATACCTTGTGATTTAGGTAAAGCGATTTCTACTGCTGTTTCAATCCCAACTATTGGTATTGGTGCAGGTAAAGATACCGATGGTCAAATCTTGGTGATGCACGATGCTTTGGGTATTTCCTGTAGCTATATGCCGAAGTTTTCACGTAATTTTTTGATCGATACTGGTGACATTAAAAAAGCCATTGAGTTATACATTAGCGAAGTCTCCGATGGAAATTTCCCTGGTGACGAACATATTTTTGTTAAATAGATTGTAAAATACCCTATATGAAAATAGTAAATGAGATTATCGAATTACGCCAACAAGTCACTGAATGGCGTAAACAAGGTTTAAAAATAGCGTTTGTCCCTACCATGGGCAATTTACACGCTGGGCATATAGCTTTAGTAACAGAGGCTCATCGTCACGCCGACAAAGTGGTTGCCAGTATATTTGTTAATCCTATGCAATTTGGCGCCAATGAAGATATTGACAATTACCCGCGCACGCTCGACAACGATCAACAGCAATTAGTCTCTGCTAATACTGATTTACTCTTTATTCCATCAGCTCAAATGATTTATCCTAAAGGGCTAGATAAGCAGACTTATGTTGATGTACCCAATGTATCTGTTGGTTACTGTGGAGAAAGCCGCCCAGGACACTTTCGTGGTGTTGCGACGGTTGTGTGTAAACTGTTTAATTTAGTACAACCAGACATCGCGTGTTTTGGTTTAAAAGACTATCAGCAAGTCCAAGTGATAAAAACTATGGTTGAAGACCTTTCAATGGCTATTGATATAATTGCTGTCGATACGGTTCGCGAAAAAAGTGGCTTAGCAATGAGTTCGAGAAACGGTTATTTAACGCCGGAACAACTTGCAATCGCACCAGCACTTGCAAAAAGCATTCAATGGCTAGCACAGCAAATAAAGTCTGATCACGACTTTAGTGGTCTGATCAAACAAGCCACACATTTGATTAATAATGCCGGTATGAAGACTGACTATATTGATATTTGTCATGCAAGAACACTGCAACCCGCCAATAAAGATGATAAAGAATTAGTGATCCTCGCCGCTGCCCATTGTGGTAAAGCAAGGTTAATCGATAATTTACAAGTTTTCCTGTAATAATTATTTACTGCTCGTATTAATCAATAAAGATCAAAAAAGCCGAATGTTATTTTCATAACGTTCGGCTTTTTAGTATTTACTGTGCTAAAACGCGACAAAAATTTATTCGTATGAGCGTTCTAACCATTGAATTTGCGATTGCAATTCTAAAATTTCTTTTTGCGCTTCAATTAAGGCTTGTTGAACCGATGAAATGTCAGCGTGATTGTGTTCAGATACTTCTACTGGAGTTTTTCTCATGTCGTATTCCATAATTATTACCACCACAAAATGTAATCGTGTATGAATTATTACACAACAACTTTCATAAAGAAAATAACATTTATAGATCTAAATGAAACTTTATAGAACAAAAATTCATTAAAAATATATATAACTTTATTTAACAGTGAGTTAGATAATTTTTTTTAGGAAGATAAATAATAAAACGAAAGAAATAACTTACACAACGAAAGTATAAGTAAAACATTTCAAGCAGAATTACAAAATATAAGCTAAGTTAAAGACAACAAATCAGGTAGAAAGGTTTCACTTTCTTGAGCCAATTCAAGTTGCTCGACTAGCACATCATTAAGAATTTCATTGGAGGTTAATGGATTCGCCAATACAACACGAAAAACCACAGTTTTACGACCTTGATAACGCTGCACTTCAATACGCGTGCGTGAAACAAATGATTTACCATTTTCACGTTGACGTTTTTGAATAAATTTAGTCAGGTCATCGAGTAAATAATTAATCTTATCTTGTTGTTCTGCTGAACTATTTGCTAATAAGTTTTGCACCGTTTTTGGATTGTAGCGATAGGTTAATAAACATAACTCTGGTTCAGTTATTAACTCAAAGTCAGCATGCTGATTAATGCGTTCTGCAAAATACCGTGCTCTGTCAATTCCTTGGTTAATCAACATTTCATAACCAGGTCGACTGATAATATGTAAGCTTGCATAAACCAACATCGCCATACCGGGTCTTGAACCCTCCAAGGTATGTGAGCCTAAATCTTTTGAACCTTTACGTAAAATATATTCTGCATGGTGTTCAATAGAAGCCACAGAAGCCGGATTTTTAAACACCACCAGGCCTGCCCCCATAGGCACATACATTTGCTTGTGAGCATCGATAGTTACTGAATCAGCGCGTTCGATACCCTTAAGCAGTGGACGATATTTATTTGATAATAACGTCGCACCACCCCATGCAGCATCGACATGAAAGTGTGTTTGAAACTCTTCAGCAATATCAGCCATTTTATCTAATGGATCAATGTTACCTGTTTCTGTCGTACCAGCAACGCCAACAATACTTAATACGCGGATGTTTCTTTGTTTCAACTCAAGGCATTTTTCACGCAATTTCTGGCAATCAATGCGGTTATGGCCATCGGTAGGAATTGATATCACGCTGTCCTGACCAATCCCTAGGATATCAGCAGACTTCTTTAATGAATAATGGCCACGGTCAGACACTAAAATCACTAAGCCATCATATTTATAATGTTTTAATGCGTTAAATAAGCCTTCTCGTGCAATACCTTTGAAATCACCATTAGCTTTCAACAAATTATTACGCGCGACCCAAAAGGCCGTTAAATTGGCGACAGTGCCACCAGAACAGAAGGCACCTAATGAATGGTTAGCACTGTGCATCCATTGCTCATAAAAATGGTCATTATCTTTATAAACCAAACGATGCATCATACCTAACACTTGACGTTCAAGTGGGGTAAATGCTTTTGATGTTTCAATTTTGACTAAATTCTGATTTAAACCCACCATCAATTTAGAAAGCGGTAAAATAAAGTAAGGTAAAGCTGAAGTCATATGACCAATAAAACTTGGGCTTGATGTATGCACTGATTGTGCAACAACTTTATCTAAAATATGACGAGTATGATCAGAGACAAAACTAGGTTCTTCGGGAATAGCCGAGCTAGCGAAATCTTTTTCAATTTCGCTTAAGGCACGTTCTTTAGCAGCAATATGATTACCTAAAAAACCAGCAAGATTTTCTGATATTTCTTTTTCGATCAGCCCCAACGTCGAATCAGGTGCTTCCGGAATTGTAAAAATACTGTGTAAAGACTCTTGAGTCGCTTTTGCTGTGCGCTTATTCGTCGTCATACCTTGCCGCTGTAACCATGTTGGTAAGTAAACATAAAACGGCACTTTAATAAAAAATGACTGAAATGTCTTGTACTTTATTTTTATCTACCAGAGAAAAGTCCAGCAATAAAGTCACTACATAATGGTTGCTGCGTAAACTAGCGCTAATTCTACAAGTGCTAAAGTACTCAACGCCATCATTAATACATTCTTTTTAATTAAATTATTCATCTTCAATATCCTTTTTGATTGAGTATTATTACTCATTAATCAAAAAGTAATCAAGATCTAAGCCATATACGTTAAAGAGTTGATTTTTAATGAAAATCAAATTTAATTTCAAATCATTATTTACTGCTCATTAAATAAATTAGCGAGTTTCACTAACTTATTGTCAATTTTGCTAAGCAGCATAGTTAATAAAATTAAATAAAAGGTAGATATTCACGATTGAGCAATAACTGCCAGCAAGGTTGACCACTCGCTTTATATTTTGCTTCAAATGGCGTTAAAGGCTCTTCATTAGTAATCGCACTAATATCACCTAAAATACCCGCTACATCGGCAGCAAATTGAAACTCTTCTAAGTATAATCGCCAGTTACTGCGCAGAATAATTTGTTCACCAATATTAATAATTTGTGGGAATACCGCACTACCATGCCAACGCCTTTGAATATGTTTAGATTTAGGCCAAGGATTGGGATACAAAATATAATGTTTATTTACTGGCCAATTCGCTTGGTCAACTAAACGATAAAAATCATTCAAATTTGCTCTAACTAAATGGAAATTCTCAATTTTAGAGCCATCGTCATGGAGAAGTTCATCAACATTACGATTAATGCGATGCGCTGACTTATCTACACCAATCACTAAAGCCTGCGGATTTTGTTTGGCTAGAATACGTGTACTTTGCCCAACACCACAGCACGAGTCTAAAATAATATCCCCTTGATGGGCTTTCACTAAAGCATCCATTTCGGCAAACGCTTGCTCGGTATGTGCTTGAAAAGGCTTTTGTGAGCGGTGCTGTAAATGTTTTTCAACAATTTCTTCAAGTTTTTCATGAATGCCAGGTTGATTAGTGATGATAACTCTTGAATCACCCGTCACGCTGACATCCTCTTTATCGATATTGATAGTCATTAGCTACGTAGCCCTATTCCTTTGGTGATAAGTGTCATGGCAATCGCATATAAGGTAATAATAAATGCCCCTAATACAGAGAATGCTAATGTTAGACTCACATCACTGATGCCTAAAAATCCGTACCTAAAAGCATTGACCATATAAACGATAGGATTTAATTGTGAAACACCTTGCCAAAAGTCAGGGAGTAAACTGATCGAATAAAAGACACCACCAAGATACGTTAATGGCGTTAAAATAAACGTTGGTATAATGGATATATCATCGAAACTACCAGCGAAAATAGCGTTAATCAAACCGCCTAAGGCAAACGTGGCTGACGTTAAACTAACCGTGGCAATAATCACCCAAATATTATGAATTTGAATATCAACAAACAATAAAGAGACTAAAGTCACTATCGTACCCACCAACATACCACGTGCCATACCGCCACCGACATAACCGGCAACAATCACCCAATTTGGTACCGGTGCAACCAGCATTTCTTCAACATTGCGTTGCCATTTAGCACTAAAAAATGACGAGGCGACATTGGAGTATGAATTGGTAATGACACTCATCATGATTAAGCCAGGCACAATGAACGACATATAATCAAACCCGCCCATTTGTCCAATGCGCGAACCAATAAGTTCACCAAAAATAACAAAGTATAAGCTAATGGTAATAGCCGGAGGGACCAATGTTTGTACCCATATACGCATAAAACGATTTATTTCTTTATATAAGATGCTTTTCAGAGCAATAAAATTACTTTTTGATGACATACTATTTATTCTCCTGTTTAACTTTTTGCCCACTACCCACGAGACTGACGAATAACTCTTCTAGGCGATTACTTTTATTGCGCATACTACGAACATTAATATTTTGTCCGTTAAGCTGGCTAAAAATATCATTAATAAGTTGCGACTTTTTCACATCAACTTCTAATGTGTGGTCGTCAATCAACCGACAAGTGAAGGCATCAAGCTCTGGCGCATTAGTTACGGAGTCGATATCAAAGACGATTGTTTCTTGGTCTAATTTTGACAGCAAAGATTTCATATCAGTATCTTCAACGATCACACCTGAGTCAATAATGGCAATATTTCGACAAAGCATTTCAGCTTCTTCCAAATAATGGGTCGTTAAAATGATCGTAATACCCTGCTTGTTTAATTCACGTAAGAAAATCCACATTGAGCGACGAAGTTCAATATCAACACCAGCAGTAGGTTCATCAAGAATAAGTACCTGCGGTTCATGCATTAGCGCTCTTGCAATCATCAGACGACGTTTCATTCCTCCTGAAAGCATACGACCTGCATCGTTACGCTTGTCCCATAAATCGAGTTTTTTCAGGTACTTTTCAGCGCGTTTAAATGCTAAAGAACGTTCAACACCATAGTAACCGGCTTGATTAACTAAAATAGTTAACAAGGTTTCGAATTGATTAAAGTTAAACTCTTGTGGGACTAGACCTAAATAGCTCTTGGCTTGTTCAAGTTCTTTATCGATATCATGGCCAAAAACCTTAACACTACCTGCGGTTTTATTAACCAAAGAGGTGATGATACCTATGGTTGTCGACTTACCTGCGCCATTAGGACCAAGTAAAGCAAAAAAATCACCTTGTTTAACCGTAAGATCGATACCTTTAAGTGCAGTAAAACCACCTTTATAAACTTTTTTTAAGCCAGAAATTTCTAGTGCGTTATCCATGGTTCAACCTTTTGTTTTTTGATGTGCAATAGGTGAGGTCAAATTTACTTTTTTCAACCGCTAAGCGATCATTTAAATACGGTAAAAGTGACAAAATAGTCGACCAACAGCATTGCCAATTAATTGTATACAATTTAAAGTGATTGTACGCAAATTAAGGAAATATTATGCCTAAAATAAAAATAACTCGTTGGCTATGCTCAACCGCATTGACCACTGCTATTGCAGTATCATTAGCTGCTTGTCAAAACATCACCACAGAAAATACCACAAATACTAACATTAACCTTAAAAAATCAACGCCGTTAACCGTTGAACGTATTTACAAAGAGGGTGAATTTAGCTCAGATTATATTTCTCGCCTACGTTGGTTAGCCGACGGTAGTGGTTACACCATCGTTGAAAAATCAGCAAAAACAAAAACAGATGAAAAAGGCAAAGAAGTCAGCATAGGTCGTGACATCGTTGTTTATAACCCTGAAACCTTACAGCGTTCGGTATTGATTTCGGCACAACAACTGACACCTAAAGGCACTGAAAAGCCATTAGATATAGATAATTACACTTGGTCAGACGACCGTCAAAAATTGCTTATTTATACTAATAGTAAAAAAGTATGGCGTTCAAACAGTCGAGGTGATTATTGGTTATTAGATATAAAAACCAATAAATTAATGCAACTTGGTGGCAAAAATCCCTTAGCAAGCTCATTAATGTTTGCAAAATTTTCACCTAATGCAAGTAAAGTCGCTTACGTGGTTGCAGACAATATTTATGTAGAAAACTTAGCAAATAATAAGGTGTCTCAATTAACATTTGACGCTGGCGATGGAAAAATCAATGGTTTGTTTGACTGGGTTTACGAAGAAGAGTTTACCATTAAGGATGGTTTTCGATGGAGCCCTGACGGTGAAAAAATTGCCTACTGGCAGTTAGACACCAGTGGTAGTAAAGACTTCATTATGATTAATAATACTGACGAACTTTACCCGACCATCACAAAATTCCCTTACCCTAAAGTGGGTGAAACAAATGCATTACCAAAAGTTGGCGTAGTAAATTTAGCGACAACAAAAACTATCTGGGCCAATCTACCCAACAACTCACGCAACATGTATATTCCACGCATGAATTGGTCAGGTAACAGTCAACAAATATTGGTACAGCATGTCAACCGCAAACAAGACACTAATATTCTTTATTTAGCTAACGCTAATACCGGTGATGTCACAACTGTGATGACAGAGCAAGAAGAGACCTTTCTTGATTTCTTTGACGATGCTCGCTGGTTAAACCAAGGCAACAGCTTTTTATGGACTAGTGAACGCAGTGGTTGGCGCCATGTTTTCAACATAACACGTGACGGAAAAACCGCTTTAAACTTAACGGAAGGTGACTTTGATGTAATAAGCATTCAAACCATCGACGAAGAAAATGGTTGGTTGTACTACATAGCTTCACCTGAAAATGTTGCACAGCGTTACTTATATCGCAGCAAGCTTGATGGAAGTTTAAGTAATCAACGGGTCACTCCTGAAGAATTTGCTGGTACTAACAGTTACCAAATGTCGGCAGACGGGCAATGGGCGATTCATTCACACTCGACATTTAGCCAACCAACACAGAAACGTTTAGTGAAAATTGAAGGTCATCAAACCAAACACATGATGATGGACAACAAGGTATTAATCGATAAATTAGCTGAGTTGCCAAAAACAGATCATGAGTTTTTTCAAGTAAAAGCACAAGATGGTGTCGTTTTAGACGGTTATATTATTCGCCCTGCAGATTTTGATCCTAAGAAAAAATATCCTATCATTTTTTATGTTTATGGAGAGTCTTGGGGACAAACGGTTACTGATAGCTGGCGTGGCAGTGCAGCTATGTGGGATCAAATGTTAACTGAACAGGGTTACATAATAGCCTCTATTGATAATCGCGGTACACGCACACCAAAAGGCAGAGAGTGGCGCAAATCAATTTACGGCGCAGTCGGTGTACTTTCTTCACGTGACCAATCTGATGCATTAACAGCAATGGCAAATCGTTGGGACTATATTGATACTGACCATGTTGCTATTTGGGGGCATTCTGGCGGTGGTTCGATGACCTTAAATATGATGTTCCGTTACCCTGAGCAATATCATGTAGGTATTTCTTTAGCACCTGTGCCTGATCAACGTTTATACGATTCTATTTACCAAGAACGCTATTCGGGTTTATTAGCTGACTTTGCCGAAGGTTACAAGCAAGGTTCACCTATTACCCATGCTAAAAACTTGCAAGGTAAGTTACTGCTTATTCATGGCACAGGCGACGATAATGTTCATTACCAAGGCTCTGAACGCCTAATTAATGAATTAGTTAAGCACAACCGTCAGTTTGACTTCATGTCTTACCCGAATCGAAGCCATGGCTTGTACGAAGGCAGTGGCACAACGTTACACATTAAAACCATGATGACTAATTACTTCAATACACACTTGAAGCTGTAGCGGTTAAAATAAAAAAATTATCTGATAAAAAAACAAGGCCTCTTAATGAATGTTAAGAGGCCTTAATATAGGTAAGTCTTGCTAAAAAATATAAGCATTAGCGGTGTTATACAACAAATAATATGATAATAAATAGTAAAACCACAGCAAATAAAGTTACAAAAACCTACCTTTTTTAAGTAATGATTCAAGATCTTTATAAGATAAAGGCTTACTAAATAAATAGCCTTGTAGCTCATCACAATGATGTTTTTGCAAGAATTTTTGCTGTTCTATTAATTCTATACCTTCTGCAATAGTCGACATATTTAAACTCTGAGCCATAGATATAATCGCTAAAACAATTTTATTTGCATCATCACTGTCATTAATATCTTTAATGAATGAGCGATCGATTTTAATGCGATCAATAGGAAAACTTTTTAAGTAACTTAAAGACGAATAACCGGTACCAAAATCATCAATCGACAAGTTAATATTCAATTTTTTTAATTGAGACAATATATTTTCGGTATTCCCCATATTGTCGATGAGACAGCTCTCCGTTAATTCTAATTCTAAATACTGCGCATTAAAGCCAGTATCATTAAGAATTTTTTCAATGTTTTTTATTAATAACTCCTCATTAAATTGAATCGCAGAGACATTAACGCCCAACTTTATTGGTATACCATAGGTTAATTGACATATTTTAATTTGCTGACAGGCCGTTCTTAATATCCACTCTCCTATTTCATTAATCAGCCCCGTTGATTCGGCAATGGGTATAAATTCAGTTGGCGGTATATAACCTTTTACGGGGTGAAGCCAACGCGCAAGCGCCTCTACACCAACTACCTCACTTGTTTGAGCATTAACTTGTGGTTGATAATAAACTTCAATTTCGTTTTTCTCTAACGCGTGTGCTAAGTCATTTTCGAAGTGATGTCGCTCTAAAGTTTCTTGATTAATGTGTTTATGATAAAAGCAAACGCCTCTGCCAGATCTTTCTTTAGCCCTTTGCATTGCTGAAGTTGCACAATTAATCAGGGTTTCTGCGGATAAGCCATCGTGTGGGTAAGTACTAACACCAATACTGATCGGCAAAGTAAACGATTCATTTTGAATAGATAATATTTTAGATAAATTAACATTAATGTTATTACACATAAGCTTAATATCGTCTTCTTTATGACGACCTAACCCAGTAACAATAAATTCTGTTCCTGTGTGTCGAGCTATCACCTGCTGCTCATCAATAAAGTACTGTATTCGTTTGGTGATTAGTTTTAATAAGTTATTGCCTTCACTAAAGCCAACCAGATCATTTACTGCGTTAAATTTACCTATATTGATAATAATGACCGGGAAAGGCTTCTTTTCAAGCTGTGCTGATAAAATCAGCTCATTTATAATTAAATTTACTTTTTCAGCGTTAGGTAGTTGTGTTGCATTATCCGTATATATTTTTTGATTGAGTTGTAGCAAATTATTTTTATAGAATTTCACTTTAAAAAACAATAAATACAAAATAATTAACAAAAGTAAGCCAATGGGCAACAGCGGATCTAGCCATAGGTTATAGACGAGCAAGCTCCCTGTTGCGATAACAAAGGTAGCAATAATTAGTCCGGCTAGACTTATTAAGACAAAAGCAGAGTTCAATAAAGATAAACAGAGAATCGCGAGTAAAACAATTATCGCTGCAAAAGCATACTGGCCAAGGTTTGGTATTAAAGTAATCGTTGCATCTGAGAGTAGAGCATTAACAATATGTCCATTGATTTCAACACCAGAAAGTCGCTGGTGGGACATAGATGTCGGTGTAGTAAAGCGCTCTCCAAGTCCTGATGCGGTAACTCCAATCAATATAACTTTATGGTTAAATATAGTGTTGTCAACATCACCACTGAGCACATCGCTATAAGATAAAGTGGGGATATCTATGGTATTAAAAGCGATATTTATTGGTTTTTGTCTTGTCCAAAAGTTTCCTTTTGAAACTTTATCGGGAGCAATAAATTTATTAGGCTGCATAATTTGAGCAAGAGATAATGCAAAACTAGGCCATTTAGCCTGCTGCCAACCGGCATATAAATAGACTTTGCGCATAACACCATCAGTGTCTAATTCAAAATCATTGTGACCTAATACTACCTTGTTTGTTAAAAAAATCGTCGATGGCAAAAGCTCATGAGCGCTAGCATTTTCTTCAAAATTAGGGGATAAAGGCAAAACAATATTAGCCGTATTGGCGATAGCATTAGCAAATGTAACATCTGATGTTGGCTCGGCTAGGTCCGGATCGACAAATAAGATATCAAAACCAATAGCGACAGGTTTTGCAGACGCTAATTTATCGACTAGTTGAGCGTGAACTTTACGTGGCCAAGGCCAACGGCCTATTGTTTGAATACTTTTATCATCGATAGCAATAATAACAGCATGATTTTCTTTAACTTGCTTTTGCTTAAGCACAACATCATAAAACAAGGTGTTTAACACATTTTCTGGCGTATAAAAAAATATGAAAAGGAAGCTAATGAGCAGCATTGCCATTAAATTTTTGTCTTTAAATAGTAGCCTAAACATAATGCTAATCATGACCCATTACAAAAGAATAAAAAGCGCTAAAAAAGCAAACGATATGAGCGCGTTATCATCATTATTACTGATAGTCTTCACGTCGCTCCACTCTCCATGAACATTTAATTTTTTATTGATAACACGCGAACGTATATAGATATCTCTGTCGTTAGGTATAGGTATTGAAAGCGTTTTTACTACCGATTCAAAAACCTGGGTATTAGTCATAAAATCAGACTCATCAGCAGCCTGTATCTGTACTGACTCATCGACCTTAAGTGCTGACCAATCAACGACTAACTGATCAGTTTTATGCTGATAATTCCATTGCACAGGAGATAATAATGCCTGCCATAAAAAATCATTGCCCTTCGAAAAAGGTCCTCGACCTTTATGATCAACGCCAGCCACCCGCCAATAGTATTTCCCAAAAGGAAGTGTATTAGGAATAATAAATGAGCTTTCAGACAAATTTGTTAAAATAATAACATTGTCAAAATTACTATCCGAGGCGATTTGTAAAAGCGAGCCTGATAATTCTTTCGCATAAGCCCAAGTAAGTTCACGAGTACCAGCATCAAAAAAGCTATCTACTTCACTAATGGCTGGAGGTAATGGCTTATTATTAACAGAAAATGAAGTACTTCGAGCGAACCCTTCTATATTTGAAAGACTAAGCGCACTAACTCTAATAAAGTAATCGCCATCTACGATTTTTGCGAGCGTAGCAACTGTTTGAGGTTGATGTTGCTGCCAAACAATATCTGTAAAAGTATTATTAGATGAAATTTGCACTTTGTATGCTATTGCATCCTTAACATTTTCCCAGTCAAAATTTACCTCCTCACCTTCAAAGCGGTTTTTTGTGCTGATAAAACGTGGGGCATTCAATAGCATTATCGGTTTACTAGGAACCTGTCCTTTCGCTACTTTACTGGCAAACCCTTTCGCTATATATTCACTTTGCATTTGTGCGTTAACTTCGACCTCGCCCTCTAATACCTCAATAAGTGAATTATGATCTTGCGAGGAATGTGCAACTCTATAAACCGTGCCTCGCACTGAGCTTATGGCTGAGGCTGTAGATATATCTAAACGAGACCCTGGTCCCTTTGATTTTTTTGCCTGTGTTTCAACTTTACCTTGGTGAAGTTTTAGTTGCGTATCCGCCATTCCTGTTTTGCCATAACTTATTAAAGACTCAAAAGACAATTTACTTTTTTCAAGAAGAGTAAGCACAGAGCCATCAACAAGCGTGAGGCTGACACTAGAATTAGCATCAACAGTTAATATATCACCAAAGCTCAATATTGAGCCGAGTTTAGTGACTTGCGTTTCACCTTGTTTAAAAAAGGTACTTTTGCCCGAAATAGCCGTTATTGTCGCATAGGTTGGATAGATTTTTATCCACGACATAGGTACTTCTATTAAGGTATTGGGCTGTAATTTTTTAGGATATGTGATCCCATTAAGTTTTTGAAGTTTTTGATAAAAAGCTGTTTCTTCAAGGTATTCTTGGCTGATACTCCATAAGCTATCGCCTTCTACAACGGTATAAACCCATTTTTTTTCAGCCGCTTGTATAGTAAGAGGCAAAAAAACAACGAGTATAATATAGTAGAAAAACATCCGTTTAAAATTCACCATTAGTCCTTTATTAATCGTTTAGAATTTATTAAGAGCATTATTTATACCACAAAATTGTCTTTAATAAATATGCTTATGGCTTACTAAGTGACGATTTAATGACTAATTTGATGCCTATGCTTCATAAATGCGTTAAATCAAATTTATTACCTTCCAATTTTAACCATAATCAGAAGTCGATGGTAATCTAGTGATGATTTTCAGTCACTCTACGACTCATCATTTTGTTGCTACAAATGTAATGAAAATGTTGCAATATAATCAACAAGTATTATGATCAATACTCACTCTATTAAAAATTAAAGGAATAATAATGAGAAGAATCACCATGCTGCTATTGGTACTTATGCTTAGTTTTACTAGTAAAGCTAACGACTTATCATCAAGGGCATCGATTGAAAAATTAATGGAATTAACTGAAGTTTCAAAAATGATAGAGAGTATGCAAAGTCAAGTTACGCTAATGTTTGAAGGTATGTCGAAAAAAATGAATATTTCGGACAAAGAGAAAGTTCATTTTGATAAATATATGGATAAAGTAAATGCCCTTCTTCATGAGAAAATGAATTGGCATAGCTTTAAAGAGCCAATGATAGACATTTACAGCCGCAATTTTACCGAAGCAGAAATACAAGGGTTAATAACATTTTATCGTTCAGATATTGGCAGAAGTATGACGAAAAAAATGCCTTTAATTATTCAAGACTCAATCATACTTTCACAACAGTTAATGCAAGATTTTATACCCGAAGTCCAATCTTTAGCCAAAGAGCTTAGCGCGAGTATCGAACAATCTCGCCAAAAAGATCAAACAAACAAGTAGTTCAAAGGTATTGGCAACAGTAGTATTGTCAATACCTTATTTATAAATCAAGGCTAATTCACACAGTATTAAAACTCAAAATACTCACTAAACACTTTATATAATTCTGTACCTTGATTCACACTCGCCGAGGCAAAATGTAAAATAGGAATGACTTTTTTATCCAGTGAAATATAGTGCAATGGATCGCCGTCACCATAATTATCCATGCGTAAAATTCTCGCCAGCGGTTCACCTGCAGCTAATGGTTGACCAAATTCAGCCAAGTAATCGACCATCCCTCCCATTGGCGAATAAAAGGCTTTGTAGTTTTTTAAATAACATCCATAACGTGTCATCGTTTTAGGTCGGTATTCAGTGGTGTTGATGACGTTTTTATGCTGTAAATAATTCATAATACTTTTAGCATCTTCTAAGGCTACATCAAGATCAATCTGTTCTTGCGAGCCTAATTCAACGGTAAAGCTTTCTTTGTTAATAGACGCTGAACTAATCGAAAACTCGATACCTAATTCAGCAAAAGCGTCTTGTAATGACCACCAAGGGCAGAATGTTGCTTCATCTAAGGCACCATCAAAGTCATTAGGAATTAATAATGTATGTGGAATATCAAAGTACTGAGCGCTTTCTTGCGCATATTCAGGGCAGTATAAATGTTTACTTGAAATAGGCCCAGTATGTAAGTCTAAAACGTAGTCAGCTTGATGAGCCAAGCGCTGTAATTGATAAGCAATGCGTTGTCCGGTCGTTAGCCCATAAATATTATGGTTAAGTTTTTCTTCAATACTTTCAATCATTAGCTTTTTAAAATTGGCTTCAATAACTTGATTTTTTTTGCCAATACATTCACGAACAAACGGCTTGATGATGCTTTCATCAAAGTGATACATCCGATTCCAATTCACTCCGGTGATAGGATCAAATCTGCCAAGGGTATATTCACCATTTTTATGATTACAACCCACAGGGTTGGCATAAGGTACTAAGGTAATATCGCCATTTATTTTTGTGTTTTTCAATAATTCTAATAGTTGAAAAATAACCGCATTACCTTGCACTTCAGCGCCATGCATATTCGCTTGAATATAAACACTGGGTGCATCAGTACGTCCTTTTATACGATAAACAGGAACGGTAAGTGCTGCGCCGCTCGCCATTTCACCAACATGCATAACTTCTTTTTTTATTTCATTCATTTTGTTCACTTTATCTTAAACATTAAGCTGAAGTATTTATCGCTATCTTAAATACCAATCCGCTGGTTGTGCTGCTCTGACTTCAACCAACGTCCCTTGACTAAACACGTATTCAGCAGCGATATGGTGACAAAGAAAGAACGGCATACTTTCAGTAAAACCGTAAGCACCGCAATAGCCAAATACCAGTTGATCGCCAACAGATACGTCATCAGGCAAAGGCAACTTACCCAATTTGTCCATACTGGTACATAGCGGACCATGAATATCAAACAACTGTTTTTCGCGTGTAGACTCTCGTAGTAAATTTACCGGAAAAGGCTGTTCGGTTATCGCCGGTCTTAACAAATGATTGATACCTGCGGCTAAGACTAACTGCTCTTGACCATAATTCATTTTTCTATCAACAACGGGGACCACATAATAACCACACTCAGCAACCGCAAAACGGCCCAATTCTAACCATAACTCTTCGGCACCTGCCTGCTGCTTTATGATCGCCAGATCAGTAATAATTTTCTGCCAAGAAAGTGTTTTGCCTTGCTGTAAATAATCAATACCTAAACCGCCACCTAAATCTAAGATTTTTAATGGCATACCTATGTCATCAGCTAAACCTTTTAATGGTGCAACCATTTGTGACCACAGCGAGAACATTTTTTCATTACTGAGCATATTGCCCCATTGAAAAATATGTAAACCACACAACTCAATACCAGGAAAGTTAACGACTTTAATGCTTTGCCACTGCTCTATCGACAAACCAAATGGTGTTAGGGAATTTCCCCCTAAAGGGTTTTTTTCACCCTCTGGCCATTGCAACTGAACCCGCAACAGCACTCTTGGCTTAACATCATGCTCAATAGCTGCTTCATTTAACCAAATTAATTGATTCAAACTTTCAGCAACAAAAATATTAACCCCTTGTTTAATGAACGACGTTATTTGTGCTTTTGATTTTGCCGGACCGGTATTTAAGATACGTTCGGGTGTAATACCTTGCTTTAAGACTTGATTTAATTCGCCACTGCTCGCCACATCAAAATTAAAACCCGCATCGTCTAAGGTTTTAATGATGTTAGATAACGGGTTCGCTTTTACCGCAAACCATAACTTAATGACGTCTTGGCGTTGTAGTTCGGCTAAATGGGCTTTAAGCGCATCAAGATGATAAACAAAGTAACCTTCTTGCTGGCTACTTTCAGGTTGTTGTTTTGTTAACTCAGCGCTTAATTCAAGCGCCGAAGGAGAATCAAAACAATAGGTAGTATTTACTAACTCAGACATGATATTCCTGCTTTACCTTAGAGGGCTTAACGTAAAATAGACTCGAGTTCTAACGAGGCATTACTTTTTTCATCGCGATATTTAACGATTAATGCACAAGCCATATTTAAACCGTGCGTTTTCGCCCACGCCCCTGAAACCGGACGTGTTCCTGGCACCACTACAGCACGTTCAGGAATATCAGCACCTTTTTCAAGCATCACTTCATTCACACAATCGTAAACAGGCACTGACGCTGAAAGTGAGACACCTGGCGCTAAAACAGCCCATTTTTTAACAACAATACCTTCGACAATGACCACACCAGCACTTAGAAAGGCACCATCTTCGATAATAACAGGGCTTGCACCAACCGGTTCTAAAACACCACCAATTTGAACAGCGGCAGAAACATGAACATTTTTACCTATTTGGGCGCACGAGCCAATTAATGCATGGCTATCAATCATAGTACCTGTATCAACAAAAGCCCCAACATTAATGTAAGCGGGTGGCATAATAATGACACCAGGAGCAACATGCGCACCACGGCGAACTGAAGAACCACCCGGTACTAATCGCACTTTATCGTCAGCGGTAAACTCACGCGCAGGTAAATTATGTTTATCGACAAACCCCTTATAAATGCCATCAAAAGCAATGTTTTCGCCCGCTTTAAATGCTGATAATATAGCTTCTTTTACGGCTACATTGGCCTGCCAATTTCCTGCTTTATCTTGATTTGCCGCACGAACAGTACCTGCTTCTAATTGTGTTAATGTTTCTTGCCAATTCATTTTAAATTCTCATGTTAATACTTAAAGGGATCACTTAGCTTGAGTTTCAAGCCATTGATTAATTAATTTATCTGATGCTAACAGCGAGTTGCAGTCGTTAAGTTCTAAATGGGTTAACGGCGCACGTAAAAAGGGAGTGTTGATCATTTTATTTTGGTGCATTAATACTTTTACGGGTATGGGACTTGCCACCTGAAAAAGCTCATCGACCGCATTTTGCCAAAGTGGAAATAAACCTTTAGTCTCACCAGCTAGTGATAGCTCGACGTATTGATGAGTCGCTGCCGGCCAGACATTACTACAAACCGAAACTAACCCTTTTACACCTGCTTGTGCTAAGTAAGGCATCATGGCGTCTTCACCACTATATAGGGCAATATCTGGACAATACTGGCGATAGGCGAGTACCTGATTTAAATCGCCACTGGCTTCTTTTAACGCCCAACAATGCTGATGATTTTGCACCGCCTGTAAAGTTTCAATAGCAATAGAAACACCGCTACGAGAGGGGACGTTATATAACATACAGGGGAAGTTGGCGGCATCAAGTAAAGCACTAAACCATTGCGTTTGACCTATCACACCCGGCTTTGAGTAAATGGGACTACCAAGTAAGTAGGCTGAAATAGGTAATTTATTACAAGCTGTTATCCAATTAATTTGCTCGGTTAACTGATAACCGCCAACAGCAACCATTAAAGGTGCGCTGAGTGATAATTGGCAAACGAATTCAACAATCTTAACTTGCTCTTGCGATGTTAAGGCCAGGCCCTCTCCTGTACTACCTAGCAAGACAATACCATTACCGGCGTCAGACTGACTAATAGCTAATTGTTTGAGGCTTGGAAAATCGATTTGACCATCATCAAGTAATGGCGTAATTAATGCGGTCCATAAAATAGTATGATGAAGCGTTGGGTTAGCTGTTAAGCTAATTTTTTTTGATAGTTTTATTTGATTCATTTCTCTCGAACTCTGTTCGTTCGGAGAACTTTTAGGCGTTTGTAATAACCAAGATAACAATCACTTATGTGAAGAGCATTAGGCTTTACAAAGGCCAGAAGCTCCCCACCAAGTTGGTGACAATTGTTAGGATTCAACCCAAACAACCGATAAGTAAATTATCAAAAAATTACTTACCTCGGCATTAATCCCCCTCGTTACCAATCATTAGAGCTTGATCTCTTTATGATAACTACCTGGTTAATGCTCCTCTTCTGGCCCTTTATCATAAGTTTCGCTTGTTTGAAAAAACAAAACTTTATTGAATTCAGGACAACAACATTAGAACATTTATTCTAATGTTGAGTCAATAGTGCTCTAAATGAAGATAATACGGATATATTATATCTTATGAAACAATGATCGCTTGTTCAATTTGTGCCAAGCGGTCTTGCCCCCAACAAATAACATTTTGAAATCGAAAACAAGGCGCTCCCCATAACCCCATGCCATCTAAAGTACTTTGGTTGGTATCAGACCATTGTTGCCAGTCATGTTCATTATTATATTCTAACGCTTGTAGATAATTGATTTTATGCTGCTGACATAAAGATTCGATTACCGATTTATTTGATAAGTCTAAACCGTCAACATAAATGGCCTTAAACGCAGACTTAATAAAATCGAGTTCTTTATTTTGTTGTTCTGCATACGAAAAAATTTGAAAAGCATTAAAAATACCTTGCCCTAAAGGATCTGCAATACCGGTAAAAGGAATATTAAGTTTTTTAGCTTCACGACTGGCATCAAAAACAGCATAACGTTCTTTATTTTCTGTCGTGGTTAACCCCCGCATAATCAAAGGTAATAACGGCTTTATCTTTAAAGGGATCTGATAATGCTGACTTAACTTTTCTGCTTGTAATAAACCAATGTAAGAATAAGGGCTTCGTAATGAAATAAAGGCTTCTAATATTTTCGTGTCAGCGATGTCAGCTGCATTATCTTTCACTTGTTGCTCAGCAAAGACTAATTTATTTTTTTGATAAACAGCAACACTGTCATCTTTTGCTAAACCAAAGTCAGCCAAACGTTTTTCTAGATGTTCAAGCCTATCAATACCAACAAACCATTGCCCCGCAATAAAAATAGACGAAGGTAAGTAATGCCCTTGTTTAACTAAACGTATTAAATTTTTAATTTGATAATTTATTACCGGTGTAGAAGCATGATAGTAGTAATCAAAATCATTCGACCAAGTCTGTTGAAAGAGTTGCCAAGCATTATCGAGTGTTTTAGGTCGCAACTGCCACATTTGCTGACCAGTAAAGAGTGATTCTTGAGTCGGTCGTTGCGTTATTTTTTTCAATTGATATTGATCAGCAATAAAGTTGGCATCTTTTATTGCCCAAGTGCGCATTAATTTGGGATCGATAGTTACCCCTGGAACACTTTCATAGACTAAGAACAATTTAAATTGAATATTGAAACGTTGCTCTAGCTCTGGTAACACTTGAATCAGCATAAAGCTATAAGGGTCATTAAGTGCTAAGTAAACTTCAGCGACAGGTGTTTTTCTAAACCAGTTAGGGACGGTAAAATAGCGAAATTTTAATAACCATGCACGCTTATCACTGCGTATTAGTTTCACTTTAAACCAAGTAAAAAATTTAGTAAAAATAACCCACTCCCTGAATTTTATATGGTGATTTGCAAATTTATTATTCGCCTTTCTGACATGATAATAATATTCACGTAGAATAGCGGCTATTATAAACATATCTTTTCGTTAAGCGTATAAAATACCGTTAATTAATTTAGGGTATAAGTTATATATTTATGAATGCCATAACCCAATTATTTGAGAATAACTTTGTTAGATAACATCAATCAATTATTGCTGCGTAATCCCGATTTACTAAAAGCAAAAGCGCCATTATTTATCAACTTACCTATTGACGATTTTTTTGAAGAATACCATGCACTTCACCCTCAAGCAGTGATGACATGTTATAACACGAATTATCAATCACATTTACAAGCCAAACGATTAGACCTCACTCAAATGACTGCGGTATTTAATGTCTATTATCAAAGTAAGACTGCCCACGACTTAGTGATTATTCAGTTTCCTAAAAGTAAGGCCGAGTTAACTTTTATGCTCGCGATGATAAAAGACTCGATAGCAAATGAATGTTTAGTTTTGGTTGTCGGTGAGAATAAAAGCGGTATTAAGTCATTAGCAAAGTTGACAGAACAACAGCTTGGCGATTGTGCAAAAATTGATGCTGCTCGCCATTGCTTATTATTCGCAAGCAATATAATTGCGACGCAAGAGTCTTTTATCTTAGACAACTGGCTAAAGCCATATTCTTTTATGATTAAAGACATAAGTGTAGATGTGGTTGCCTTGCCTGGTGTATTCAGTCAAAACGGCCTCGACATTGGCACTCAGGTATTGTTGGAAAATTTACCAAAAAAAATTACCGGCGAGCTACTCGATTTTGGCTGTGGTGCCGGAGTCATAGCCAGTTACTTGGGTAAAGTTTTTCCTGAAATTAAGTTACACTTACTTGATGTTAGTGCCTTAGCATTATATTCAGCGCAAGCAACATTGAAATTAAATAATTTAACTGGCCACGTTTTTCCATCAGATAGCTTGTCAGATCTAAAAGGTAAGTACGATTACGTTATTTCAAATCCACCCTTTCATCAGGGCCTTAAAACCAATTATCAAGCAACAGAGACATTCCTTTCAAAAATAAAACCCCATTTAAAACCGAAAGGACAAGTCACTGTGGTGGCAAATAGTTTTCTCCGTTATCAACCCATCATGGAAGAAGCGATTGGTAGAACACAAATTTTAGCTAAGCAAAAGGGTTTTTCTCTTTATCATTGTTCAATTTAATTGCTCAATATAAAATTTAAGTTACTATAAATATATGGAAAAAATGAAACGCATTCACTCATTAAAGAAAAAACTGATGATTATGATCATCGGTTTCATTGTATTGTTTGTTACTCTTTCTTCTTTTATCATCGCTAATTCATTTATTGAAGATACAAAAGAAGACGCAGCGACTAATACAAAATATTGGGCCGAGCTTATCGCTAATGCCAGCAGCACCAATCTTGTTAATGATAAAACGCTGTTAACTGATCATTATTTATCCATGCTTAAATCTGTCCCTTATATTAACCACGTTCATATTTATAAAGTATCCCCTGAGCCTGAAGGCATAGTGTTTTTTGCGAACTATAATAAAAGTATGAGCTCACCTATACTTGAAAAAACAGATAGAATAATGGAGTTATCTTCAGTAAAGATAAGTACTTATATTATAGAGCTTATGGTACCCATTACCCAGCAAGATAAAAAAGTTGGCTACGTTTATATACAAGTTGGTACTGACTATATTAAACGTATAACAAACAACATGTTCTTGCGTTATAGCGTCATTATTTTCATGCTTATTTTAGTGACGCTTTTAATAACAATAATACTCAACCGCTTTATTACCATTCCTATGTCAGATATGGCAAATAAAGTACAAGATATTTCGAAACATAAACAGTTCAATTTACGCATTGAACAAATGCCTTTTAAAGAGCTCGATATTCTAGCGCGCAACATAAACATCGTACTCAATAGAGCTGAAACACAACTTGCTAAACTCTCAGATGCCAAGCAACTCACTTATCAGCAAAACAAAGATCTTGAAAATAAAGTCAATAAACGTACCCAAGCCTTGAAGGATTCCAATAATGAATTACTTTCAACATTAGAAAAATTGCATCAGTTTCAAGGGCAACTTGTTGAAAGTGAGAAAATGGCTTCGTTAGGCGATATGGTTGCCGGTGTCGCTCATGAAGTAAATACACCGATAGGTTTAGGCGTTACAGCTTCAACATTATTATCGGATCGCTTATTAGAAATAAAAAAAGCTTTTGATGATAAAACCTTAAAATCAAGTCAATTGAAAAAGTTTCTTGTTGAAGGTGAAGAAAATACCGCAATTATTTACCGTAACTTGAAGCGCGCTGCAGAATTAATTGCCAGTTTCAAAAAAGTTGCTGTTGACCAATCAAGTGAAGAAGCACGAACATTCAATATCAAAAATTTGTTTGACGACATATTATTAACGTTAGCCCCACAAATTAAAAAGTTACCTTTTATTATTAATGTGGACTGTCCAAGCGAACTCGTCATAAAAAGCAAACCCGGTCCTATCAATCAAATAATTATTAATTTAATACAAAATTCTATTAATCATGGCTTTGATGACAGAGACCATGGTGTAATTACCATACAGACTAGTATTTCTAGCGATATGCTTACTATTGACTATCATGACGACGGTAGGGGTATTGAGCCTTCTATTATGAATAAAATTTTTGAGCCTTTCACCACCACAAAAAGGGGTTCGGGTGGCAGTGGCTTGGGCTTACATCTGGTGTATAATTTAGTCACACAAGCACTAGGTGGAAAAATATCCTTTATTAGTGAAATTGAAAAAGGGGTTAATTTCAAAATTATTATCCCAACACAAGTCATTAAAGAAGATTAAAGTTGTGCTGATAAATATTTGTTGAATAAGAAGAAACTAACAAACTTGATTGTTTTTTAGTTAGTGGTTCTATACCATACTAATAATTGTATAAATAATTAACAAAATAAGCATTAGTAACATAGCGTTAATATAATTTTCAGCTATAACTAACATACCGTAAACATTATTGCTAAATACATAAAGAATGGAAAAAAAAACATGCAAAAACCTCACATACTTATCGTAGAAGACGAAGATGTTACACGCTTTAACCTACGTAACTTGTTTGAAGCAGAAGGCTATCAAGTATCAGAGGCTACAGACGGTGAGAGCATGGATACTCAATTACAAAAAAACACCATTAATTTAGTCATCATGGATATTAACCTTCCGGGTAAAAATGGCTTATTATTGGCAAGAGAATTAACCAGCAACAACGAGCTAGGGTTAATATTTCTTACCGGTCGTGATAGTGATATAGATAAGATACTTGGTTTAGAAATTGGTGCTGATGACTATTTAACAAAACCATTTAACCCACGTGAATTAACAATTCGAGCTCGAAACATTCTTAACCGAATTGGCCAGACAAAGAATGAAATTGAAAAAGCAGTGATCACTTTCAATAAATGGTCACTCGATGGTAATTCAAGAAAAATGACCGCACCTGACGGGCAAGTTTTATCTATACCTCGCGGCGAATATCGCGCTCTACGTTTATTAATTGAAAACACGGGCCAAATTGTTACTCGCCAGCAATTGATTAAAGAAATGACCGGGCGTGACCTTCGCTCAAATGACCGTACCGTTGATGTAACGATTAGGCGTTTACGCAAACATTTTGAATCGGTACCTGACGCTGCTGAATTAATTAATACCATTCACGGTGAAGGATATCGTTTTATTGGCTCTGTAGATTAAGCGCGCTTTAACAATAAATAATTAAAAAAGGGGAAGCAATAATTGCTTCCCCTTTTTTAATTGTCTTAAATCATGGTTATTTTGAGTCTAACCATACTTTAAAAGCAGTAACGGCATTTTTATTTATCTCATTCAACTCAGAGATAAAGGCTGATTTTTCTGGCCATTGCCCGGGTAATTTTTCAATTGCCACCAACTTAGCATGAGCGGTTAACAAACCAACACTGCCAGTTGCACCTTTCATTTTATGGCAACGTTCTTGCCATAATACTTGTGACTCTTGTGCAATCGAATCGATAATGTCTTCAATATAGGTCTTTGATTGCTCAATATATAAGTCCAACATCTGTTGCACAATATCTTGTCCTAAGCTATCCAAGTATCCATCTAATAAATTAACATCTAACTGTTCGGTATAATTCACAAAACCTACCTTAAATTATAATTATCGTGGCGTAATTTTCTTCATTGTAACAATATCAACGCCGATGTCATTAAACAAATGCCTTTCATCTAGATTACTTCAAAGTCATTTGAAAAGCATAAAACCATATGAATACAGAGCGTTTCAATAAGTTATCTTGCTCAGTAACTTAAAAAAGAACTGTCGCTATATCTACAAGGAAATATACGTTAGAATACGCGCCCTTAATAAGTTTGTTATGTACTGAAGTTTCAAAAAGCCCTTTACATAGCGTGTTAGAAATACTGGAGTAGAAATGTCCACATTAATGCCTGATATCGCCAACCACACCACAGCTCAAACCGAAGGTACCCTCGATTGGGTTGGAATGAGTAATATAGAAATGCCGATGATGGTTGCTTCGCAAGGTGAGAATGAGCGAATGGTTTCTACTTTTATTGACGCGTTTGTAAACTTAAAAGAACCACAAGCAAAAGGCATTCATATGTCTCGCTTGTATTTACTGCTTGATGAACTTTCAACCAGTAATACTTTAGACTTTCAAAGCTTGGTCACTTTACTCAGTGGTTTTATCAGTAGTCACCACGATCTTAGCGATAATGCTAAAGTGCAGTTCCGCTTCGACTATCACTTAAGAAGAAAATCATTAATTAGTGGTAAGCAAGGCTGGAAAGCATACCCAGTAACATTAACCGGTCGTTTAAATAAAGGTAAACTCGATATAGAGCTAGCAGTTGATGTTAGATATTCATCAACTTGTCCTTGTTCTGCCGCCCTTGCTCGACAGTTAATCCAAAAAGCTTTTAAAGAGAAGTTTAATAGCCAAGAAGCCGATTTAGACTCAATTCATGAGTGGCTGGGTACAACTGAAGGTATTGTTGCTACACCTCATAGTCAACGCTCAGTTGCTGAATTAAAAGTAAAGTTAAATGCCAACATTAGTGAATTCCCTATTACTGCATTAGTCGATATTATTGAAGGCTGTTTAAAGACACCCGTTCAAGCCGCAGTAAAAAGAGAAGATGAACAAGAATTTGCGCTACTGAATGGTCAAAACTTAATGTTTTGTGAAGACGCCGCTCGTCGTTTACAACACGCAATGAATAATACCGCTGGATATGACGACTTTTGGCTACGTATCAACCACCTTGAATCTTTACATGCCCACGATGCGGTAAGTATTACGACTAAAGGCATTGAGGGTGGCTACCAACCCTAAACTATTGATATTCAAGTACAAAAAATAAGTTATTATTAAAGCCAGTAATTACTGGCTTTTTTATTGATGAATTTTCAGCGTCTTCTACACCATCTTATCCATACATCAATGAATAAAAGATGAATAACAGCTAAAATCAACATATCTCAGCATATCTCGTCATAAAAATAAAAATGTAATAAAATTACAACAAAGTAAACAAAAATCATTCTCAACTCGCTAAAAGCTATTGATAACAGCTTAAAAAACAGGCGACAAAATCAACAAAACCAACCTAGACAAGCAATAACCAATAAAAACATATAGTTACACTAATGTACAAAAACTACGAGCAAATACTCTATTTTGATTGACCTTTTATCGATAAGTGTTTAATGTGAAGGGTTCCACCTGAGTGAAAACAGAGTATTTATGCATTATTTGTATAACTTTATTCCTTTAACATGTTCTCTGTGCTCAAGTGGTTATTTCCTGAGGAGAAAATAACATCATGCTTTACGATCACAGCGTTCAAAAAGACAACTGCGGATTCGGCTTAATTGCTCACCAACAAGGTGAAGCAAGTCATAAACTAGTAAAAACGGCAATTCATGCCCTTGATCGCATGCAACATCGTGGCGGTATTGCTGCTGATGGTAAAACAGGTGACGGTTGTGGCTTGTTGATGCAAAAACCTGATACCTTCTTTCGAGCTATTGCCGAAGAAAACAACTGGAAGCTTGGCAAAAAATACGCTGTAGGTATGATTTTCCTCAATCCTGACCCTATTCAAGCCGCTTTAAGTAAAAAGATTCTTGAAGAAGAGTTAGCGCGTGAAACCCTAACACTTATTGGCTGGCGCATAGTGCCTACTGATACTTCTATGCTAGGTGAGACCGCTGTCAATAACATGCCGCAAATAGAGCAAGTTTTTGTTGATGCTCCTCCGGGCTGGAGAAATAGAGATTTAGAACGCCGCTTATTTATGGCACGTCGTCGTGCAGAAAAACGCATTGAAGATAGCGTTTTTTATGTGGCAAGTTTGTCGTGCTTGGTAACTATCTATAAAGGCTTAATGATGCCGGTAGACTTACCTAACTTTTATTTAGACCTTGCTGATATTCGCATGCAAACGGCCATTTGTGTTTTTCATCAACGTTTTTCAACCAATACTTCTCCACAATGGCATTTAGCACAGCCTTTTCGTTATTTGGCTCATAACGGTGAAATTAATACAATTAAAGGTAACCGACAGTGGAGTCGTGCCCGTACCCACATCTTTAAATCACCTTTATTACCCGATCTTCAAGATGCTGCGCCCTTTGTTAATGAAAGTGGTTCTGACTCATCATCACTAGATAACATGCTGGAATTATTCCTTGCTGGCGGTATGGATTTATACCGAGGTATGCGTTTATTAATGCCACCTGCTTGGCAAAATAGTCCGTTAATGGATGAAGACTTAAAAGCGTTTTACGAATTTAATTCTATGCATATGGAACCATGGGACGGCCCAGCCGGCGTTGTAGTTACCAATGGTCGCCATGTTGCCTGTAATTTAGACAGAAACGGCTTACGTCCTGCTCGTTATGTTATTACTCGTGATGGCTTTATCACCCTTGCCTCTGAAGTAGGTATTTGGGATTACGGTGAAGATGAAGTGGTCGAAAAAGGTCGTGTTGGCCCAGGTGAAATGCTTGCCATTGATACTTACACCGGCAAAATATTTACTTCTACCGATATTGATGAAGAACTAAAAGTTCGCCACCCTTACCGTGAATGGTTGGATAAAAACATCCGCCGTTTAGTGCCCTTTCATCAACTCGATGCCGAACTTATTGGTAAGCGTATTTTTGATGATAAAGGCCTATCGCAATACCATAAAATGTTTAATTACAGTTACGAAGAAATTCATCAAATTGTAAAAACATTGGCTGAAAATGGCATGGAAGCAACGGGTTCTATGGGCGATGACACCCCTATGGCAGTACTTTCAAGCCAACCTCGTACAATTTATGATTATTTCCGCCAGCAATTTGCTCAGGTAACAAATCCCCCCATAGATCCATTACGTGAACGCTATGTTATGTCGCTGGGTACCTGCATTGGTCGTGAACATAATGTTTTTAACGAAACAACAGGCCATGCCGACAGAATTTTGTTTGCAACACCTATATTAATGTATACCGGATTAAAGCAGCTACGTGAACTTGCCCCTGAGCATTACCGCAGCGACACACTGAACTTAAACTACCGCACAGAAGAAGGTTTAGAAGCGGCGATTATTCGTTTATGTGATGAAGCCGAGACATTAGTTCGTGATAAAAACACCGTTATTTTAATACTTTCAGACCGTCAAATTGATAAAGGGTTTTTACCTATACCTGCAGCGATGGCAGTTGGCGCAGTACAACAACGCTTAGTTGAAACACAATTACGTTGTGACTCAAATATAATTGTTGAAACGGCATCGGCAAGAGATTCACATCACTTTGCTGTGTTACTAGGTTTAGGCGCTACCGCTGTTTATCCTTACCTTGCTTTTGAGACAATTGAGCAATTAGTTGAACAAGGACAAATTGAGTTAACGGCGCGTCAAGCTGTAATGAACTATCGTGATGGCATTAATAAAGGCTTGTTGAAAATATTATCTAAGATGGGTATTTCAACAATCGCCAGCTACCGTTGTGCAGGTTTGTTTGAAGTGATTGGTTTGCATCAAAATATCATGCAAATATGCTTCCCTGATTTACCAAGTCGTATTCAAGGCGCTGATTTTTCAGACATAGAACAAGACAATATTAACCTTGCTCGCAAAGCCTTTTTAGCACATCAGAAAGTCAATCACGGCGGCTTACTTAAGTATGTACATGGCGGTGAATACCACGCTTATAACCCTGATGTCGTGATTTACCTACAAAAAGCAGTTCAATCTGGCGATTATGCAGATTACCGCCTGTTTGCCGATCAAGTAAATAATCGCCCAGTGGCAACGTTACGTGATTTATTGGGCTTTAAAGAAGATACCCAAGCCATAGATATCAGCAAAGTAGAACCTGATACTGAAATGTTTAAACGCTTTGATAGTGCCGCTATGTCTATTGGTGCATTAAGCCCTGAAGCTCATGAAGCATTGGCAATTGCCATGAATCGTTTAGGCGGTTATTCAAATTCAGGTGAAGGGGGTGAAGACGAACGCCGCTTTGGTACCGTAAAAAATTCACGTATCAAACAAATTGCTTCTGGCCGATTTGGGGTGACACCGCATTACTTAGTTAATGCCGATGTACTACAAATAAAAGTCGCTCAAGGTGCAAAACCTGGCGAAGGTGGTCAATTACCCGGTGATAAGGTTTCACCGTTAATTGCTAAGTTGCGCTTTTCAGTACCCGGTGTGACTTTGATTTCTCCACCACCACATCATGATATTTATTCAATTGAAGATTTAGCTCAGCTTATTTTCGATTTAAAACAAGTTAACCCTAAAGCGGTTATTTCAGTAAAACTGGTTTCAGGACCTGGTGTTGGCACTATTGCTTCTGGTGTTGCTAAAGCTTACGCCGATTTTATTACCATTTCAGGTTACGACGGCGGTACTGCAGCTAGTCCATTGAGTTCGGTTAAGTATGCCGGTTGTCCATGGGAATTAGGTTTAGCCGAAGCACACCAGTCATTAGTGACTAACGGTTTGCGTCATAAAGTACGTTTACAAGTTGACGGCGGATTAAAAACTGGTATCGATATTGTTAAAGCGGCAATTTTAGGCGCAGAAAGCTTTGGTTTTGGTACCGCGCCTATGGTCACTCTGGGCTGTAAATTCTTACGTATCTGTCATTTAAATAATTGTGCTACAGGTGTTGCAACACAAGACGATGTTTTACGTGAAAAATTCTTTAAAGGTTTACCTGAGCAAGTAATGAACTACTTTAAGTTTATTGCCCAAGAGGTACGTGAAATTTTAGCCCGTTTAGGGGTCGAAAGCTTAACAGCGATAATTGGTCGAACCGACCTACTCGTTCAATTGACAGGTTTAACAGCTAAGCAGCAAAAATTAGATTTATCACCTATTATTGCTCCTGTTGTAGCAGGTGCTGATACGGCTCTTTATCAAACAGAAGGAAATGAGCCCTTTGACAAAGGCGTATTAAATAAAGAAATATTGGCGGCTTGTACTGATGCTGTTTCACACAGCGCAGGCGGTGAGTTCCGTTTTTCTATACAAAACACTGATCGTTCTGTCGGTGCATCATTATCGGGTGAAATTGCTCGTCATCATGGTGACCAAGGGATGGCGTCATCTCCTATTAAAATTTATCTTAATGGCACAGCTGGCCAAAGTTTTGGTGTTTGGAATGCCGGTGGCTTAGAAATGACCCTGACCGGTGATGCCAATGATTACGTTGGTAAAGGAATGACTGGCGGTAAGCTAACCATCAAGCCACCTAAAGGTGTTGAGTATTTAAGTCATAAAACCATGATTATGGGTAATACTTGTTTATATGGCGCAACCGGTGGCAGACTTTATGGCTGTGGCCGTGCGGGTGAGCGCTTTGCGGTGCGTAACTCGGGTGCTCATGCTGTAATTGAAGGCACTGGTGATCATGCTTGTGAATACATGACGGGTGGCATCGTGACCATTCTTGGGCAAGTTGGTGTAAACTTTGGTGCCGGTATGACAGGTGGTTTTGCTTATGTGTTTGATGAATCAGGTGATTTAGATGTCCGCTTAAATAGCGAATCTATCGAATTATTACCAATAAGTGATCTGACTATTCATCAAGAACATTTACGCGGTATTATTAACCAACATTTTGATGAAACAGGTAGTGCACGCGCTCAAGAAATATTAGCTGACTTTGATGCTTACGCACCACGATTTAAATTAGTTAAACCTACGGCAACCGATGTTAAAACCTTATTAGGTCATCGTAGTCGTTCATCTGCTGAACTTCGCGTTCAAGCACAGTAGTCGTGTCGAGAATGCGAATTAAGGGAAAACAGTATGAGTAAAAATGTTTATCAGTTTATCGATGTTAAACGCATCGATCCGCCTAAAAAAGCGATTGAACAACGTAAAATAAATTTTGTTGAAATCTATCAGCCATTGAGTACTGACCAAAGTGCTGGCCAAGCAGATCGTTGTTTAGATTGTGGTAATCCTTATTGTGAGTGGCAATGCCCTGTTCACAATTATATTCCACAATGGTTAGAGTTGGTTACCGAAGGTAAGATTTTTGAAGCTGCTGACTTATGTCATCAAACAAATAGCTTACCAGAAATGTGTGGCCGTGTTTGTCCACAAGATAGACTCTGTGAGTCTGCCTGTACATTAAACGAAGATTTTGGTGCGGTTACTATTGGTAATATCGAAAAATATATTACCGACACTGCCTTTGCACAAGGGTGGAAACCTGACTTATCAGACGTAGTAAAAGTGAACAAACGTGTTGCTGTTATTGGTGCTGGCCCTGCAGGTTTATCTTGTGCTGACGTACTAACACGTAATGGTATCGACGCTGTTGTTTACGACAAACATGCTCAAATAGGTGGCTTGCTCACTTTTGGTATTCCATCATTCAAACTAGAAAAAGATGTTATTCAAACGCGTCGTGAAATCTTTGAAGGCATGGGCATTGAATTTAGATTAAATGTCAATGTCGGTGTTGATATTACCATTGATTCATTAAGTGAAGAGTACGACGCGGTATTTTTAGCGCTCGGTACCTACACAGATATGACAGGTGGCTTTGAACACGAAGGCGCTGCTGGTGTTTATACCGCACTCGATTTCTTAATCGGTAATACACAAAACTTAATGAAAATCACTGAAAATGCTAAACCTTTTATTAGTTTTGAAAATAAGAAAGTCATTGTACTCGGTGGTGGTGATACGGCAATGGATTGTGTACGTACCTCAATTCGTCAAAGTGCTACCGAAGTAACCTGTGCTTATCGTCGTGACGAAGCCAATATGCCGGGTTCACCACGTGAGGTTCAAAATGCTAAAGAAGAAGGTGTTAACTTTCAATTTAACATACAACCTCTTGATATTGCTGTTGATAAAGAAGGTAATGCCTGTGGTGTTAAATTTGTAAAAACTCAACTAGGCGCTGCGGATGCGAAAGGCAGAAGAAGCCCTGAACCGATAGCGGGTAGTGAGTTTATTATGGAAGCTGACGCCGTCGTTATTGCTTTTGGTTTCTTACCTAGTCCACCACAATGGATGAAAGATGCCGGTGTTGAAATAGATAAACGTGGACTGGTGTTAGCCGCTGATAATAGCGAATTTGCTTTACAAACCACTAAACAAAATATTTTTGCCGGTGGTGATATGGTGCTAGGTTCAGACCTTGTTGTTACAGCTGTTGATCAGGGCCGCAAAGCAGCAATAGGTATTTTAGACTTTGTGCTAAGTTAACCTATATCTAGCGTTTATTTTAAAAAGCAGCTTAGGCTGCTTTTTTTATGCCTAAATTTAATAATATAACCACCCATTCAAATAAAATGAGCTATATTAATAAAAATAAAAATCTTGGTTAAGGTTTATAAATAGTATTGCTACCGAGTATATTACGGATACTTAAAATATATATGATCAAATTATTTAACAATTATCTCACCATTTTAATAATAACTTTTTTCCTTTTATTGGTACCGTTTAATGGCAAAGCTGAAGTCATTGAAGTTGTTACCGAGCTTCTAGAGCCTTATCAAATTAAAAACCCGGATGGTAGCTTAGGTGGTTTTTCTACCGATGTCGTTGAAGCTTTATTTAAAATAACTGAAGACCATCCTAAGATTCAGGTAATGCCTTGGGCAAGGGCATACGACGTTGCACTTCATAACCCTAATGTTTTAATTTACTCTATTGCACATACAAAGCTTAGAAATAAAAAATTTCATTGGATCGGTGCCCTTAAAGAAGAGCGCTTATATTTTTGGGGATTAAAAAAACATTACCCTAAAACTAACTATAAAGTCTCCGCATTAAAAAACCGTAAGATCGCTGTTTCTAGAAATTCTAATTCAGCACAATATTTACTCGCTCAAGGCTTCTCCAATATTTACCAACTTGCTAACGAGCGACAAAACATGGATATGTTATTTATTGATAGAGTTGACCTAATACTTGCAACACAAATTACCATAGAAACCAGAGCTAAAAATCTGGGCTATGATTTTAGTGAGTTACAAAGGTTAAACGAAGTAGCCGCTTTAAATAACAAACTCAGTATTGCCTTTAGTCTTGATACGTCACCGACATTGATAAAAAAATACCAAACGGCATTTCAACAATTAGTAACCACAGGTCAACTTGCAAAAATTAAAGAAAAATGGAAATTATATTAACCCTCATATAAATAAAAATTCATTCTTTAAGCGTATAAAATATAGTAGCTACCTGATTACGCGTTTGGCATAATTACCTTAATTTTTAGATTCAGTAAACGGATAACAATATGATCCATAGTATGACGGCTTTTTCTCGCTTTGAAGTGAAAGGTGATTGGGGTAATGCAGTTTGGGAAATTCGATCTGTAAATCAACGATTTTTGGAAACTTACTTCCGTTTACCAGAACAATTTCGTAGCATTGAACCGGCATTGCGCGAGCGATTTCGTAAACAATTGAATCGTGGCAAAGTAGAGTGCAGCTTGCGTTTCAATGCTAATCCATCAGCAAAAAACAATTTATCACTTAATAAAGGCTTAGCTGAACAACTGCTGCAGCACGCAGGTTGGATAAACGAACAAACACTTAATAGTCAATTAAATCCTTTAGAAATAATGCGCTGGCCTGGTGTCATGGAAGCTGAAGAAGCCGATATGACCAACATTCAAAAAGAAATTTTGGAAGGATTTGAACAAGCGCTAAAAGACTTTATTGATGCTCGGGCAAGTGAGGGAGAAAACTTAAAAGTATTAATTGAACAACGCCTTGAAGGTATTGTTGATCAGTCAGACAAAGTAAAAGCATTTATGCCTGAAATCATTGCATGGCAGCGTAAGCGGATCACCGATAAATTCACCGACGCCAAAATTGAGCTTGATTCAAGCCGAGTTGAACAAGAGCTAGTGTTACTTGCGCAAAAAATGGATGTTGACGAAGAAATTGATCGCCTATTTAGCCATGTAAAAGAGACAAGAAGCATCCTAACAAAAGGTGGTGCACAAGGTCGTCGCCTAGATTTTATGATGCAAGAATTTAATCGTGAAGCGAATACCTTAGGATCTAAATCGATTAATGTTGATATCACCAATGCAGCTGTCGAACTAAAAGTACTTATCGAGCAAATGCGTGAGCAGATCGCGAATATCGAATAGGTATTAAGTAGGTTTGATTCTTTTAAAAGCCATAGCAAACTATGGCTTTTTTTATGGCTGAAAAGACAACTTAACATAGTAAATATAGACATAGCTTGGTATAACATCAGCAAAGACTTTTGTCAGGAAACTTTAAAAATGATCACACTATCCGCCAACCAATGCCGCATTATTGGTGTAATGCTTGAGAAAGAAATCACAACACCTGAGCAATATCCACTTTCATTAAATGGTATTACCCTAGGCTGTAATCAAAAAAGTAACCGTGAGCCGGTAACGAATTTTTCTGAAAGTGATGTGCAAAACTTAGTCGATGAATTAGTAGAAATGAATCAATTAATGGTAGATAGAAAAGCTTCGGTAAGGGTAAATAAATATTTTCATCGTTTTTGTGATACTGAGTTTGGTCATTTAAAATTTACACGCCAGCAAAAAGCCATTATTTGTGTGTTATTACTAAGAGGGCCGCAAACCCCGGGAGAGTTAAGAACTCGTACCAATCGTTTAGCTGACTTTACCGATGTCAGTGAAGTTGAAACGACTTTGCATCAATTGCAAAATTTAAACAGTAAGATATTAGTCAAAAAGCTAGCGCGAGAGCCTGGCAAACGTGATTCTCGCTACGTTCATTTACTTTCTGATACCCATGAAAATCAATTAGCTGATACTAACATTGTCGATATAGACGATAGTTCATCTGAAAATCAGCCTCGTCTGGAGCAAAGAGTAGCAGATCTAGAAAGGCAAGTTACCGTATTGAGCGAACAAGTATCATGCCTAACAGCATTACTTGAAAATAAGTAATTAACGATTTAATGTGCATGAATGTCTGCAGTAAAGAACATACACTGCAGATAATTCCATTATGCATGTTCTACAATCGATACTTGCTTAATTGTCTCGCTTAATTCATTAAGGTCGAGAACGACAACATCTGCCAAATTTTCATAGCTTGCTGTTATACCATAATTGATAAGACAAGACATGGTGTTAGCATTTCGCGCCGCTTGCAAATCATATAAATAATCACCAACATACAATAAGTTTTCAGGGGCTATCTGCCAAAGCTCAGCTAAATGTAGTAACGCATCAGGGGCTGGTTTAGCTTTGTGATCTTCTCGGGTCAGTAATATCTCAATATTGATATTATTGTTTTTTACTTTTATCGCCGCTGCTTGTCGACAATTTCTGGTAACAATCGCACAAGGTAGAGACAACTCAGCTAATAAAGTTAAAATTTGGTCGGTTCCCGCCAACTTATTTGCCGTCATAGCATCATTTATTTCATATTCTACTATCACCTCATGAGCCTCAACTTGATGATGTTCTGGTAAAGCATCAATAAAATCTAATAAATCTATGCCTTTTGGACACCCCAAGGAAGCTCTTATACTATCAAAATCTAAAGATGAAGAGACCAAGGTGTTGTCGAGATCAAATATCACCCCTAATGGTTTATGTGCTAACAATACTGTATTACTCCCGTTATCGGACAAACGAATTAAGTGTAATAATAACATTCGCTTTGATTAGCAATTTATTACACCAAGTTATAATTAAACTGTGCAGTAATACGTGGCTATAGCGAATTCAGATCAGACTCGTCGATTAGCCTTAGAAAATTGATGTCTCGTTAAAACCTAATCAATAAACTGTTGTGAGGGTATGCTTTTATCTCCTCACAACACTCCCCCCAATAACAATGGCTAAATGATAGGCTCTTGCCAACGGTGTTTAATATGCTCTGCAACTCGAAATGCATTGGCATAAATGGTAAACGTGTAGGGTACACTACCGCCTGTGGGCATAAATGAGCCATCGGTAACATATAAATTATTGACTTCATGGGCTTGACAGTATTTATTCAATACCGATGTTTTGGGGTCATTACCGAACCGGCAACCTCCTGCCATTAAGTTTGTTGGCGGGTAGCTGCTAACAGAGCTAGTAATATTTTTTGCGCCCATACTTTCCAGCAACTTCTTGCCTTTCTCCGCTAGATACTCTCCAACCACCCTATCATGTTGGTGTGCACCAATTCTTACCTTGGCGACTGCTTGCCCCCATTTATCAGTGACTTCTGGGTCTAAACTAACAAAACAATCGTCGGTGGGTAACCAGTCATTAAAGACTTCAAAACGTAAGGTTTTATAAGTGGTAAATTCTTCTTTTAAGTTTTTCTGTAATTGCTCGCCCCACACTAACTCATTTGCATCATTGAATTGTTGCCCTTGTGCACGAGCAATAGGGTTTTGATAAAAGAGAAAGTCTATGGTGCCGCCTTTCGCTTGACCTTGTTGATTAGCACCAGAGAAGCTTTTATCGTCAATTTGATACCAGTCTTGTAAAGCACGATTTATAAAAGGGCCAACTTGCTTTAATTGAGCTTGCTTTTGCGTTGTTAAATCAGCAAATAAAAAGTCCCCTTTACCTGTACCTCCACCACTAAACACTAAATTCTTACCCACTTGTCCGCTATTGTTCGCAAGCCCTTGTGGGAATTTTTTCCCTTTGGAAGCCAGCAATAAACGCGATGTTTCAACCGCTTGACAAGCAACAACATAAATTTTTGCTGTGGCTTTTTGTTCTCGACCTTGTGAGTCGTAATAATGGATGGCAGATATTTTACCTTCATCATCACTCGCTATATGATAAACCTTAGCATTCGCTTTAATGGTTAAATTTCCCGTTGCCACGGCATGGTTTAACAAAGCAGCTCGACCACTACCTTTGGCACCGGTTGAACAACCATAGCTACTACAATACCCTGAATACTCGCAACTTTTTCGTCCCATGGCTGGAGTCGATAAGATGGCACGAGGTACTGGCATTGAGTGATAGCCAATATTTTTTGCTGCTTTGTCAATCCAGTCTGATACTTGATGATCAACTAATGGCGGGTATGGGAAATCGGTTGAGCGTGGTTCTTGATGAGGGTGTGAAACAACTTTCCCCGAGACACCAACATCTCGTTCTACTTGCGCATAAAAAGGTTCAAGCTCGTGGTAACTGATCGGCCAATCGACAATATTAGCGCCTTCAATATCACCAAAGGTTGACTTTAACTTAAAATCTACCGGCTTTAATCGATGAAAATAACCGCTCATAAAGTTAGATGAACCACCAACAACATTACCGTTCCAGAAGCTCCAGCCCGACTCACTTGTTGGCTCGCCTTGCCAATAGTTTTCTCCGTCAGCGGTTTGATATTCTTCTTCAATAACATGCTGTTCATCAGCCAGTTTGGGATTATAAGAATCACGTAAACTAATCGCTAATTCATCTTTGAAAAATTCTTTCTCGGTTAACCACGGACCTTTTTCCAGTATTAATACTTTAGCGCCAGCTTTCGCTAATGTATAAGCGACAGGCGATGCCCCTGCACCACTACCAACTATGCAAATATCAAAACTCATGCTTTGTTACTTCCTTTAACTGTCGACCACTTTTTATTTGCTAATAAGTCTTTTGATTGAATAATGTTGTTGGCACTTTTGTCGCTGGTCACCGAACGTTTGGGTAACTCGAAATAACGTTGACCCGCTTCAGGTAATGGAAAGCCCGCTTGATGCTCTAGCCATTGCCAACCAGTACCTTTTGGATTACCGCCATAAGCAGGTGGCGATAACATAGCTTCAAAAATATAACCCAGTAGATTATTGAGCCAGTTTTCGCCCGCTCTCGAGCCACTGATCCCTCGTAACATAGTTTCTTTTTCGACTTTGCTTAACTCAGTAAAGTTTTTTTGTAATTGGTTTTGTGTATAACCATTTAACCAACCGACACCTTTAAAAATAAAGTCAATTTCACTTTTTTCAGTGGGTTGCTGATAAACAACGTTATATAAATAAATAACGACTTGTAACTCTTTGGCGCTTGGACCATTACTTGATTCTGGTAAGAGATGATCAAGCACGGCATTCAAGGTTAACCAAGGCTCTGCCTGCAAAGTCTCAAACACTTTATCTTTTTCATGTTGACTGAACGCTACCGCAGGAAGTGCAGAGATTGCCGTTGCTCCCGCCGCTGATTTCAATAATTTACGACGAGAGAACTTATGTGATAACCAAGATGGTGTTTGATAATTTTTATCAAAGAAGCTGTTGATTTTATTTAATGCTGTACCTGACATTGATTTATCCTTTTGTCTCACTGCTTTGCCATTTATTAAGAAAGGCTAACCACTGTTCTTTAGAATATTGTTCACCAACGAGTAATTCGGCAGTATCTTTTGATAAAAGCATTTTACCGCTACTTGTTGATACGTACATATGAGGATAGCCTAAAACGGGTGGTAACGATTTCATAAACGCTTCATTTTCATTACTGTCACTGACGCTTATTTTTAACAAGACAAACTCACTATGGAGCTTCTGATAAACCTCAGGGTTTTCAGCCAAAAAAACATCCATTTTTTTACACCAACTGCACCAGTTGCCACCAATTTCAATTAGCACATTACGCTGAGTTTTTTGAGCTAGCTTTATTGCCGCATTCGCATCTTTAAAGGGATCACTTTTTTCATCATAGACTTTACTGTATTTAGGTAAATCATCAGCGTTAATGGCTGAGGCGGGTGTTATTAACAAAAAAGAAGCGAAAGTAACAAGCATTAACACAACAAAGCTTTTCATAAATAGGCTCAATATAAATTAGGATATTGTAAAGTACTGCTAACTAGACCCTAATTAGATTAACTATATTTCAAATTGTTTTCACGTGATTATGTCAAATTTGTTGCTGAACGATTATAATGCGCAACAATTATTTCACCATAGGTATATTAACATGCGTCCAAGCGGCAGAACTCCAGGTCAAATACGTCCTGTAACCATTACTCGTCAATTTACTACTCATGCTGAAGGTTCAGTATTAATTGAATTTGGCGACACCAAAGTTATTTGTACTGCCTCAGTAGAAGTCGGTGTACCACGTTTTTTAAAAGGACAAGGTAAAGGTTGGATCACAGCAGAGTATGGCATGTTACCTCGCTCTACCCACACCCGTATGCGCAGAGAAGCAGCTAACGGCAAACAAAGTGGTCGTACGTTGGAAATATCTCGTTTAATCGCTCGTGCATTGCGCGCAGCTGTCGATTTGAAAGCCCTAGGTGAAAATACCATTAGCGTCGATTGCGATGTTATACAAGCTGATGGCGGTACACGTACTGCTTCCATTACCGGTGCTTGTGTCGCATTAGTCGATGCTTTAAATTATATGCGCGCTAAAGATATTATTAAAACTAATCCATTAAAGCATATGATAGCAGCAGTTTCTGTTGGTATTTATAAAGGTGAAGCCGTTTCGGATCTTGATTACCCAGAAGATTCTGCTGCCGATACCGATATGAATGTCGTTATGACAGACACAGGCAAATTGATTGAAATTCAAGGCACAGCAGAAGAAGCGCCGTTTAGTTTTGATGAAATGCACAATATGCTAGCGTTAGCAAAAGATAGTATTAACGAATTATTTGATTTACAAAAGTTAGCCCTTAGCTAAATACTCTGATTAAAGTGGGAATAAAGATGAAAGATTATCAACGTGAATTTATTGAATTTGCTCTAGCGAAAGAAGTACTTCGCTTTGGTGAATTCACTTTGAAGTCAGGCCGTACAAGTCCATACTTTTTTAATGCGGGTTTATTTAATACCGGCGGTGATTTAGCACGCTTAGGTCGTTTTTACGCACAAGCACTCGTTGATTCTACTATCGCGTTTGATTTGCTTTTCGGTCCAGCTTATAAGGGCATACCAATTGCAACCACCACTGCAGTAGCATTAGCTGATCATCACGGTATGGACATGCCTTATTGTTTTAACCGTAAGGAAGCAAAAACTCACGGTGAAGGTGGCAGCTTAGTTGGCTCTCCTTTACAAGGTAAAATAATGTTAGTGGACGACGTTATTACTGCCGGCACTGCTATTCGTGAATCAATGGAAATTATTAAGGCCCATGGCGCTCAATTGTCTGGTGTATTAATCGCTCTTGACCGCCAAGAAAAAGGCCAAGGTGAATTATCTGCTATTCAAGAAGTTGAACGTGACTTTGGTACAGAAGTTATTGCCATTGTTACCCTAGCTGACGTGGTTACTTACCTTGAAGAGAACCTTGCTTTGCAACCTGCATTAGCGACAAGTTTAGCGAGTATTAATAAATACCGTGAGAATTACGGTATTTAGCTGACAATCATTAATATCACTTTAGCTTAATGATACAAGCACAATAAAAAGCCTCATTATTTATTAATAATGAGGCTTTTTCTTTATAGCGCAATAACTTAAGAGGTTTAGGCTTAAGAGGTTTTAGGCCGTTAATTGGAAATGAAAACTGGGTTCTTTTTCATAAGCTTGAGTAATGCCAGCATAGAGGTTTTCAATTCTTAAAGCTCGCTCATCAACAGAACTATCACGGTTAGCTATAATTTCGTCCTGAGACGCTAACGTGCGATTAACTAGTGTATCAAAATCTTCTGTTTCTTGATTTTCTTCTGCTGAAAAGACATCACGAGACTTACCTTGGACGGTTACATTTTTTGCTTCACTGGTGTCTGCTGAACTAATCGCGGCCAGCTCTGTTTGCGCTTGTAAAATAGCTCGCGACGCTGAAGCTGCAACACGGGTGTCTTGAATTGATGGATCGGCAGGTGCTAGTGCGGCGGCATAGACCTTTTGCATCTTCGTTATGGTTGCTCTTGGATCGCCATTAACCGTAGAAAGGTCTACTGAAACTTCACCACCAACAGCATATTTCTTTCCGTCTGGACCCATTTCAAAAGTATATGAAGGTGAGCCCGTTGATGCGCCACCGACAGAAGCATGTGCCAATTCATGAGCACGTACTTCTTGATCTCTTAGTTGTAGCTCATTAATAATTCTTTGTTCGGTAAAAGCTTCTCGACTGTTAGGAGCCGGTTTGTCATCAGGGGAGCTTGCTGAATTTTGACCATTTTCACTATCATCTTCAATAGCATTTTCGTTTGCTAGAAAAGTCTCAGCTGCAGATTGTTGCTCTGATGAACCACTCTCGCGATTACTATCACCGCTAATCGTTTTTGTTGCTGATTCCGCTTGCTTGCGGATGCTTTCAAAATCAAAGTTTTCATTATTCTGTGCAGGGGTTCTGCCTCTTTCTCTGTCAGAAGCTACCCCTTTTTCTGCTGCAGACTGGTTTGAGGCCGCTGGTTTTGCAATAACTTCGCGGATATTATTTTCACGACGCAAGCTATCCGTTTGCGGATTAACCGCAGTAGGAATAGACAGAGTAGGCGTTTGCGGCGTGATGTTCATCGGTTATGCTCGAACGTCTAATAGCGTGCCTAAAGTTTCATCAGCTGTTTGAATAACATCGGCGGACGCTTTCGCTTGAAATTCTGCAACTTTTAAATCGACAACGGCTTTGGTAAGGTCTGGTAATTCTGCTGAACTAGCATTCTTACTAGCTGTATTTGGGCTAGGTGCATTATCAGTATTGTTTTCTTGGCCAATACCAAAATCTTCAGGACTAACAGCTAAGTTAGCCGCAATATCTGCTGCAGCTTCTGTGACATCGCCTTGCGCTTTTTGAAAGCCTTGTAGACCACTTGCTAATGCTGATTGTATTTCCATAACAAACTCCTCTATACCTATTAACAGAATATCAATGAACAAATAAGTAAATACTAAATTTACAGACTTAATTTACATATTTAATTTAAATACTTAGCTTAACTAATCGGCTTAAGTACTCAGTTTTTGCTATTTAACCCTGCAACATCTTTGTTCAATTATCATACAATACGACTAAAAAGTAAAGGATCGATTTATCGATAAGTACCTTCAACTAAAGGGGCTAGCCAAGTCGTTAGTGTTTCGAGAAACGCCTCCGGGTGAGAAATAAAAGGTGCATGTGATGCCTGCTCAAAAATAACAACATCACTGTTAGGTGATAATGCAGTAATAGCTGTAATTGCCTTGCGCGGCACTAAGCCGTCAAGCTTTCCGTATAACCGCAAGTAGGGTATCGATATTTGGGCGAGACTTTCGCGCTGATCAACGGTTGTCAATAATTGCAGCGACTCATCTAAAGTTGATTTGGTTGGCATTGGAAACTGCATAACGAGTTCTCGTAGCAATTTAATATCATGACGTAAATGAGGGCTGCCCATCGCCTGAACTTTTAAAAAGTTATTAATCGTCTTGGCGGTATCTTCTGCTAGTTGTCGATGAAATATCGCTAAAACATCTGGCTTAATGCCAAACCAGTTCTCTTGCTCAACAAAACAAGGCGAGCTAGCGACCGTGATTAATGCTTTCACTTGCTTTGGAAAATTTAATGCTATTTCACTGGCAATCAAACCACCTAACGACCAACCTATATATACCGCAGGTTTTGCTACAGATTGCGCTATTAATGATGCAACTTCAGCTAAAGTATAAGGAGATATTGAGTGTTCTAAATTGGCACCAAAACCAGGTAAATCGACAGTGATCACTTCAAAGTGCTCTTTTAATACCTCGACACTCGGTTGCCAAACGCCTGAGTTTAATCCCCAGCCATGAATAAAAACTAGCGGAAGTCCGCACCCTTGACTCGATATTTTTAAAGTTTCTGCCATGCTCATAATAGAGGGTATTACCGTTAATTTTTATTACACGAAGTTAACGACAGTTTACTTAAAGAAGGTATTAAATGGAATTTAACCACGTAAAATTTATTCAATATTTAAAACAAAAATCATTTAACTTTATTGATCGTTTAAAGTTGTTTAAAACACAATTAAGTTGTTGTGACTTATGTGGTGGTCGCTGTCAAAGCCAAGCGCTTATTTGTGATTTTTGCTTGGCTGATTTACCACTTTTTGATTTAAAAAAATTACACGGTGATTTATTAACCTGGCCAGCGATAAATACTATATTACCTAAAAGAATTTTTGATCAGTTAATCTCAGTATCAGCTTACCAATGGCCCATAGACTTATGGGTCAGGCAACTAAAGTATCACGGCCGTTTTGAATTAGTCCCTTTACTGAGTGTTTTATTATTTAAACAATGGAAAAACGCCTTACCGTATGAAAATAAACCTTATACGCATTGTCCCCATCAACCCTTACTATTGTCCGTACCAATACACATGAAAAAATGGCAAACGCGAGGCTTTAATCAAGCGCATTTATTGGCAGAAGATTTTGCCCGCCTTGCACAAATGCCCTATTGTCCAGATGCATTGCAGCGTATTAGTCACGATAAAAGCCAAGCGGGTCAAACCGGTGTTATTCGCCGTAAAAATTTACGCCATGCCTTTAAACTGTCAAGCGAATATTTAGTCAATAAAAGCGATCAACAATCACGTTTACCTGAACACGTATTGCTCCTTGATGATGTGGTAACAACAGGCTCAACGTGTAATGAAATTTGTCGTTTATTGAAAGCTAATGGCGTTAAAAAAGTTACCGTATTAAGCCTTTGTTTATCTTTACCTAATAACAAAATTCAATAAAAGTTAACTTATACGGTGTTAGCTTTACACAATTTAAATCTTTTCATCTTTCAACAAATTATTAATGAGTAGTAGAAGCGTTAAATGCTTTAGCAAAAAATAAGCTGTTCGCTATTAGCTTTGAACTGCCTAACCAATAGCCACGAAAAGCTAAATTGTCAGTACTGGCAATCACTCGCCCATTACCATAATTATGGGCGACTATAGCTGAAGAATTTGCCACTCGATTGACCATGTTTTTATCAGCATAACCGCTCAATAATGGCCGTGCATTATATTTCGCCACTGAGATAAACGGCTTTGAACTATGTTGCAAAATTAATGTACTGTTGCGAAATAACGGTAAACGGTTATCCGTATAACCATAAGCTAACGGATGCGAGGTATCGAGTGTTGACTCAAAAATCGCGCCAGCAATACGTTTACGCCCAGCCAGTTTTTCTTTGTCTTGGTAGCGTACATTATCCGTATCAAATAACTGGTTGATTTCATTAGTAGTAACGAAGTTCATCGCCAGTAATTCATATTCTGATAAAAATTTAGCTGCTCGTTTCTGCCCAAAAATAACACCACCACTTTTTGTCCATGCCGCTATTTTATCGACATTATCTTGTCCAAGAGAATCGTATTTGCCATCAACCATAATAATATGACTATAGCCACTTAACTCAATTTTTGCTAAACGCTGCTGCTCTACAACCGTTACAGGGATTGACAGGGTATCGTCAAGATAAAATAACATCTCTGCACTCTCGTATTGAGAAACGCCTTTACCACCAAGCATTAAAACCTTTACTGGCGATAATAACCGGAAAGAGCCACTACCTATATCTATACCTTTAACGGTTAATCCCGTCGACAAGCTATTAATAGGTATATCAATTTTTTGACTACTTTGCGTGACAATATCACGCCAATTTAATTGCGTTTGTATGCCCGCAGGAATAATAATACTGCCTCGCGCAAAATCTTTATTAACCATTTTTCCATCAAGTTTAAATCGTGACGAAAACGTTTTTGTAGCAACCTTTGCTTTAATACCTTTATTAAGTAAGTCATTGAGTAATTTGGGTGCTAAAAAATGATGCCACTCAAATGCGTAGGCATACGCCTGTTGCTCAATACCACTGTTATCCGCTATATTTGTTGGCTTCTCCCAAGCATTATCTGCCAGTTTTAGTCCCCAAGTACGACCAACCCGATAAAAGTCTATATCCATTGCCAGTGGCATTGTCCAACCCGAAACATCATAAAAGGTATTGTCTTCGAACTGAGTTTGCTGCGAAAACAACGCTTGAATAACTCGATACTGACGCTGGTCTAATGGCACATAGAAGCTATGTTCTTTAGCATAAACAACGCCAGCTAAACGAAAGTCTTCAGTTAGCGGATAGACCTGAATCTGATGTTGTTTTAATTTATCAAGTAGGACGTTGAGGCGATAAGAATCATGTGTTTCATGTAATAAGTAGCCACTAAAGCTTTCTTGATCAGCCAATTTTTCTGACTCTTTATAAAAGTTTTTCTGGTAACTCAGTAGCTTGGTCTTATTTTTCCATGCCCCCTCAATGGTCGAGAGTGAAGTTAATACGTGATTTTGAATACCAAACTCAAAGGTTAATAAGCCATTATCACTATTTTGTTGCATACCTCGGCTACTTGCTTGTTCGAATAAAACACCGACTCCACCGTTAATGTCTGGGTAAGTAGAGCCTTTCCCGTAATAAAAGTCATCGAAATTTTCTTGGCTGTAATAAAGGCGATCATTTTTATCAAGTGCCTTCGCATGATAGGTTGCTAAAAGTTGTGTCATTTCTGTATTGGCACTTGGCGTTAATGGGTGAGTACGCGTTGGAATGCCTGGCTGAAAAAAGTAACTGTCATTGGCACTCATCTCATGAAAATCGCCTAATACATGAGGCTGGTATTGGTGAAAATACGCTAATCTATGTTGACTTTCTTTTTGTGCGAGTAATAACCAGTCACGGTTAAGATCAAAACCAAAATGGTTGGTACGACCGGTAAGCCAACCTTGGTGATGCTCGATATGATTAGGATCCGCATTAGGTGTGCTGCCGCGATGCATATTCGCCCATTGCACAAATCTATCCATGCCATCAGGGTTAATACTTGGCTCAATAACAATCAGGGTATTTTCTAGCATTTGTTTTATATCTGTGTTTTCACTTGCCGCCAAATGATATGCCACGGCCATTGCCGCATTAGCGCCACTAATTTCATCACCGTGTACACTGTAGCCAAGCCAAATGACTAACGGTGAACTGATGTCATCGGCGCTCCCCGTGGCTGATCTTTTTGCCAATATTTTACTCAAATTAGCTAAATTATCTTTAGAAGAAATCGTCAATAGCACTTGCTGGCGTAGTTCTTGGGTCTGTCCAATATCCGTCAGTGTGATCCGCTCTGAGCTGTTTGCTAATACTTTGATGTAGTTGAGGAGTTGATCATGACGAATATGTCGCTCGCCAATGCCAAAGCCTAATGAGCTTTCTGGGGTTGGAATAGCTTGATTGTAAGTGTGATCTGTTGGTAAATAGTCGGTAACTTTTGCCGCATAACTCAATGGTGAAAAAATAAAAAAACCGACCAGCACGGCTAAAAACAATCGTGGTAACATAAAATATATCCTTGAATTCAATAACAATAAAATACCAAAATCTATCGAAACACACCAGAATAACTGTCTCTTTTTATCATATTGTTATTTCAATTAACTATAATTTCACTAGCGTATAGGTAGATAACAGCGTAAAATATTAATACCTGACTAAATTAGTCAGGTATTAATATTTTCAATCTCTAAGGTCCGTGAGAAACTTTAGAGAAATTTTGGTAACAAGTGTAAGAGAGTAATAACCGTGATGATCAATATTTCCGAAACAGCACAATCGCATTTCGCTAAATTATTAGAACAACAAGCAGAAGGCACAAGTATCCGTGTATTTGTTGTTAATCCAGGTACTGCTAGTGCAGAGTGTGGCGTGTCTTACTGCCCAGCTGACGCGATAGAACCTGAAGATATTGAAATGAAATTCGAACACTTCTCTGCTTATATTGACGGTGACAGTAAGCTGTACTTAGAAGATGCTGAAATAGATTTCACCACAGATCAAATGGGTTCACAATTAACCTTAAAAGCGCCAAATGCTAAATTAAGAAAAGTAAATGACGATGCGCCATTATTCGAACGTGTTGACTACTTCTTAAAAGCAGAAGTTAATCCACAGTTAGCTGGCCATGGTGGTGAGTGTACGTTAATGGAAATTACTGACGACGGTTTCGCTATTCTACAATTTGGTGGTGGCTGTAATGGTTGTAGTCAAATTGATGTCACTGTAAAAGATGGCATCGAAAAACAACTTCTCGAAACAATGGCAGGCGAGATAAAAGGTGTTCGTGATATGACTGAACACGAACGTGGTGATCATTCTTACTATTAAGTTATTTGTTCGTTAACCTGACAACTATACTGACTGCTGAGTTATTCATTAATTTAAAATGATGACAATACTTGAAAAATTAGGCCAAGACCCGCAAAGAAGCTTAGTGCTTTTTACTCGCGGACTTGGTCTTTTTGCTATTGGCGCTTGCTTAATTTTTATCGGTTACTATTACCATTATTATTGGCAAATCGCCGGCATTGTTTTTTTAGCTATTGGTCTGTTAACCTCTGCTTGGGGTTACAGTGGGATCTTTGCTAATCGTTTACTCAATATTTTTGATCGTCAGACAAATAAAAAAATTAAAGACTAATGGGTTGTTTTTCTATAACGCGATAATAATGCCAAGCTAAGCTTAATCCTCGAACAAGCAAAAACACACTAAATGCAGCCCATAACCCATGATTACCAAAGCCTTGTAATAGCCACCACATTGGAAAAAAGCAACCAAAGGTCGCAATTATCATGCTATTTCGCATCACTTTGGCTTTCATTAAACCGACAAAAACACCATCAAATAAATAACACCAACAGCCTAATACCGGTAAAATAATCATCCAATGTACATATTGTTCGGTCGAGAAAACAACCTCTGGAATATCGGTTAGTAAACCAATCAAGAAATCACCTGCTATGGCAAAGAGTGCACTATAAGTGAGCGCAAAGAGTCCCGTCCAAAATAAAGCGATTTTAACGACAAAATTACGCTGTTTAAGATTCTTTTGCCCTTGTGCTTTCCCCACTAACACTTCTGCTGCATTGGCAATGCCGTCTAATCCAAATGAGATTAACAAAACAAAGTTCATTAAAATGGCATTAGTTGCAATAACATCATCGCCTAACCTAGCCCCTTGAAAAGTAATAAAGACAAAACAAATCTCTAAGCACAGTGTTCGAATAAGAATATCTCGATTAAGTTGAAAGTAATTGGTCAGCGCTGACTTCTCAAATAACTGATCTCTGATAGCTGTAAATTTTCCCACCATTTTTATTAATATACTTTTTAGGGGTTGTCGATTACCTGTCTGTTGCGCAAAAATAATATAAGCCAACCCTATAATAACACCTGAATATTCAGCGATTAACGTTGCTGACGCCACCCCTTGCACTTGCCAATCAAACACTAAGACAAACAATAGATCTAGCGACAAGTTAATTAGGTTAGTGACGATCAATATCCACATTACAGCCTTAGCTTTATGATTGCCCAACAACCATCCTAATATAACAAGATTTGATAACGCAGCAGGCAAACCCCAAATACGGATATCACAATATTGCTTAGCATAAAATTGTATTTGTTCAGATCCTCCGGCTAAACCCAAGCTCAGATCAAGATAAAAAGACTGTAACAAAATCAGTGCACCACCAATTAAGCAAGCCACTAACAAACCTCGTAGCAGAACCAATAAACTTTTTTGTGCGTTTTCTTCACCTAATGCCTGAGCGGTAAGACCTGTAGTCGACATACGTAAAAAGCCACACAACCAAGTAACAAAGGTAATAATCATTGCCCCGACTGTACTGCCACCTAGGTAATAGGCTTGGTCTAAATGTCCTAAAACAGCAGTATCAACTAAGCCTAGAAGAGGTATGGTGATATTTGAAAAAATCATCGGTAAGGCGATGAGGAATAGTTGTTTATGGTGGTTGATAGTATTAACGTTCAAAAAAGTATTCCATATAAAAATTACCTGAAAATTTACTATAAAAAGAAAGCAAAACGCGCTATTTTTATGACTGACTAAACAAGGGCTTCACTCATGAAATTTTTATTACCTGCACTATTGCTATCTTGCTTTCACTTTTCTAGCTTTGCCGCTGTAATTTTACAATATCACCATGTTAGTGACAAAACACCGGCAAGTACTAGTATTTCACAGGAACAGTTTCAAATTCATATGCAGTATTTATCTGATAACAATTTCAATGTTATCGCGCTTTCAGATTTAATGAATTCTATCAAGAAACAGCAACCTATTACTGACAAAACAGTGGCAATAACTTTTGATGATGCTTATCTTGATATTCTACTCAATGGTAAGCCTATTCTCGACAAATTTAATTATCCTTTTACGATTTTTATCAACCCTGCCATTGTTGAGCGTGGTTCGAGTAACTATCTTACTTGGCAACAACTTAAAACGATGGCTGATCAAGGCGTTATTATAGCTAACCATGGCATGGAACATGACTCTATGGCCCGTATTAGTGAAGGTTTAACCGAACAGCAATGGCTAATAAAACATACTGAACTATTATTAGAGGCTGAAAGTATTATTAAAGAAAAAACCGGACAAAGTTGGCGCTATTTTGCCTACCCTTATGGTGAGTACACTCCGGCAGTACAACAATGGGTAGCACAAAACGATTTCATTGCTTTTTCACAACAATCAGGAGCCGTAGGCTTAGCGACAGATTTAACAAGCGTGCCACGTTTTCCTGCGTCAAAACCCTATGATCAAATATCTAGTCTGCGTGATAAATTAAAATCTTTACCTTTCAACATGACTTTACGTAATGAGAATGCAAGTACTATTGTCGAGTATAACCAATCAAAATCAGTGACTTTTGATGTTGTCGTTGAAGATTTTCTTCCCGCACAATTGAACTGTTATATTTCGGGTTTAGGTCGACAAAAAATAGAATGGCAAGAAGAAAATAGCTTTACCATTAATTATAGCGCGTCCTTGCCCATTGGCCGTGTTCGCTGTAACTGTACCGCGCCAAGTATTAGTGAGCCAGGACGTTATTATTGGTACTCAAAGCCTTGGTTTGTCTTAAAAGAAGGTATGCAGTGGTATCCGCTTTAACAAATATAGCGATTTAATAAACTTGTCAGCCCATAAAGTTAAGGATGACAAGTTTCCTTTATTCAGCTAATTTTACAATCTTTGCAAAATCACTGACCAGTTTCTCGCCATCAATGGTAGGTAATACACCCAAGGCTTGTCTAGGCTTAAAAATAGCCGCGATATCTCCCTGTGGATTAATTAACACTAAAGAAGCACTGTGATCGACTAAGTAACCATTATTGTCGGCTTCATCGCTTTCAGGCTCGTTAATCGCGTACATCATGCCAAGGTTACGAGCAAACGGAAATAACACACCATGGTCACCCGTAAGCGCAATAAACTCCTCATTAAAGTAAGCTATATACTGAGCTAATTTTTCTGGCGTATCTCTACTAGGATCAACAGAAACCAACAAAATTTGTGTATCTTTACTGATCGCTTTTAAATCGTCATAAACAAAGTTTAGTTCTTGTAATGTAGTCGGGCAAACATCAGGACAAGAAGTATACCCTAGAAATACCCACGACCATTTATTGGCTAATTGTTCTTTGGTAAAGGCTTGGTTATGATGATTCGTTAATTGAAACGGCTTAACTTCCCGAACCTGCTGATAATATAAAGCATGTTCGGGCTGTGGTAATACTGTCGCTTTTTGAAAGACAAAAAAACCTACTGCACCAGCAACAAGGGCGACAATGACATACAACAACTTGTTCATATTTAATTATTTCCGTTTGTCTTATCCAATAACCATTTGACTGATTAAATGGTCTACTTTTCATCTAGAAAAATAGATAAATACCCGATATAAAATTTAGTAAGTCGTTATCCTACTACTAAATATTATATCGAAGTAGTTTTGTCCTTACCCTTAATAATGAGCAGATAATTAATCAGCTTGGTATCATAGGTAATAAATAATGGTCAAGTAATAGGATAATAAACAAGCCCATTAAATGTACGATTGAAAACTTAAAGGTGTCCATTGCCGTATTCTCATCGGCATTAAACTTAAGTTTCCAGGCGTAAGCAAAAAACATCAGATTCAATGTTACTGCGCCAATTAAATATAACCAATTACTCATTCCCACTAAATAAGGTAACAAGCCAACAACAAAAAGTAACACGGTATAAAGTAAAATTTGGGTTTTTGTAAAGTTTACCCCATGGGTTACCGGCAACATGGGAATATTTACTTTTGCATATTCATCTTTACGATGTATCGCTAAAGCCCAAAAATGAGGAGGTGTCCAAGTAAAAATCAATAACACTAATAACAAAGCATTAGGGTGTATTTCATTGGTCATTGCTGTCCAACCTAACAGTGGGGGTATGGCTCCAGCTAAGCCACCTATCGTGATATTTTGAGGCGTAGCACGTTTCAAATACATAGTATAAACAAAACTGTAACCCACCAAACCTGCAAAAGTAAGCCATGCCGTTAAGGGATTAACCAAGCTATATAAAATGGCAAAACCACTGACCGCTAAAAACATAGCAAACAAAGTCGCATTTCTCGGCGTTAAACGTCCCGTAGCAACGGGCCGGTTATAAGTTCGCCCCATAATACTGTCAATTCGTTCATCAACAATGTGATTTATCGCGGCGGCGGCTGATGATAAAAAGCCAATACCCACCATTGAAGGAATAAGTACTTGCCATGGAATGGTACCCGGTACAGAAAGACACATCCCCACCAGAGCGGTTAAAACTAAGAGTGCCACTACACGAGGCTTAGTGATTTCATAATAATCTCGCCAAATAGCGGTTTTAGTCTCTATAACTTCAGGTGTAGTTGCTGGCCCGTTTGGGCTTTCTGTTGATACTGATTCGCTCATAAGTATTCCTTATAATTTCCGTCGTAAACTGTAGGTTAACGTGATCAAAGACAACATTAGACATGCTGCTACCACGTTATGACTCACCGCAACTGCTAACGGTAATGAGAACCAGATATTGCTAATACCCAATAATATTTGGCAACTAAGAATAAACGCTAAGCTAATAGCTGCATTCTTAAAAAATGCAGATTGAGATTTTCGAAATACCATTAATGCTAACCAAAAAAGATAAAGCCCAGTGACAATGGCTCCTAATCGATGAACAACATGAATCGTTACACGTGAAGCATGAGATAAATGACCAAATTCGTAACTATCTTTTTCTGGTGGGATCAAATCAAATGAATCTTCGAAGGTCATTTGCTCTTGCCAGCCTGATTGGCAAATAGGTAATTCAGTACAAACCAAGGCAGCATAGTTTGACGATGTCCAGCCCCCTAAACCTATTTGTGCGGTTAACAGTACAATACCAATTAAGCCGTATCTGCCATATTTCTTAATGGCGAAATCACCACCTGGTACCCTAAAGTCAGCCAAGCGTAAGTATAATAAAAATAACAAACTCAAGGTTGTAAAACCACCAAGTAAATGACCCATAACGACAATCGGCATTAGTTTCATGGTTACGGTCCACATGCCCAAGGCCGCTTGGAAAATGACCACCACGAGTATCAACATCGGCAACCTTAATGGCGTACCTTGATCGCGTTGTCGGTAAGACATAAATGCTATCGCTAGAATTAATAAACCCAACGCACCAGCAAAATATCGATGGATCATTTCATTCCATGCTTTATGCGCTTCAACTTTTCTTTCTGGAAATGCTTGCTCTGCTTTAATAATTTGTTCTGCGGTTGCAGGTACATCAATTAATCCATAACAACCTGGCCAATCTGGACAACCTAAACCCGCATGCGTTAAGCGCGTATAAGCACCTAAGCTAACCACGATTAGTGCTAATAGAATACTAATTAAGACTAAGGTACGAACACGATGATTAACACGATTTTTCATCTTAACCCACCCTTGAATACTTAAGTAATTTCTTCATATCGGCTAAGATTTCTTTACCAAACATTGCTTGAGCATCATCATTTGTCGGTGGTTTATGAGATAAAACCACATTACCTAAAGGGTCAACAACTAAGACTTTGGTATCTGATAAAAAGTCATCAACTAGACTTGGAGTAGAAATGATCACCCAGCTGTTTTCAGTTAACCTTTCCGTTTGCTGAGGTGAGAGTGGATTAGGAGAAAGTGCGACGCGCTTTACTCTGGGCATTTCTCTACCCAGGGCTATGTAAGAGTTATTAACACTAAGTAACGTTTGTTCACAGTGATCATCACAATGCTGTGGCAAGCTATAAATAATTGACCAAGTTTTTTGTAAAGCGGGTTGACTCAAGCCTAACTTTTCTAAAGTCAGTTCATTCTCAACTAAAGTGCCCTTGTTCGTCACACCATAATCAAGCCAATTTTGAGTTAAGGCGAGTTTTGCTAACACGATAGGGAGGATAAAAGCGCCCAGCACCATGACCATACTACGACGAGATTTTTTCTGTGATACATCATTCATACACTTAGACCTTATTATTTTTTTTATTAGTGATTTAACGCTTGTTCACTATTTCTACCCAATTTAATTGACGCCCATATCATCAACAATAACCATGCTATCGCCAAACTAAACCATTGAAAGGCATAAGCACGATGTTTTTCAGGCGGCATAACAATTGGTTGCCAATTTTTTTCATAACCCACACTCTCTGTTTTATCTAAGTAGACGACAAAGGGCAAGAGTTGACGTGAAATTAATGTTGAAAATTTATCTAATTCTATCTGCTGAACACGCAATGGCCACTCACCTTTAACCAAGACTTGTTCCATTAACATTATGCCTTGCTCTATTTTACGTACGTGACCTGATAGTTGATACTTTCCAGTAATAGCCTGCACATCGGGAATTTCTTGACGATTTATAGAACCTACTACCCAACCTAAATTAACTAAGACCGCCTGCTCACCACTATTAAACACTTGATAAACACGATAACCTAATTGTCCTTTATTCGTTTGGTTGTCTAATAAAAAAATAGTATTATTATCAAATTCCCCAAACATAGTGATCGGTAGATCATTAATTTCATTTTTTTCTGAGAGCACTTGAGAAAGTGACAAGGCTTGTGTTTGGCTCAATTGTGTAATGGTTGCGATGCGTTGCTCTTTTTGTAAAGCACGATCACTTTGCCATAATCCGAGTTTTACTAATCCGGAAAAAACAAGTAGGGTAAATATCAACCAAGGTAGGCGAATGTTTGATATAAAATTTTTCAAACAATTAATTCCTTAAATATGCTTAAAGCGAACATAACAACATAGGAAATTTTTAAATGGCATTTGCGATAAAAATAATTATTATTGGCTGCTTAGTCTTCATGGTATTTAGCCTGTTTCAGGCACTCTTTGTCTTAAACAAAAATGACCCAAGTAAACCGTCAATGTCAAAATTTATTGGCCGACGCGTGATGATTTCAGCCTTCATTATTATACTTATGCTAGTCGCTATTTTAACAGGCGTTATTACGCCACACCCACGACCATTCTAATCAACTCGCTTAAAAATAAAAAGTAGGTGAAGCTAGCTTCACCTACAATATTTCTTAAACGTTTATATCAGTAATTTTTTATACGATATAAACAAAAACAAACAGTATCACCCAAACCACATCAACAAAATGCCAATACCAACTTGCCGCTTCAAAAGCAAAAGCATTTGTTGGGGTAAAGTGGCCTTTTAACACCCTTAAAAATACCACAATAAGCATGACGGTACCTAAGGTAACGTGCATACCATGAAAACCGGTCAGTAAGTAGAAAGTTGAACCATAGATACCACTAGTTAAGTACAATTTCATTTCTTCTGAATAGCCGTGCATATACTCGACAACTTGCAAGAATAAAAAGACAACACCTAATAATATGGTAAAACCTAACCATATTTTCAGCATTTTACGATTATCTTTTTCTAAGGCTGAATGTGCTAAATGTGCAGTAATTGAAGACGTTAATAACAAAATAGTATTAATTAACGGTAGGCCATACCAGCCCATTTGAGTTGTTTCGGTTCCATCTGGTGTGACTAATAACGGCCAACTTGCGACAAACTCAGGCCATAAAACAGCACCAGTCATGGCATTATTATCTGCGCCGCCCAACCAAGGTACTGATAACGTGCGGGCATAAAATAAGGCACCAAAGAATGCTGCAAAAAACATCACTTCAGAAAAGATAAACCAGCTCATTCCTTGACGAAATGAGTTATCCATTTGATGGCTATACTTACCTGCCATCGATTCGTTTATAACGTTACTGAACCAACCATAGAGCATGTATATAACTAAACAAATGCCGGCAAGCAATATGTAACCGCCAATGCCACCTTCGCTACTATTTAACGTAGAAACATAGTTCCCGGCGCCAACAGCAATTAAAAACAGTGCCACTGCGCCAACAATTGGCCAATGACTTTGTGATGGTACGTAATAACTTTCATATTCTTTTGTTGTCATTATTATTCCCCTAAACAAATACTGTTACACGCTAAGTGCTCAGTATAAATTGCTACGATTCCACTTTTCCGGTCACGTCATACAAAGTGTAAGACAAAGTTAGCGTTGAAATATCTTCAGGTAATTCTGGGTCAACATAAAACTGTAACGCCATTTCTACCTCTTCATTCGCTTTTAGCGGTTGCTGCGTAAAACAAAAACATTCAATTTTTTGAAAATACGCTGCCGCTAAACCGGGCGATACTGACGGAACTGCTTGGCCAATAATATCGCGGGTGGATTCATTTTTTGCATAAAATTTAACAAGTTTCATTTCACCGGGATGAACTTTTATTTCACGGACCATAGGTTCAAACTGCCAAGGTATACCTTGGGCGGTTCGACTAATAAACTGCACCGTAACAATCCTTTTTGTGTCAATCTGCTCAACATTATAGACAGCGGCGGCAGTGGTTGACGTTTTTCCATTCAAACCAGTAATATCACAAAACACATCATATAAAGGGACAAGTGCAAAACCAAAACCAAACATACCAAAAACAATCATAACCAGCTTTTTTATCACTTGATTGTTTTTCGTTATAGCAGTGCTATCTTTGTTATTTGAATTTTGCAATTCGTCACCTTTATTCATATTTTATTAACTTAATCAATTTTTGGTGGTGTTGAAAATGTATGGTACGGAGCAGGACTTGCAACAGTCCACTCTAAACCTTCAGCGCCATCCCAAGGTTTAGCCGATGCTTTCTCTCCACCTCTAATACACTTAATGACTACCGCTAAGAATATTAGTTGCGAAAGACCAAAGGCAAAACCACCAATACTGACCCACTTGTTGAAATCAGCAAACTGCAACGCATAATCTGGAATACGACGAGGCATGCCCGCTAATCCTAAAAAGTGCATAGGGAAGAATAGTAAATTAACTGAAATCAATGAACACCAAAAATGCCATTTAGCTAACGACTCGTTATACATATGACCTGTCCATTTTGGCAACCAGAAGTATGCACCAGCATAAATCGAGAATAATGAACCGGTAACTAATACATAATGAAAATGAGCAACAACAAAGTAGGTATCATGGTATTGGAAATCAACAGGTGTTAATGCCAACATCAAACCAGAGAATCCGCCTATAGTAAATAAGATGACAAACGCGATAGAAAATAACATCGGCGTTTCAAAGCTCATTGAACCACGCCACATAGTTGCGACCCAGTTGAACACTTTAACACCCGTAGGTACGGCAATTAACATGGTGCAATACATGAAGAACAGTTCACCAAATAACGGCATACCTGTCGTGAACATGTGATGCGCCCAAACAATAAATGACAACACAGCAATCGATGCCGTTGCATAAACCATTGAGCTGTAGCCAAATAACTTCTTACGAGCAAACGCTGGGATAATTGTCGAAACAATACCAAAAGCAGGTAAAATCATGATATAAACTTCAGGATGCCCGAAGAACCAGAAAAGATGCTGGAACAATACCGGATCACCGCCACCAGCGGCATCAAAGAAACTCGTACCAAAATAAGTGTCGGTTAACAACATAGTTACCACACCTGCGAGCACGGGCATCACCGCAATCAATAAGTAGGCGGTAATAAAAAATGTCCAAACAAACAATGGCATTTTCATGTAAGTCATACCAGGCGCACGCATATTCATAATAGTAACAACAATATTAATTGCGCCCATTATTGATGAGATACCCATAATATGAACAGCAAAAACAAAAAATGCCGTACTACCATTTGAATAGGTTGTAGAAAGTGGTGCGTAGAATGTCCAACCAAAGTTAGGCGCACCTGACTCCATAAAGAATGTAGACAAAAGAATCCCAAAAGCAAAAGGTAGAATCCAGAAGCTCCAGTTATTCATACGTGGTAAGGCCATATCTGGAGCACCAATCATCATAGGTATCATCCAGTTAGCAAACCCGGTAAAGGCCGGCATAATTGCACCAAATACCATGATCAAACCATGTACGGTTGTTAGCTGATTGAAAAAATCAGGCTCCACTATTTGTAAACCGGGTTGGAATAACTCGGCTCGAATAACCATGGCTAAAGCGCCGCCGGTTAATAGCATAATAAAAGCAAACCATAGATATAACGTACCTATATCTTTATGGTTTGTCGTGTACAACCAACGTTTGATGCCTTTCATTTTATGGTCATCATGATGATCGTCGTGCGATTCTTGTTCTATAACGTCTGTAGTCATTTTATATCCTCCTACTTCGCACTAGCAGCATCAACAGCTGCAGGTTGTACTAAATCACCGGTGTTATTGCCCCAAGCATTACGCTCATAAGTAACAACTGCCGCTATTTCGGTTTTAGTTAACTGACTACCAAAAGCAGCCATAGCAGGGTTTTTCTTACTGCCATTAATAACCATATCTATATGCACAGCAATATCACCCAGTGCAATTGCACTACCTTTTAGTGCTGGAAATGCCGGAGGTAAACCCGCACCAGAAACTTGATGACAAGCAGCACAAGCTTTCATGTAAACTTGCTCACCCATAACCATCAGTTCATCTTCGCTGTACACTTTAGTTAGATCTTCTACTGGGGCTTCTTCAGCAACCATTTCAGCAACTGCTACCGGTGTTTCTGTGTCATTGCCTGATCCCTTAGCAGCACCTTTAACATCAGCGGCTTGTACGGCATCACCGGTATTGTTACCCCAAGCATTACGCTCGTAGGTCACAACTGCAGCAATTTGCTTCATACTTAACTGCTTACCATAAGCTTGCATACCTGTACCCGCTTTACCATTGAGTACAATATCAATATGCTCGGCAATACTACCCGTAGCAACTGGACTTCCTTTAAGTGCAGGAAATGCAGGAGGTAGACCAGCACCAGAAACTTGATGACAGGCAGCACAGTGGGCAATATAGGTAGTTTCACCCAAGGTCATCAATTCATCCATTGATGCGGAAGCGTTAAGAGATGCTTTCTCAGCAGCAGCGGCTTGAGCGTTGAGTTGGTGTTGTTCATCAAGCCATTTTGCATAGTCTGCTTCAGACTTTACTTCGACAACAATTGGCATAAAACCATGGTCTTTGCCACAAAGTTCAGCACACTGACCTCGGTATATCCCAGGCTTGTCAACTTTTGTCCATGCTTCATTAATAAATCCTGGGTTAGCATCTTGCTTTACAGCAAAAGCAGGTACCCACCAAGCATGAATAACGTCGTCAGAAGTGATTAAAAATCGTACTTTTTTATTAACTGGAATGACAAGGTGTTTATCAACTTCGAGTAGGTAATTTTCACCTTTGACTTTATCGCCAGCATCAACATTAAGGTGTTTACCTTCTTGTGTTTCATACTGTGATCTTGGCGTCGATAAAACGGAGTAGAACTCAATATCTTGATCAAAATATTTGTAATGCCATTTCCACTGAGAGGCGGTAACTTGAATGGTAACGTCAGAATCGTCGTTATTTTCCATTTCAATCAGTGTTTTTGTTGCTGGTACAGCCATAGCGATAAGAATGACAATGGGAATTGCTGTCCAGAGGATTTCTACTTTTGTACTTTCATGAAAATCTGCTGATTTAGCCCCTTTGGATTTTCGATGGAAAACCATTGACCAAAACATAGCACCAAAAACGACCACACCAATTGCTACACATATATACATTGCGAGCATATGTAGATCGTAAACATCTCTACTTACTTCTGTTACACCCTTGGTCAGATTTAATTGCATATCTGCCCAAGCTGAACTGGAAAGAACACTCCCCAACAACAGCCAACCTAGGTTACGTCTTTTCACACGACATCTCCTTCACCCTATAAAAGTTTAAAACTTGATACCTAGGACAAAACACATCCTTTAGTACGGATTTTTATTATTTTCTTAGCGATTTTGTTATCAACCAGTTAGCGTCGACAACATCGCCTTATATTTATATTTGTACACATTCCAAACTAGAATTACTTAAAAGTTGATCTGGGTCAATTTAAAAATCGAGCTATTTTAAAATAAAAACCAATAAAAACAATAGAGTATCAACTCTAATACAGGCAAAGGCCTAATAACAAAGGGCTGTAGCCGTAGTATTAAAAATAAACAGCTGAGTATAAATACGCGTATTGTAAAAATTGATCTTGGTTGTTTTTTAATCAGAGAAAGATAAAGTTGTTTGAATGGGCTTTAGAGTGAAAATTATTCTTAGTAAAGAGAAAGGTTTGCATGAAAAGAATACGAAAGGTTAGAAAAGCAAACTTTAGCCTATTTTATACACTAAAGTTTGCGGAGCAGTTTTACATATTTAATACTATATTTGTTAGATAAATTGGCTTAGTTACCACCAAGTTTATTGGATAGGTTAACTTAATTACATCCAGTCTGCCGAGCGAATAACGCCAACAGCCAACCCTTCAATATTAAACTCTTGATCAGACAAATCGACTTTTATAGGAGAGAAGTCATCATTTTCAGCATGTAAGTAAACGATGTTACCTTCTCGTTTATAACGTTTAACCGTAACATTTTCTTCGACACGAGCAACAATTACTTGGCCATTCTGTACATCGGTCGTTTGATGAACCGCTAACAAGTCACCATCAAGTATGCCGATATTTTTCATGCTTTCGCCATTAACTCTCAATAAGTAATCAGCAGCTGGGTGGAACAAATTACCATCAACTTTGTAATGATCTTCAACATGCTCTGCAGCTAAAATAGGTTCACCTGCAGCCACTCTGCCGATTAAAGGTAAACCGGCTTCTTCCATTAACTTCTCAGTCAAACGAATGCCGCGAGAAGTACCTGGCAACATTTCTATATAGCCTTTTTTAGCCAAAGCTTTTAAATGTTCCTCTGCTGCATTTGCTGATTTAAAGCCAAAAAACTTGGCTATTTCAGCACGCGTTGGTGGCATGCCCGTATCGCTTATTTTGTCTTTGATCAGATCAAAAACTTGTTGTTGTCGGTTCGTTAGAGGGCGTAATTCGCTGATTTCATTTAGCATAGGGAGCCTGTAAATTTACACAGTTGTTACTGTGAGTATATACAGGTCGTTAGTAAAGGCAAGTTTTCTAGTCGAATTATTTTTGAAAACTCCCTGATTTTAAATAATGGATAACTTGTTCGATAACTTTTTCGTTTTTCATCATAAATGGATGGGTCGTTTCCATTTCAATGTGATCATTCATACCATCAAGTTTGGTACTAGCAACCGAAACTTTACCATCATCTTTATCAGGAATAAGTGTTGATAATATCCAATTAATACTTTGATTACCGGCAATAACACCCAAATCAAAATTAGCATTGCCAAGGTTACTAGGGACACTGAATTCGCCGGTACCTAATTGCATACCCGCATCACCATTGATGAAACTAAAACCAGGTGTATTTTTTAGTTTATCAACAACTTCACTGCCTTTGTTTGGTGGACCTAGCATCACGACTTTATGTAAATTAGGTATTTTATGCATACTTAAATATTGGCGAACTAATATACCGCCCATTGAATGGGTAACAAAGTTAACTTGGCGATTTTCACAAATTAATAGCGCTTTAGAAATCACTTTTTCAGCCAACTCTTCTATCGAATAATCTCTAGAAGGGTAGTTGATATTTATCACAAAATATCCTTCTGCTAACAATCGTTTTTCAATAGCTTTCATGGAGTTAGCCGAACGTGCAAGCCCATGCAGTAAAATTACACATTCACCATTAGCTAAAGAATCTGCTGGCTCTTCAAAAGAAGCTTGAATTTTATAGCCACGTTCAACCGAAGTATCTAAGCTTTCTTGTTCAATCATATTTTTTAAACGAGTTTCTGCATCAGTAATTTTTTTACTAAATTGTTCTTTAAGTAGCGCTAGGTCTGACTTAAGTGCTGCAATTTTTTCATTCATAGCTGCGCTCCATCATTTTTTTTTAGAATTCATTATTGATACTGTAGTCATGTTAAACAGCAGCTAAGCAATATATTTTTAGCTGCCACAAATATAAAATATAAAACAGTTTTCTCCAACAAAATTTGAAACCATTACCCTTGTAATGTCATTTTTTTCGATAAACTTCTCGCGTGGACCTTTAAATAGCCATAGAAAGCTATACGATATTAACATTTTATATTAGTTATCTGTTAGACATTGATAATCTTCAATCGATCTAACTTTACCAGTAACTACATACATTCAAGCAAAAAAATTTTAAGGACGTTTTACTTGTCTCGATTATAAATTTACAATTCAACATACCCCCCACGTAAAATGAGTTAAGTACCATTGAATGTTATTGGTTTAGGTTGCTCAAACTTTAGCGTCGCCGTTTATATTGGCAATAAACCGAGTATGCTTGAATATCAGCAATTATCTTGTCTATCGCCGCTAACCTTGGGCGAAATAGAGATGGTTAATCAAGCTTGTGGCAATGGTTGGCGGAAAGTTTTCAATGTTTATGCGAAGCTGCTTTACGCACTCGATAAAGAAAAATTCGCTTACTCAACACTTGCGCCAACTTGGCAAAAATATCGAGAGCGATTTTTGCTGCAGCAAGGCTCTCAAACGGCTTTATTATTTTCTCCGCCTCAGTTATCAACCACTAAGCAAACTCTGCATATTATTTGTGGAAAAACCTACGCCAAAAATTTGTTAGCGACAAATCAACTAAACGCTAATTTCACTTGGCTAGATGAGCAATTTGCTATTGATAAAGCTAAAAATTTAATTGTGTGTCCCTATTTTGATTATCGGCAATTGTCGAATGCTAATATTGAAAAATTAGCCTTTTTACTCAACGATATAAATAGCCAGTGAAAGCTTTTCATTCATTTATATAGTGTTAAATTAATGTATACTATATTTATTAAAGGAGAAAATAATTAGCCTCATGATTAGGCAACATACTAAACGTCACTTTAATATTGGATCACATCATTGCTATATTTTAATAAAAAAACACTTTTATTTATTACAATAATTTTAACCTTATTACCCTATGCAACGATCACCAGCACGCTTGATATTTCCTCTGCTTTTTTGCTATCACTTCCTACTATATTATTACAGGCTACCGCAGTATTCTTTGTTGTTCATAGCTATTTACAGACCAGATCACGTTCATTAAAATTGTTCTGGCAGTTTTTCTCTCTCGCTATTATCATTGATCTTATTTCGGGTGTTATCTTCGCAGGTAACTACATAAACACCCCCCCGATCCTGCAAGATTTTTTCTCTTTGTTCAGTTACTTTTTTATCTTACTGGCCATAGAAACCAACCCGCATCTCAGCGAAACGCCACTCAATAAATACATTGCGGGTCGAGTGCCAGCACTATTTTTTACAGTCACCTGTTTTTGTTATTTCGTACTGCTGCCAGAAGAGTTTTCAAAAGCGTTAGATCACAGGTTATTACCGTCATTATTATTTCATATCACTATTTCTGGCCTCATTTTTATTAGACTAATCAGCTGTGTTATTTTTTGTCGTGAAAAGTTTTGGCGCGCTATTTATTGGCCATTAGCCATTGCCTCATTAGCTTTGTTAGTTGATAACACTAATAGTTATTTTCTTCTTCAAGAGCAAGCCCTTTATAAAGACAATTATACGAACAGCTTAATAGCGTTAATCCCATACTGTGGTCTTATTTTTGCCGCAAGTGCATCATTAAACATTCAAAGACCGACCAAACCTATTTCAAAAGATACCTTTCCCGAATTTTACATTTTATTGCTGGTGAGTATTATTTTTAGCATTCATATCGTTGGTTTAGAAGTTGGGGCACACTACATTACAAATTCTTTCTGGCAGTCTTTTGTTATTGGTATTTGGGGCGTTATTGCTTTTATTTTAGTCATTCTGATTGCTTACAATAAAAGAAAAAACACGCTCGAATTCAAGGAAAACGCTTTCACTCAGCAACAAGAACAAAAAGAGTTAATACAGACCAACCATAAATTACTCAGCTCAATTCTTAATAGTGAAGACAAAGCCATTGTCCGAGCATCTAATAATGCTATTTTGACGACATCAACGGGCGGGGAAATATTATCGTCAAACCCTGCCGCAGTTCAATTGTTCCAAAGTTTAGAACATGAATTGAAAGGCACGAATGTCAGCGCACTTTTTTCTGCAGAAGACACTATGCATTACTTTTTTGGCTTCAAAAGTAATGTATACGCCTTACAACGTAAAGATATCGGTATTTCAGTAGAGTGTGCTGCTCGACGTGCCGATGGTACTGAATTCCCAGTTCAGGTTGAATTGCAGTGGGCAGATCGCGAAGAACAACCCCTTATTGTTATTACCTTTATTAATTTAACTTCACGAAAGTTAGCTGAAAAGCAGATGTTAGATTTAAAAGATAAGTTTATTGCGAACATTTCCCATGAGTTTAGGACGCCATTGACAATTATTAATGGCATTTTAGACCAATATCTACTCAAAGCTCACAGTAAAGAAGAAGGGTTGGAACTTACTACCGCTAAGCGTAATGGTTTGCGTTTAGTTCGTATGGTTGAACAACTATTAGAACTCTCTCGCCTTACTGACAACCCTAAGCTTTCATTGTCTACTTATCGATTAAGTCAGTTAATGGCTATGCCAATTGATTCATTTTCACGCTTAGCTAAACAAAATGATTTAAGTTTTGATGCTGAAATATCTGATGATCTGTGGCTAGAATGTGATGCTCAGGGTTTTGAAAAAATCATCTTCAACTTACTTGCTAATGCGATTAAATATACACCTGCTGGCGGTAGCATCAAGGTCAGTGCTTATGTTGATCAAGATAATGTTATTTTAGAGATTACAGATACCGGCATAGGTATTAATCAAGCATCACAAAGTAAAATATTTGAACGCTTTCAAAGAGCTGATGATGAAAAAAATCATGCTGTTTTTGGTGTAGGTATTGGTTTATCTTTAGTTAATGAATTGGTAAAAGCGCATAACTGGCGTATCAATTTAGTCAGTGAATACAATAAAGGCAGTAAGTTTTCTCTATCAATCCCTTTAGCTACCGCTGTCGAAATAGAAACTCAAGTGCCAATGAGTGTATCTCAAAGCGAAGTATCATCATTGCTGTTAGAACAAAATAATAATAAAACTAAAACAAAAAATCATTTACATAATGTCGTGTTAGTTATTGAAGATAATCTCGATATGCAAAATCACATAAAACGTGTGGTTGAACAGCAACATCATTGTTTATTAGCAATGAGCGGCGAACAAGGACTGCTCATCGCCGAGGAATATATACCAGACCTTATCGTATGCGATATAATGCTAACGGGCATTGATGGCTTCGAAGTACTTAAACAATTAAAAGAGAATGAACTTACTTCTCATATTCCCGTTATTTTGCTTACCGCCCGTTCAGACTTAGATAGTCGACTTCACGGCCTAAATTTACAAGCAGATGAGTATTTAAGTAAACCTTTCAATCAACAGGAATTATTAATACGTATTGAAAATTTGATTGAAAATCGTAAATTACTCCAGCAGAACTATTTACATAAATTTCGTGACCATCAAAAAGAACAACAAAAAGAAAGTAGCGTAAAAAAAGTGTCGCAGTTAACTCCAAGCGAAAGTGCTATCTTATCCGTTGATGAAAAGTTTATAGAAAAGTTAGAAACCATTGTTGCTAAGATGTACTTGGAAACTGATTTAGGTATTCAAGATCTAGCCAGTAATATGGCGATGAGTGAACGCCAACTGCAGCGAAAAATGAAAGTAACACTGGGCACAACACCTAATAACTTCATTAAAGAGTTCCGTCTAGCAAAAGCACAGATATTGCTACAAAATGGTTCTAAAATTGGCAGAATAGCCTTAGATGTTGGTTTTTCTTCACAAACATATTTTGGTCGATGCTTTAAAGAGTCGTTTAACTGCACCCCAAAACAATATCAACAACAATTCATTAAAAGCTAACCACAAAGCTACTCAGGCTAACCTTGCTTAACTTGGATGTTCTGCTTGAGTGTCGCTAGATCAGCGCCTTGAATCACCGCTAAGTAGCTAAAGGGTTGTATCTTAGGTTCACATAAGCCAAGCCAAGCAATCGCTGGCTCTTCGCTTGTTAATGTTAAGCCAAGTTCAATCATCACACTGACTTGATCCCACGATATTTCCATAGGTTGCTCTCTATTAAACGGATAAAAAGAGTAAGCAATATTCATCGAAATTTTATCGTCGAATTGTTTTTCAAACTTACTTGCTAACCGCGCTGCTAACTCACCAGCATTGTTATCTTTTTCATAACCAATAACAGCAAAGGTATCATCGGACCAACGAACAACTAGGTCATCGGTATTTCTGCTAAACAGTAATAAATCAGTAATGTTAATCAGCTGGCTATTACTGACATTAATTAGCTCATTGACCTGAACCATTAAAACGTAAAGACGGGGTAAAGTGCTCCGCTGTACCGGTAGAATATTCTGATGAATTTGATTCATCAGCTGGCTAGTTTGCTCAATATAAATATCAAGATAGCGGCGACTTCGTACCCCAGTTACTTTATCTACCGTTGCCGACTTTTCAAGTAGAATATTGGCATGTTCAAGTTCGCTATTTTGCGATTGTAACTTTTGCGTTTTCTCTTTGACCTGCTCTTTAAGGTAAGATTTTTGTAGTTGTTCAAACAATAGTTTTCGATTCAAAAAGCGTGAATATACTAATAACGTTAAAGCTACTGCCATGGCATACAATAAATAAGCCCACCAAGTATTCCAAGGTGCTGGTTTAACCGTAATAGCTAATGAATAACCCGGTTCACTCCAAACATTGTCGTTATTTCCAGCAATAATTTGCAGTGTATAACTACCTGCAGGTAAATTTGTATAAGTGGCTCGTCGTGATTTACCTGCAGCTATCCACTCCTCATCAAAGCCTAGCAAGCGATACTTATAAAGAGTTGACTCCGGATTGGCATAGTTTAAACCAACATATTCAAAGGAAATCAGCTGATCACTGTAATCAAATTCCAATTGGCTTAAGTTAGATAATTTACTGCCAAGAGGCATAGGTTCATTCAGCTTTAATATACTCGTTAATCGTACTTCTGGAACGGACAAGCTGGTATTAATTTTTTCTGGATTAATAGTGCTCATGCCTTTGCCTGCACCAAAATATAAGGTGTTACCTTTTGAGCGAAATACTGAAGAATGAGTGTATTCTAAATCAACTAAGCCATGAGTCAGATTAAAGTGTTTAAAATTTTTATCACTGATTGAAAACCGAGAAATACCTTTACTGGTACTAAACCAAATATCTTCATTAGCATCTTGGGTGATGCCATATACGGTCAAACTTTTCATGCCATCTTTAGTATTAAGATGGGAAAATGAAAAGTTATTACTGTAACGATCTTCTTGGCTTAATATACTTAAGCCAGCATTTTGAGTGCCAAACCATAGGTTCTTGTCATGATCTAATAGCATTATCCAGGTAAAGTCATCCGAAATACTATTAGGGGTATTTTCATCATGTCTAAAATGAGTAAACGTCCCAAGGGCCGGATCAAAACGATTTAACCCTGCACCAAATGTGGCCAACCATACGATTCCTTGTTCATCAGCCAGCAATTGTAATATGCTATTAGTGCTAGGACCATTTTTAGTGTTTAATTCATTTTTAATAAAACGAGTAAAAGTACCGTTTTCATTATATAAATTTAGTCCTTGTTGAAAAGTAGATATCCAAAGGTTGCCATTAATATCTTTAATAATATCGGTAATACTATTAGCTGAAATAGAATGTTCATCTTTAGCATCATGGATATATCCAGTCACTTTATTGGTTGTTAAATTGATTGAATATAAGCCTGAGCCTCTCGTTCCCACCCATAAAGTGTTGCCATCGGCAAATAGATTCATAATTCTATATTCTGAAAAAGAAGCATTAAAATCGACGGTGGTAATGGAATTATCAGCTTCTGACAACTGATAGATACCACCACCATAGGTACTAAAAAAAAATTTTCCTTGTTCAAATTGCGCAAAACTAGTGATATTGTTATTTTTTAAAATAGGATTTGTTTGCGTACTATATTGTCGAAAGGTTGCCATATTCGGATCCCAACGATTCACACCTGAAAAAGTCCCTACCCACATCATCTTATGGTTGTCTTCAAAAAAAGTAATAACAAAATCATTACTTATACTGTAAGGGTTATTTGGGGAGTTGTTATAGCGACTGAAGTCTTTGGTTTCATTATTATAAATAGATAAGCCACTATCGGTGCCAATCCAAATATTTTGTTCTGAATCCTGATAAATATTACTAATTGCATTACTGCTAATTGTTGACTGAACATTCACATTATCTTGATAGTGAATAAACTGCTCTGTACTTGGTGTATATTTTAATAAACCACTATCAACTGTGCCTATCCAAATATCACCATTAATAGCTAGATATAAACTACTGACAAATTTATTAACATAAGTCGCACTTTTTTGATCGCCATACTTAATCGATTTAATAAAATTTCCCTGTAGATCAAATATCGAAACCCCACCGCCATTAGTACCAATCCAAATTTCTTGGTTACGAGTTTCAATTATTGAAAGTACAGTATTATGGGTCAGGCTATTTGGGTTACCTGATTCTTGAAATATATGCTGAGTTGACCATTTTTCTTCATCTGTACTGAGAACATTCACACCATTTTCGGTAGCTATCCAAATTTTACCTTCACTGTCTTCAAATAAAGCATTTACGGTATCATTGGTCAGTGTGGCATTTTTTGTTTTTCTAGTAAAATGGATAAAATCTTGGCTTTCTGGTCTATATAAATTTAAGCCTCCACCAAAAGTACCGACCCAAAGCCTTTGCTGTTTATCAAAAAGAATACTACTGATCACACTAGAGCTTAGTGAGTTAGGCTGGGTACTATCATGTTGAAAATTTAGTGTTTGATGCCCATCAAAACGGTCTAAGCCTTCCGATGAGCCGAACCACATAAAACCATCTTCATCTTGAGCCATGGTTCTAACAAAGCTATAAGACATTGGGTTATCAATCCCAAAGTTTTTAAATTGCTTAACATCTTGTGCAAATATATTGCAACTAAGGATAATTGATAAGAAAAAGGGGAGTATATTTTTCACAAGATAGCTCTTACTAAGATGAGGGTATATAGAATCTTCTATTATGAAATAAAAAAATAAAAAGCCACTTTAATAACAGTGGCTTAGAGTGAGTTACACTATTGTGGTGCTACCCAATTATTAACATCAATTCCGGTTGTACTATCAGCAACACTCATTCTCCAAATCACCGAGTCAGATTCGACATTCATTCTCCAAATGACACTGTCCGTTTCGATGTTCATTCGCCAGATAACACTATCTGTTGAGGCAGTGTTTCTCCAATCGATAGCATTTTCGATGAAATTCATTCGCCAAATGACACTATCACCATCAACGTTGCTTTCATCCAATTTCCACACATATTCATCGCCTAAACCTTCAACATAAAAATTACCATCATCATTAATATTGGCAGGTCCAAAATAGTGTTCATTACCAGCAATGTCTTGTGCAATATCTAATGCTTGATTCGCACATGCTGAAGCGTTACTAGCTAATGCATCCGCCACATTAACCACGCCTGAACCTTGTTGAAATACGCTATAAGCAAGTTCACCGTTATTATCGAATGCGGTATGAGCACTGTCCATTAGTCTACACTTAACTTCGTCAGGAGTTAACGTTGGATCTTGGGTCAACATCAATGCCACTACACCAGAAACAACGCCAGCAGCTTGCGATGTACCTGACATTTCAAAATATCGTCCGCCGTCGTGAAATTCTGGATGTTCCTGAACGATTTGAGTATCAAAAGCCATTAATCCTGATAAATGGCCGCCTGGTGCGACAATTTCTGGTTTAACAAATCCTTCGACTGTCGGGCCGGCCGAACTAAAACTAGCGACTATGTCATCACTTAAATAAGAAGGCGTATAGTTATCAGTCATCGCACCAACGGTAATTATATAAGGTACATTGCCTGGAACGCCGATTGTCATAGGGCCAGGACCACTGTTACCAGCAGAAGCAACGACAACAATACCAGCTTGCCATGCTTTCATTACTGCTTGGTTAAGTGGGTCTTCCCAATAGTATGAACGAGCTGGCCCACTGAACGACATGTTCAATACTTTTAAATTGATTTGATCTTTAACTTGTAGCGCCCAATCTATGCCACGAATAACGTCTGCATAGGTCGCCTTGCCTTCGGCATCAAAGGCTTTAATCCCAACTAATGCAGCATTCGGCGCAACACCATACACTTTACCGTAAGCGTCGTAATCTGCATTGCCAGCAATACTGGCGACATGTGTACCGTGGCCACTTTCTTCATTACTATAATTACTGATATTGTTATTAACCGCATCATAAGTTCCCCAGAACTTATCCCGACCATATAAATCAGTAGATAAACCTGAAGATGTTCCTTCTAATTGATCAAGGCCTGTATCTAAAAAACCAATAGTTACACCATCGCCAAAATTGTAGGCCGAATGAGCAGCAGAGGCTTCAATTAAGTCATTAACGACAGACTTTGGCTGCCATTTGCGCTTGCCCCAAGCATTACCACCAGACATTTCTACATTATGATTTTGCGTAACTTGAATATCTAACTGTGCATGTAACTGAGCCAACTGTTCAATATTAAGAGAAACGGCAACAGCATTGATAATAGCTAATTTATGCGTTGGTTGAACGTTTAGCGTTGCTAATTCTGTTTGCAATAATTGATAGTTATTTGAAGAAATAATGTACGATTGCTTTTGTGCATCTACATTTTTATTAAGTGTTGTATGGATCAGCCAAACAGTTACGCTGATAAGACCTAAAAGTGAGAGTGGTTTTATAATGTTTTTTACAGAAATATTCAAAATTTTTATCCCCTTTTCCCGTTACATCTTTTAAAAACGTCAGGGTAATTTAACTTAATGTTTGTAATTTAAATTTAAACAATTGTACATTTAAACAATTTTTAATAATTAGTTACAAAATACACATTGATTGTGAACATAAACTAAACCGGACCCAACCTGTAATAACTTATGAGTATATACATATAACTAAAAATTATTACATATTACTAAAATAAAAATATCCAGCTCAAATAATGAACTGGATATCAACTAGTTAATAAGACTACTTCCTTGTACTAATAACGTATAAATCTAGAAATTAACTGTCGTTTCCGTAGAACAATTACTAGTTCCTTGGTCACAGACTTTATATGTAAACGAACCAGAAGTTCTAAAGCTGTCGGTATAAGCACCATCGTTTGCCGTTGTTGTTCTTAAAGAACCATTACGGATAATATCGACACTTGCAGTAGCTGCACCTGACCAAGTTACGTCAACTTTGTTTTTACCTTTAGCCTTGTATCCTGATGCGTCAGCAGTAATATCGCCACCTTCTACTGGAGGAGGAGTAACAACGCCACCACCACAACCATTAGCGGTTAAGTAATCGCTAGCCGCTTTTGCTTTAACGATACCGTGACCAAAGTAGTCATCGTGACCTGTAGCGCCGTTATCTTCCGCTGTTGATTTTAGTGCATCACGAATTTCTGTACCCGTACAACCGTTATGATTAGACCAAACTAGCGCAGCAATACCAGATACTGCTGGTGTTGCCATTGAAGTACCGCTCATGAAACCGTAATCGCTAGCTCCAATGTTAATATCAACTGTATTTGCTGCTAATAACGCTGCTCCATCTTCTTGAGAAGCCCCTACTGCAGGAATGCTAGTTGCGTTAGTGTCTCCCAAAGTACCATATAGCATACCAGGTTCGTTATTATATAGAACCGCACCGATACCGCCTGAAAGTTCACAGTTATTCACTTTATCATGGAAAGAAATAACGCCACGCTCTATAACACAAACCATACCGTTTGCGCCTGAATCAGTAGACTCTGCAGTACCCATGTTGTAAGTATTACCTGAAACTGACTCTGAGTTTTCCATTGCAGAGGAAGCAAAAGCAACGCCATCAGCACTCATTGAAGCGCTAGTTGCCATACCCGCCGGGTAAGTAGATAATGTATCGACACCACCAGCTGTTACTTCAACACAAATAGTTTCGTCTGTGACAGTCGTTGCATTTTTGCCTTTACCTGAAGTAGCTGTACAGCTTGGAAATTGTGAGAAGTCTGCAATAGCGTTGTTATTGTCGTTTGCACCAATCATCATTACTGAAGAGTAACCCGCTGGGAATGAACGAACATTGTTACCATCGTTACCTGCTGCCGCTACAACTAAACCGCCAGCATCTGTAAATGCTTTAAAGGCGTTCTCTTCAGTGCTGTTTGCACCTCCACCACCCAAACTCATGCTGATAATGTTCGCGCCAGCGCCAGAACAAATATTTGCTGCATAAGCTAAATCAGAAGAGTATCCCCAACCTGCTTCGTTAAATACTTTAACAATATGCATATCAACGCCAGGTGCCATACCAACAACACCAAAACCGTTATCTGCAGCACCAATGGTACCGGCTACGTGAGTACCGTGTGGGCCACCGTTTTCATCCCAGTTACCTGTGCCTGAATCATTAGTACCAGTGATATTGTTCCAAATAAAATCTTGGTTAGAGCGATCTAAACCTGAATCGATAACACATACCTTCATACCTGCGCCAGCGTTAAAGTTAACTTGGTCAGCTTGAGATTGAACAACCGCATAAGGAGTAAGTTGAGTTGTAGCAGGGTTGCCTGCAGTATCACTATATACAGAAAGTGGTACACGGCGTTGATCTTCTTCGATCATTTGAATATGTGGGTTATTTAATAAACCTTTAACTTGGCTTAAGTCTTTACCAGCGAATGAAGCAGCGATAAAACCTTTGCCGTCAACTTTTAATTCGCCGCCTAATTTTTTAGCGAGAGCTTTAACAAGGCCTTTTTTACTTTCGTCTACTTTAATAATGTATCGATCATCGGCAGCTTGTGCTGAAAATGCTGCGGTAACGGCTAAAGCAATAATTGATGTCGTAAATTTAGAAGCTTTCATATGTTCTACTCTCTCTTATATATAGGGACGTTGTTTATATTATTTTTATGATCAACGTTATGTTTTATTTTATTGAGCAGTCCTTACTATCTTGATGATGACTTATTTATCTTGGTTAAATCAGTATCGTGCATCTTGCATAATTCGATAATATCAAGTCAGAAAATATTCCCTAGCAAAATAGCGACAGCTTTTCGAAAAAAAACGACAAAATAAAAATAAAATCTATTGTTTCATGTAGATAACTACAAAAACAAAAACCACCTTGTCGCTTTACTATGAAAAACAGTCTGTGGTTTGCTAGTTAAAATATCGCAAACAAGCCATTATTTTTGCAATGGGTTTTCACCCACTAAAGCAATACATAATAAAATACGTTGAAGGTAGCCTAGGCAAACGTTCAAATTAAACGTAAAAATAAACGATGGAGTTTATATCAGATGAGAAATAACAAACGCCTTGCACTCAGTGCAGTAGCCTTATCTATTCTAACCGTAACTAGCGCGGCAAGTTATGCGAGCCAAGCTAAAATTAATAAAGTAAATAAAAGCGGAATGGAATCTGCCCAATCAACAACATTAAGTTTTGCTGATTGGCGTGCACAACAAATGCTCGAAAAGCAGGATTTTACTGATCGTTTAATTGTTAAATATAAAAACAAGAAAAACGGAAAAGCAATCCCTCCAGGATTAGCGAAAAAAGCAGGCTTATCGTTAAAACACGAAAAGATTTTGAAAAATGGTCATCACATTATTTCTTTTGGTAAAGAAAAGAACATTAAAGATGTGAAAACCATGATCAACCGCATGAAAAAGGACTCATCAATTGAGTTCATTGAGCCTGATTACAAACGCTTTTTAATGGCGCAAAATCAACCTTGGGGTATCGCACAAACACAATCAGACCAATTAACTGATAACGACGGCGCAAATATGACCGTGTGTATTATTGATTCTGGTTATGAACAGGCAAATCCTGATTTAAATGCTAACAATGCTTCAGGTACCAATAACTCAGGTACTGGAAATTGGTATCAAAACGGGGGGTCTCACGGTACTCACGTAGCCGGTACTATTGCTGGTGTTAATAACAGTGAAGGTGTTGTTGGTATTATGCCAAACACCAATGTAAATCTGCATATTGTTAAAGTATTTAATGAAGCGGGTTGGGGTTATGTTGGCGAGTTAAGTGATGCAGTTGATACTTGTGTAAATAATGGCGCAAAAGTTATTAACATGAGTTTAGGTGGTGCAGGTTCAAGTGTTACTGAGAAAAACGCATTACAAGCCGCTGCTGATTCTGGCGTATTATTAGTTGCCGCTTCAGGTAATGATGGCAATACCACATTATCTTACCCTGCTTCTTATGACGCTGTTATGGCTGTTGGCGCACTTGATAGCAACAATCAACATGCTGAGTTTTCTCAATACACACCACAAGTTGAAATTTCTGCGCCTGGTGAAGCTGTTTTATCAACCGTTGCTGGCGATGGTCGCTTAGGTTTTATTAACTTAGGTTCAACAACTTATGCTAATGATATTGTGCCACAAACTCATTACATTGAAAGTGGTGGTAGCTTCATCGTAAGCAATGTAGATAGCAGTGCAAACGGTGTTTTAGCAAGTTGTACACTTTCAGGAAGTAACTACAGCTGTAGTAATGTTGCTGGTAATATTTGTTTAGCAGAACGTAATGACAACCAAAAAGGCAGTAATTACCCCGAAATAAACCCAGCTAAAGCTTGTGCTGATGCAGGTGCCTCTGGTGTTATTGTTTATAGTGACAGTACTCGTCCTGGTTTACAAAATCCATTCTTAGTTGATTCTACTAACGCTGTTTCAGTGCCCAGTGTTTCGGTTAGTCGTGCGTTGGGTCAGCAATTATTGACGCAGTTAGGCAGTGCGGCAACGTTAACGGTTAACGGCTCGCAAAACTATGCTTATTACAACGGTACTTCAATGGCTACGCCTCATGTTACAGGTGTTGCAGCGATTGTTTGGAGTAATAACATTGATTGTAGCGCTGACGAAGTTCGAAGTGCATTAAAATCAACGGCTATTGATCTTGATGTTGCTGGCCGCGATGACAAGACAGGTTTTGGCTTAGTACAAGCAAAAGCAGCGTCTGATGCATTAGCTGCAACTTGTGGTGGTAGCGTAACACCACCACCGCCACCAACTGGTGATGATGTATTAAGTAATGGCACAACCAAAACTGGTTTAGCTTCAAGTACTGAACTTAGCTTTACAATGGAAGTTCCAGCGGGTGCAACAGACCTAACATTTAATATGGCTGGTGGAACAGGTGATGCTGATTTATATGTTAAATTTGGTTCAGCACCTACAAGTACTAGCTATGACTGTCGTCCTTATGCTGGTGGTAATAGTGAAAGTTGTCCTATTAGTACGGCACAAGCGGGCACTTATTATGTGAAAGTTGTTGCCTACTCAGCTTTCTCTGGTGTTAACTTAACAGGTAGCTTTACTGAACCTACAACAGGTGGCGGAGCAACCGGCGGCAGTGCATCTTTAACGGATATTAGTGTCGCTCGTCAAGCATGGACTTATTACACCATTAACGTACCAGCCGGCATGGCAACATTAGACTTCACGATGAGTGGTGGTACTGGTGATGCTGATTTATATATTCGACGTGGCGCACAGCCAACATCATCAACTTATGATTGTCGCCCATACAAAGGTGGCAATAATGAAGTCTGTTCATTTACCAGCCCTGTAGCAGACACTTGGCATATCGGTATTTACGGCTATTCAGCTGCTAGTGGTGTAAGCTTGGATGTTGTTTATAATCCTTAGAACGTCATAAATTAGCGATTATATTAATGGTAAAGACTAAAGGGGGGAGCATTATTAATGCTCCCCCCTTTTTATTTACAACAACATATTAGTCAAACTAAAATTTATACTTACAAGTAATATTGTTGCATAAATTCAATGTACTCTTGCTCATCGGTGATTTTAAAACCACTTTGTTCAAAGTCTAGACATTCACTTTTATTTGGAAAGGTAAAATAGCTAGCACTCTTTTCTTGTGGCTGAGAACAAAGTAACTCGTCATTTTCAAGTGTTTCAATAGCCGCTAATATATCGGTTGCACCTTGCTTATAAAGCTCAAGCACATGCCATAAATAAGATTTCTCTCTATTAACTAGTGTGGTAGAAGTCTTGATTATTTTTCCTGTATCTATCGAACCATCGTCAATGGTGTGCAGTGTCGTACCTATTTTATCGTCGTTATTTTTCATTGCCCAAAACGTCGCCATCACGCCTTTATACTTAGGTAATATGCCAGAATGCAGATTAATAATGCCTTTGGTAGGAATATTAATAACCTTTTCTTTTAGGATGCCACCAAAGCGTATTGAAACAATAAGTTCGGGCGCCAACTCTTTCAAATCATTAATCATCTCAGGCGAATTAATTTGCTTGACGTCTCGAATCGCTGAATTTAAAAAGACGCTAAAGCCATCAAAAGTTTTATAGCTATCGTTATTACTTTTAGTCTTAGGAATTAGCGGACTTAGCAGTTGGTTAAACAAGTCTTGCTCGAAAAACTTTAGCGTCTTTAATGGCGTTGGTATCACACTGCTTTTGCCTACTTTTGCTGATAACCATAGATGAACCTCATGGTGTTTACAGACCTCTGGTAGCAGTTTATTCAGTGCAAAATTACTCGCTAAATCTTTATTAGCCAAAAATAAAATTTTCATAATTAAGCTCTTTTGCCTATTTTATATTAAGAATACATCATCACTTTAGGCTGACTAAATGTTGTTTAAAAAATTCGGCAATGGCTGTAAAAGCTTTGTGTCGATTACGCTGAATAGACAAATAGTGGTCGCCGTCTGCCAATTCAATATATTCAACTGGCTTATTTAAGTCTAATAGCTTCTGGTAAAATCTTTGGCTTTGACGAACATTAACCAAGGTATCGCTGGCACCATGGAATAATAACATAGGTATATTAATTCGCTTTGCCTGATAAAACGGTGAACGGGCGATTAAGTGTCAACATCTTTACCCATTTGGTGTTCTACAAATTTCTTATTAGTGTAGTAACGACTCTTAAAAAAAATATTTCGAAGGTCGCTCACTCCGGCAAAACTGACTGCGTACCAAAATAAGTCAGGTGTTTTTAACGCCGCCATGGCCGCCGCATAACCACCATAACTTGCGCCAACAACATACATTAGTATTTGCTAATTTAATAAAACCTAATATAATATGATGTAATACTAATTTAACCATACCAATATCACGGAGTTACCATGACTAAGAACGATGCATTAAGACTAATAGCAGGCACAATGATACTTATTTCACTTATTTTAACCGTAACATTATCAATAAACTGGTTATGGTTTACTGCTTTTATTGCGGTCAACTTAATACAGTCATCATTTACTAAATGGTGCCCAATGATGGTCTTATTAAAAAAAATAGGCCTAAAAGATTAACCAAACACCTTATTCTAGCAACAAACTCGTCGAATATTCTGAACCATCGGTATTAAGGAGTATAAAGTGTAATCACTGCCCTTTGGACTTATTCATTAATGCTTTAGTTTAGTGTGCCGACAGCCAGAAATTTTGCATCCTTCTATGGCGATTAGCTGATCGCCTATTTTTATCTGCTGGTAGTCTGTCTTAACCGCTAATACATCAATATTTCATACTATTAATGTATTAGAAAAAATTAATAGGATTACTCTTTATAATCGAGTTATTTTTTCGTTTAGGTTGTAGTTTTTATCGGTAACGATAGCTTCCAATACCTCTATTCGACTTAATTGGTCACCCAGTGTTTTATTAACCGCTGCCGCGACTTCTGTCTCTAAATTAGCTTTTTCTAATTTCAACGCTTCTACTTCTAATTCTTTTATTTTCTTTTTATTGGTACTTAATACCAAAATAATTAAAAAACTCACTAAAAAAATCACAGCGATACTTAAAAATACCCAAAGGTTTATATTCATGGTTAGGTTGTCTCATTATTCATTAAATAAAAATGCTATCTTGCAAAGTTTATTCCTTATATATTTTATCATTATTTCAATCACTTAAAAAACGACAACTTGAAAATATGGCTATATTAGCTAAGCTTTAGCGAAGATTACTATTATTTCGCAGTATCACTTTGGCGATACAGTTCAATCAGTTCACCTTATAACGATTAAGCTGTCTGCCATAGCACCACAAACTTAGCAGGATTAAAACCCATTAAATATTTATAATTTCACCATGAGATTTATTCCCTTAACTACCTATATTCTGCTATGTTTATTGTAAGATCACCGATTGAAAAGAAAGTAAAATGACTCTACGTTGTAAAATAAAGTTATGCTTTATTAATATCCTTCTTATCACATCATGGCCACTCATCGCTGATACCTATAAGGTGATTTCTTACGATCCTGCCAATCCTCCACACAATATCTCTACAATAGATCAACAAGGCAAGGCTACAATATCAGGCATATTTGCCGACATGTTTCACCAAATAGGAGAAATTACCGGCGATACTTTTATAATGGTTAAAATGCCAGCCGCTAGAGCTATGCTTGAATTTGACCTTGGCCGTGTTGATATTGAACCCGGAATCAACCCTATTTGGCGCAGTAATTCAAAAGAAATAGGTTTGTATTCCATTGCCTATGAACGTGTTGAAGAAGTGATTGTTTTTCGCTCTGGTGATGAATTTGAAGTAAAAGGACCAAGAGATTTATTTGGACACAAAGTAGGCATAGTTAGAGGCTTTACTTATCCTAGGTTTGAGGCATCCTTTACCAATAATGACATCAACAAGGTATTAAATAAATCAGAAAGTTTGCTCATTAAGCAATTGTTGGCTGAACGCGTTGACCAAATTTTTATCAGTAAATCCTCAATACAATATATGAAAAGACATCTTCCAACTTTAAGTGATATTGTCGTTGGAGACGTGGTGAGCTCGGTAGAAGTTATGATGCGTGTACACCCAACAAAACTTGAACTTTTACCAAGATTAAATAAAGCATTACAACAAATGATTGATAATAAAAGTATTGAGAAAATTATTGCTAAATACCAATAAATAGTTAGCCACGTTATTAAAATAGTTAATATTCATCATATTGTACGAGTTATAAATCCATCCCATAATATCTGAATAAACAAGCGTTATTGACATGATTTGGTTAACCTGTTGTAGTTAACATTCTACTTAAAATGAATCACCTTAATCATAATTAAAAAGGAATAGATATGCTTAGCTATGCCACCATCGGTGTAACCGATTTAGAAAAATCAGAAGCCTTTTATAATGAACTCTTGGCACCTATAGGCGCTAAAACGTTAATAAAAATGGAACGCATTATATTTATTGGTAAAAGTATGAAAGAGCCCATGCTCGCTATTTGTGTACCTTATAATGAAGCGCCTCAAAACTGTGGTAACGGCAATATGCTTGCTATTGCGCCGGGCTCAAAAGAGCAGTGCGATGAAATGTATCATAAAGCCATTGCCCTAGGTGCGACTTGTGATGGAGAACCAGGGCAGCGTATACCTGACGTATTTTATGGTGCTTACTTTCGTGATTTAGATGGTAACAAAATCGTTTTTAATCATTTTGGTTAATTACCAGTATTCAGGCATAGCGTTGAGTTATGCTTGAATATGGCTTTATCATTACACCTTTCCCACCTATCATTTAAAATAACTCTCGATAATGAATGATTATATTACTGACAATTATAGGAAACCGTAACAATTGAATCAATTGAATCAATTGACTAAAAAGCGCATAGGATGTCCTTATTGTGGCGAAACAATTAAAGTACTCATTGATTCAGCCGACGTAGACCAGCAGTATATTGAAGATTGCCAAGTTTGCTGTAAACCAATAATTTTTTTAGTTTCAGAAAGCATGGACGGTGATCTTGATGTTAATGTTTACAGCGAAGATGATGCGTTTTAAGCCCAATTTAGAAAATACCCCCTATCATTCCCCTTAGCTAAACGCAGATTCAATCAACATTATTAACAAGGATATTATTGTTCTTTATTGATTTTTGCACCGCTATTGAAAACTAGTGTTATTAAAAGCCCACTATTTTTGTGAGCTGTCTTCGTATAGAATCTGCCTTATAATTTCTACACCTTGACGTTGTCCCAAATCGGCCAGTCAAAATAGTGAAGTTAACTAGCAACATCTTCTTATTCCTTTCTAAAATGATATAAAAAATGAATGATATAACTATAGCAACTCACAACGGTAATTTTCATGCAGATGACGTGTTTAGTATCGCTGCTCTTAAACACATTTTTCCTAACTTTAACCTCATACGCACACGCAATTTAGAGGTTATCGGTAAAGCAGATCTTGTTATTGATGTAGGTGGTGAATATAACGCAGATGCAGGTCGATTCGATCACCATCAGCGTGGTGGTGCCGGTGAGCGCGAAAATGGAATTCCTTATTCTTCATTTGGCTTGGTTTGGCAGAAATATGGCTTAGAAATATGTCAGGGTAACCAAGACGTAGCTAACGCTGTTGATGCAGGGCTAGTTTCAACAATTGACGCTATTGATTGTGGCTATACCGAAGGCGCTTCTAAAGGTATAAACCAAGGTATTAGCCTTAGCCAAACGATTTCAATGTTCAACCCTACTTGGCAAGAAGATAGTCACTTTGATAGCTGTTTTGATGAGGCGGTTGAGTTTGCGACACGTATTTTGACACGATTTATTGCCTCTGCAAATGGCGGAATTAGTGCAAAAGAAATTGTCGCTAAAGCGATTGAGAATGCAGAAGATCCAAGAGTGATTGTTTTAGATAAATATACGCCATGGAAAAGAACCGTTCATGCTCTGTCTGCACAAGCTTTATATATGGTTTATCCTTCTGGTTCTGGTCCTTGGAGAATTCAAACAGTGCCTGTTGAACCGGGTTCATTCGAAGATAGAAAATCACTACCTCAAGCATGGGCTGGCTTATCTGATGATGCGCTAAAAGCCGTAACCGGTATTGACGATGCAATGTTCTGTCATAATGGCCTTTTCATAGCCGGAGCAGAAACTTTTGAAAGTACTATGAAAATGGCCGCTATTGCATTGCAGGAAGAATAATAACAATAGAAAAACCAAATGTTTTGTAGCTTAAATAGCCTGTTTATAGCCAGAGCAGAGACTTTTGAAAGTACTATGAAAATGGCCGCTATTGCATTGCAAGAAGAATAAAAACAACAGAAGAACCGAATGTTTTGTAGCTTAAATAGCCTTTTCATAGCCAGAGCAGAGACTTTTGAAAGTACTATGAAAATGGCTGCTATTGCATTGCAAGAAGAATAACAACAATAGAAAAACCAAATGTTTTGTAGCTTAAATAGCCTGTTTATAGCCGGAGCAGAAACTTTTGAAAGTACTATGAAAATGGCTGCTATTGCATTGCAAGAAGAATAAAAAACACAGAAGAACCGAATGTTTTGTAGCTTAAATAGCCTGTTCATAGCCGGAGCAGAGACTTTTGAAAGTACTATGAAAATGGCTGCTATTGCATTGCAAGAAACATAAAAAACACAGAAAAACCAAATGTTTTGTAGCTTAAATAGCCTGTTTATAGCAGAAGCAAAGTCTTTGAAAGTACTATGAAAATGGCTGCTATTGCATTGCAAGAAGAATAAAAAAATCGCATTATTCGCACTGTACCAATCACATTGCGATTATATGGCTGATTTCGCCTTAGTGATATCAGCCATAAACCAAACGTTCTGCCACAAAAACTTCTGATTTAACTATAGAAATACTGCACGCTATACAGACAAGAGTATAAATATCGTTTTATCAAAATCTTAACTATTGCTTAAGTACCGCTATTTGTTTTAGCATTTCAGTTTCTAATCGTCCTATTAATGCCGTAAACCTTGGCTGTTGCGCTAGATCGATAAAATAAGGTGATTGTAATAAGTTAGCACGCCAATTATATAAATAACCATTATCAATGGCAGCTTCGAGGTACTTAATGGTCTGCTCATCGTTATTTTCGAGTGAGCTACTGATAGCAAGGTTCATGTATTCAATACCCAACAAGCGTGCTTGACCTGTAAGATAAAAAGACTCATCTCGTCCCTTTACTCCCTCAATAAGCTTTTCAACTTTGGCTAACTGACCTTGTGCTTTATAAACACGGGCAAGTAGCAAAATGCCATTTACATTTTCTATAGCATTCAATGTTGCGGGGGGTGGTTGATTAACCCATTCATTTATCCCCGGGATATGAAGATTAATCAATGCCTCTGCATCGGCAAATTTTTGCTGCTTGAGTAATAAGTATATGGCACCAGTAATAAAGCGCTCTTTGAGTTGTGTACTGGGATATACCGTATTAACATCGGCTATGGTATCGTTAATGAGTATTAACGCTTTAGCGGTTTGCCCAAGATAAATAAGACTGTTCACTTTTTGATTGATAATTTCAGCGTTATTGGCATTAATCGACATTGCCTTTTCTGCATATTCAAGAGACTTAAGACCAGATCCCAAAGATAAATAGTAGATCGAAAGTGCTTGAGGAAAATATGGGTCGTTAGGGTCTAACCTTGCACCATTTTCAGCGAGCTTAATAGCATCAACAATTTGCCCCATATGCTGTGCATATATTTGTCCTAAATAAAAAGGATAAAAAGTATTCTTCGGGTTAACCTTAATAGCTTGTTTAAGCGTTTGTTCCGCTTCTGAATATTTTTGTAATGTTTGTACTAAATATACTGCAAAAAAATACGGTAAATCAGCATTAAGAGGGTCAACTTTTTGAGCCCTTTCAAATAAAGCCCTAGCGTTATCTTCTCCCATTTCAGCACCATTTGATTGTGCATGCCTTATGATGATATCAACATTATTAGGATTTAGCCGATAAGCTTCTTTTGCATACTGATTACGTAACTTACGATCTGTTTTTATAATTAATGACCGAACAAAATAAGCTTCAGCAGAGTTTGGATTAATGCTAAGTACTTCTTTAATTAGCGCTTCTGCCTTATCAAGTATTAGCCAATCAAAGCGACTACCCGTAATAATTTGACGAGCATATGTTTCTGCCAGCTTAATGCGCGCCATCAAAAATTCGGGAGCAATGTCTGTTGCTAACTCAAGAGCAGCAGCGGCATTATCTAAACTTTCAAAGGTATAGGTATGAAGTCCCCTTAGACCTTGCAGATATAAATCATAAGCTTTAGGGTTAATCGTTTGCGCAGAAGATACTGTCTTAACTAATGATATGCCTAAGGTTTCCTTCAGTGCATCGACAATTTCTGCTGATATTTCATCTTGTACTTGAAAGATGTCATCAAGCTCGCGATCATATGACTCAGACCACAAGTGTTTATCTGTTTCAGCATTGATGAGCTGAGCGGTTATACGCACTCTTACACCCGACTTTCTCACGCTGCCTTCGAGTACGTTTTTTACACCCAAAATTTTAGCAACTTCCGAAATATTAATCTTAGTATCTTTATAGGCAAACGCCGATGAACGAGAGGTTACTTGTAGTTTCGGTATTTTTGCTAATACATTTAATATTTCTTCTGAAATACCATCTGAAAAGTATTCTTGTTCTTTATCAGAAGACATATTTACAAAAGGAAGTACAGCAATCGAGGTACCCTTTGGCTCTGATATTAATGGATTATTTGCATTAACTTTGATGGAAACTTGGGCAATAACTTCAGCTTGTTCTGTTGGCAAGACTAAAGCTGTTGGTGATTGAAAACGACTCTCATAAATAAAGTAAATCAAGGCAATTGCCATAAGGCCAATAATGATAAAATCTAATTTACGACCTGTAAGAGCAGCAGTAGAATCTCCAGACGATATGGCGGATTCAAGCTTGATACCGTCGGGAGTTATTTCAAACGCCCAAGCAAAAAAAAGGGCAAAAGGAAAACCAATAAGACCAAAAAAAAATACCGCAGTATTTATCCAATTAGGCAAGTGTAATGCCGGAACAGCAATTGACGTGATTTGAACAACAACCCAAGCAAGAACAAGGTAGGCAATCCCAACCTTGAAAACATTTCGCCTTTTCAGTTCTGATATCAAAGATTCAGCCACATTTAATCCATAAATATGTTTATTTTTTAGCCATGTATAATCAATGTAATGCTATTAATGACTTAAATCAAACTTGAGAGGTTTAATAAGCCAATTTGCTTAATATAAAATATTACACAAAAAGAACGCCTGCAAAGTGTAAATGGTTATCAAATACATTGCATGCACATTCTCCATTGCCAAAGCCATTATCGAGGGTGTAATAGCCTTAGCTAAATCATTCAAACGTAAAGTGAGGGCTAAGGGCGAATCACTGGAAGGCTGATATAAGTTGGCAGACCTAAATAAACGCCTGATCAATCTTTACTTAAACAGCGTTCATTAAAATGAGCTTTATAGCAATTATCATCAATATGAATCCTGCGACTTTATCTATTTTTTGTTTGTGACGATTGAAACGAGGCATTATATTAGGGTGTGATAGCAATAACGCCACACCGCTGTACCAAATAAAATGAGCCAACATAATAATTATCCCATAACTTACTTGCATTATTAGCGGAGTATCTACAGAAACAACTTGCGTAAAAATACTTAAGAAGAAGATAGATGTTTTCGGATTTAAGATGTTGCAGGTAAAGCCTCGACGCATCGCGTTAAAAGGCGACATTGCTGCGGTTTGATTGTTGTGATCATTATTTAACAGATCACGTGTTGTTAATAACTGCCAGGCAACATAAATAAGGTAAGCCGCTCCTAAATATTTGATTGTCGCAAATAACCAGGCAGAGTTTGCAATCACAACCGCTAATCCTGCAATCGAATAGCTAGCATGTATACAAACTGATAAACACATACCTAGACTCATATATAACCCCGATAAACGGCCATTATAGATACTCGTGCGAGTCACCATGACAAAATCAGCACCAGGCAACATAGCCATAAAAATAGCGATGGTGCTTACCGCAATAATTTCTGTCATGTAAGTACTTATTAACAACTCCATATTTCTCTCTCATCATTTAAAATAGTCTCATAGCAACTCACTTGTTACTGTGCAGCTATGTTAATCTATGAGAAATTTAAAACAATACACCTATTTGTAAAAGGACTTGTGCTTGATGGACACAAATAAACTAATCCCCTTATTGTCTGATATGGCTATTTTGGTAACTGTCGTTGAGCAGGGCAACTTTAGTAAAGCGGCTATAAAACTTGGGGTAACACCCTCAGCGGTAAGTCGCCAAATTAGCCGATTAGAAGATGCTTTAGGCATAAAACTATTACAACGCACTACACGGCAACTAGCGTTAACAGAGTCAGGCACATTAACCTTTAATTATTGTAAACAAATGATAGAGTCAGCAGAGCAAGCCGTTAATGCCAGTAGCTCGACAACATCGACAGTTAGTGGATTGTTGAGGGTGGCGGCACCAAAATCACTTGCCAATCGAGTATTGCGGCCACTCTTTGTCGAGTTTTTAAAGTGCTACCCTGATATTCAATTGCATTTAAAAGTAACTGACCGGATTTTAGATCCTATTCATGACGGTGTTGATTTCTTAATTCATATCAATGACAACCCGATTGAAGCTTTGGTCAACGTTAAAATTGGTCGCAGTGAGCAAGTGTTATGTGCCAGTCCTGATTTTCTAGCTAACCATCCGCTGCCAACACACCCTGACGATTTAAAAGATTTACCCTGCCTTTGCTTAGGTGAAAATATGTCAGATAGCCGGTGGCGATTTAGTCAAAAAAATCAACAAACAAGCGTACAAGTCACTGGTTCATATTTACTTAACCACAGTGAAATGCGTCGAGACGCTATTGAACAAGGCTTTGGTATCGGCTCTCTGCCTGATTATATCGCGCAACAGGGCATTAGCAGTGGCAAGCTAATTCCACTTTTGGAAGATTGGCGGTTACAAGGTAATTACCAAGGTGATATTTGTTTGCAGTATGTACAAAGTAAATATTTACCCAATAAGAACCGAATTTTTATCGATTTTATGAAGCAAAAGTTACAATAAATACAGCCCCACTCGTGAGGCATTAAACCATTAATTTAAAGACACTCACTTTAAAGATCAAAAAGTAATTAATATGACACTCATGTTAAAAAGCTAAATAGATGACAAATAAACTTCAACATTTATGGAGTCCTCAGCTATAAGAGATATTTGACAATATATTCGTGTGTTAAAGGAAGATGTTGTCAATTTGCTCCCAAAATAACAATTTTTTGGCAAGGCTATTTCTCCAAAATCATGGTTCCATAATTCACACCTGTTTTTAATGTCTTCAAGCAAAGAGTTTATTGCAATGGCTTAAGTTATGTCGTCGCTTTAATTGCTGATGCTCGCAGTAATCACTCAGCACACCTTCGTGGCCGATAGCACCATGAAATTGTGTTCTAAATTCGGTGGTGATGATTAACCAGTTGTCCGCAGAGATATTCAATCGCTTGAGTATCTCTGGTTGTTTTTGTTCGATGAAACCCCGTTTATCTCCGCTAATACAGCGGCCAGTTAACGTAATTAATTGAAGATAGTCGGCGAGTTCAAAAGGTAGGCCCTTTGGCATATTTTTCCTGGGGTTACCAATAAAGGGAAGCAGGGTCTTGGGCTGCTGGCCCTTTTTTGCCTCTTTACAACGACGCTTTATGCTCGTGTGGGCTGAGCTCTCTGGTGTCTTTGCGATATTGGCTCGAATAGGGTTTAAATCAACATAGGCCATACAAGACGCTAACGCTGCTTCATCTAATAACGCTTGGGATTTAAAGCGTCCTTCCCAAAATCTACCGGTGCAGTTATCTTCTTGGTTAGCCGCTCTTGCAATACTTTCATTGATATACCCCATAAACCAACTGATTTTCATCAGGCGCTTTCGATAGACCTCTCCGGTTGCATTAACCTCATCAAGTAAGGGTTGAGCTAAGCGGTCACCGTTGCAATACTGTTTGGTCAGTAACGTGCCTTTGTGTATGCGGTGCCAACGCACAAGTACGTCAGTCATTGTCCACTGCTTCGCTTTTTCTTCATCAATAAATAACACCACATGATAGTGATTACTCATCACCGCATAGGCACAAACCTCAATCGCAAAGACTTGCGTTAGAAAATGCAGTTTGTCTTCCACCCAACCTCGCCGGTGCTCAAAACTTTGACCTGAAAAGGTATCTTCACCACATAAGAAAGCGCGTCGAACACAACGCGCCACACAATGGTAATAAGGTGTGTCTACTAAACTGATTTGTTGCTTCCTTGGCGTGGCCATAACTCACCTAAGATAAAGTAGCTTGATTACTTTAGCGTAGTACAAAGGGAAAACTTGTTCAATTTAGGATGAGTGTCTTGTTAATTTTTTTCAAATGAAAATAGAAAATAGATAAAAAAGATTTGACTAAAAGCAATCTTTTATATATTATTTTTTTCGCCAAATGGATGGGCGTATTACCAATGGGATGGTATCTAATTTTAAATAAAAACTGGGTGAATTTCACTCACTATTATTGACATTAATGTCAATATGGATATTAAAAAAGATACTATGAAAAAAATACAAACACACCTCGTCAAGATTGGGATGAAGGTTGTGAAACTCGACCGTACTTGGTTAGAAACCCCCTATATTCTGCACAATTTTGTTATAAAATCTGAAAAACAATTAACTAAATTACGTAATTTATGTGATTTTGTGTATATTGATTCCAATGTTAACTATGCGCACAAACGTATTGAGAATTATTCATTTAGTATTGAAAATGAGAGAGTTGCTCACAAAAAAATCGAACATTCATTCAAATTACTCAACTTAGTTTTTAATAATATCAGTAAAAACGCATATATAAATTCTTATAAAATTCAATTAATGGTTAATCATTTAGTTATACAAGTGCTAGCTGATAAAAACACCTATTTATATTTAAATACTATACGGAGTAACGCGCCAACAATAGCTCAAAAGTCAGTGCGGGTTTTAATACTTTATATTACTTTATGTAAATATATAGGCATCAAAAAAGATAAATTATTAGAGCTTGGTTGTGCAGCCTTGTTACACGACATCGGGATGATTAATTTACCCATACATTTTAATAAAGCGGAAAAATTATCTGAAAATGAAATACTTCATTTACATACACATACAGATATAGGTGTCGCGTTAATACGAAAATCTGAAGATTTCCCTGACTTTATTTGTGATGTTATTGCTTCGCATCATGAATATTATAATGGTAACGGTTACCCATGCGGCCTATCAAAGAGAAATATAAACTTGTATTCTCGAATGTTAACCGTCGTTTGTACATACGAGGCCCTTACGAGGAATCGGCACTATAAAAAAGCACTAGATACTTACTCTGCGCTTACAGAGCTAACTAAGGTATCTGGTACGATGTTAGATCCTAGATTAGTTGGAAAATTGATTGAATTTATGGGCGTATTTCCCATAGATACAAGAGTGAAAACCTTACAAGGGTCATATGTCAAAATTATAAAGAAGCTTTCACACAATCGATATGAAGTCACAAACACCTTGAAAGAAAGAAGTTTTATTATCACAACTGATTTAATAGTGGGGGTGTATTGTGAGTAGTTTAACTTTCATTGATTTAACTGATATCGAAAAACAAAGTAAATACTTTCTCACAAAAAATACATCTATAAATACCTGCAATAATCGATGTAAATATTGTCCATTATTTCCTTATGAGAAGCTATCGGTTCAAGGGATCAATGAAACTCAAGATAGAAGAATATTTGACGTTAATGGCCAACAACATAAGTTGACCCAGCATGGCTTTCGATTAATGTGTGCGCTAACACGTTATTCAGGAACTATATTATCAAGAGAGTTCCTCAGTGAGTATGTTTGGCCTGAATCAGATGTTGTTGGAAACAACCTAAATGTTGCAATTTATGATTTACGTATATCATTTAGCAGCTCTTTAATAAAAATTGAAAACTATCGTAAAGAGGGCTACGGATTAAAATTATAAATTTTATAATAATTTTTTTTTATCAAGGATGATGTTTAATAGGCTTAAATATTTTTTTATGTTTATTAAACACTTATCAAATGGAAGACACACTCGAATTTACCATTAAGAATGCTGATTTTATTATAAAGAAATTCGGTATCTCTACACAAAACAATAAGGTTTGTTTATATTGTGAAGTTTTTTATATTACCAATATAGCAGAGCAAATCTCTTTAGATTTATACATAGATAGCTTAAACATTTTTCAAGTAATTCTCACATTAGAAAAAATCTTCAAACAAGTTGAATTAATACTAGACACCACCTTTCCATTATACATTAAAGTGCCTAAAATGCTTTGCAGCTTCGAAAAACTTGTACAAATAATTAAAAGCTCTAGCGGTATTAATTTAGTGATCAATATAACTGCAAATTGTCTAGCTTTACTTACTGCTACTCAAAGAGGCCAATTACAAAAATTGGCTAATGAATATAATACAGAGCTTTGGTTAACTGGGTTTAATATATTGTCTCTTAAAAAAGACGAATTAGATTATTTTGATTGCTTGTTGATCAACGATATTGAGTTTTACCAAGGATTAGCCAATGTTGCTTATAGTTCTTGTATTTCGTCAATAATCCCATGTTTTTTTAAACAACTTATTATTTATGGTGATGGAAAAACTAATGAAAACAACTTATTGGCTGGTACAGATAATACTTATTTGGAGACCAATAATTTAAAGTAAATATGTACCTTTCATTATATTCTCTAATCATATAAAGAACTTAAAAAATATTTTTCTTCATCCGTTATCAAGTTTATTCCATTGGAATTTTTTATTTTTGATATTTTATTTTTTTGAACAACGAGTTCCATTAAAAATAAACATAAACTCTGATAACTTGGTTCTAATTTTGTAACATCATCAGCACATTCGTCTAATTTCAGCAAGTGAAGGTTTATTTTCAATAATTCATCATCATTCATATATTGGGTTAATAATTCAAATTCTTTGATGATTTTATCTTTAGTTACCCTATACATTTATAGTCTTCTTAGCTTGTGAGAAATAATACCCTTGCATCAGTACATTTGGAATTTTTGAAACTAACTCCACATGCTTATTTGACTCTATTCCTTCAACGATAACGTTATGGTGTTTTGCTAAATAACGTAATAAACTGTCAAGAAATAATAGGTCCTCAGGTAATAGAGACCAAAAAAGTTCTTTGGATACTTTAATAACACTAAAAGTGATTTTATTTGAGTTGACGATGTCGAAATTTGATTGACTAGTGCCAAAGTCATCTAGCCATAGATTAACATTTGGAAAATCATTTATTATTTCTAATACCCCCAATTCAAAATAATCAAATTTATTGACATCATTTTCTAATATTTCTAGGGCATATTTCTGATACTCAAAACTATTAAATAATGGGAAAAATTCGCTAAAATTTCGAATGACTTCTATAGGAGTATTAAGACTAATTCGGTATTTTCTATTTTTAGGCTCTTTTGCAATATTACTTAGAATTAGCCTAAATAATTTAACATGCTCGTATTCGGTTAAGCATTTAAAAAATATAGCGGGTGGTATGACGCTATTTATACGTGTTATAGTACAAAGCAGCTCAGCGTTTTCGCAATCATCAATAGTCGTCATGATCGCCTCTAACCTCGGGGCAATGTTAACTTCCCCCCATACATGTGTATTAATAGTAAACTCATCTAATATATGCATACTGGATCCCATTATAGATTGACTCACTATCTGCAGTAGTTAATACGTAACCATGGCCTCTAACATTTTCAATTCGTAGATTCGTATGCCTCAAGAGAGTTCTTATTTCAGATATAGCAACAGTTAAGTTATTTCTAACAACATTAGAATCTGGCCAGCCATATTGCTGTAAATAATGGAAACTCAATGTTTTTTCTTTTTGCCTTAATAATGCACACAACACTCTAAAAGATCTGCTGGAAAACTTTATATTTTGTTTCTCGATATTAATTGATTGATCAGTAGTAGAAATTGATACGTCATACTTCACGTTGCGAATGAAGCTTAAAGGACATTTACTACAATACATTTCACAAGGTTCTGATATGATGTTATTTGTTATATCCATGTTGTTTTTCTCCCTTTTTTACATCTATTACTGGATTAAATTAAAGTAGTTCATCCTTGAACTCAGAAGGTTAACTCTTTTATGATTTTGAGTATTAGCCGACTGTATTACTGCCCCCAGTAATAATGTATAATTTGTTCTACGATGAGCTAGCTACGTTTCAGAATTTGTGGAATAGTGATTCATTACCGTCACATATTTTGTCTTCAGAAAGTAACTTTCCAAATCGAGAATCAAAGTCGTTACATAGAACTCGTAAATATTCAATATGAATACACAGCGGAGAAAGATCATTACGTTCAATGAACAAAATTGATTCATCAATTAGCTCTTTGGCAAAATTAAGAAAAAATAAATTTTCTTCTTTGCTATTGTTGAAAGCTTGATTCATATGCACCCACCTATGTAATTAATGGGTTATTCTTACATAATAATTTTTAGTTTAAATTATTATAAATTTAATAATTATTTAAACTCGTTTGGGATGAATAGGGAGATTACTATTGGACTACATATTATTTCTTGCTGATTAATTGCAGCAATTAATCAGACACTCACGGTAAAAAGCTAAACATATGACACATATACTTCAACATTTATGGAGTCCTCAGCTATAAGAGATATTTTGACAATATATTCATGTATTAAAGAAAGATGTAGTCAATTTGATCCCAAAATAACAATTTTTTGGCAAGGTTATTCCTCCAAAATCATGGGTTAATAATTTACACCTGTTTTTAATGTCTTCAAGCAAAGAGTTTATTGCAATGGCTTAAATTATGTCGTCGCTTTAATTGCTGATGCTCGCAATAATCACTCAGCACATCTTCGTGACCGATAGCACCATGAAATTGTATTCTAAATTCGGTGGTGATGATTAACCACTAAAGCAACAAAAACCGAAAAAAACAAAAAACTGAGTAATTACTTCACTTTTTACTTTACACTTATAGAGTTGTTACTCTATAATGCTTTTGTTCTCTTTTAGTGAGCACCTGTTGTAATAATTTTATATTTTAGCTTCCCCAAAGCTATCCAGCCGATGAACTTGTTTTCATCGGTTTTTTTATGTCTAAAATTCAATAAAAAATAAAAAATCACCTGTCGAAATTATAATCGCGATCACTAAAAATTGTCTTTAATCGACTCAATTAAGCTTATTCATAAAAATTTTTTAACTTAATATCACTTTATCCGCAGATTAATTTTTTAACGATAACACATTGATTAACCGTTTTATTTCAAGAAACCCTACCCTATTAGTTATATTGAATCTACTTATCATACCAATCACTTTGGCGACTCTTTTTAATAATAAATTAAAAATAAGATACTTAATTTGTAACCTTTCGCAAAGTAGTGCGTAATTATAACTATGAAAGGAAATAAATTTAATAAAATACTCGAACAACATCAGCAACGAATCTATTCGTTAGCTTTGTATATTTTACGTGATAAACATGAAGCGGAAGATATTACACAAGATGTTTTTACGCGTTTATGGAATAACATCCAACAAGTAGATATTGAAAAAGTATCGGCTTGGCTATCTACGGTAACCCGTAATGCTTGTATTGATAAATTGCGTAAGCGTAAGGAATTCAGCCAAGTTGAAGAAGAGCATCAAGTGACACAAAAACATGAAGAACCGGCAGGGAATTTACAGCACCAACAATTAAGTCGTTGGTTAAGTGAGGCGATTGCTTGTTTAAAAGAACCCTATAGTTCGTTGATTATGTTATGTGATGTACAACAAAACAGCCAAAGTATTGCGGCGAAATCACTTAACTTAACCACCAGCCAAGTAAAAGTCTATTTACATCGTGCACGACGTGAATTGCGAAATAATTTAAAGGGGTATACCCATGAATAATAAAGAATCATGGCAGAAACCATTAGATGATTTTTTAGCGAACAATGACCTTTCAGCTGACACCCGCGTGCTAGCAAGAGTATTGTCCGAGAGCAGTGAATTAACTAATGAACAACTTAGTAACCAACAAATTGCTGAGTTGGAAACAGCGTTACATATTGAACAACATTTAAATGACATAGGTTTGCAGCCTTTATCAGCCGATTTGAAAAACAAGTTACAGGGCATTAGCAAAACTGAAAAAAGCAGTCATGTGATTTTTGGCTACTTTACGCCTAGCTGGAAAAAACTTAGTGCGCTAGCCGCAACCGTTACCGCTGTTGCTTTACTCAACACCAATATACTAAGTGATCCTATAAATAAACAGCCATCACTGGCAGAGATACAACATGCTGAGCAAGAGTTAGCAATCGCTTTGCAATATATATCATTCGCTAAAAAAATATCAACAGAGCAAATAAAGCAAACATTTGACGAAAATATACAACAACCATTGAACCAAGGTTTATTTAAACCACTTAATCATTTTAAGGAAACATCATGAAAAAATTATTATCAGCACTTATTTTATTTAGTTCATCATTATTAATGAGCAGTTCAGCTTTTGCCGACGACATTACAAAAGAGCGAGGTTATGTAGACTTTGCCAGTCTTAACTCAGTTTATGGTGAACCTAAAGTGATGGTTAATTTAAATAAAACCATGTTAGGTTTTATTAGCAAAATTAATCTGTCTGATCCAGAAGCATCAGAGTTAATCAGCAAATTAAAAGCTGTTCGTGTACAAATCTATAATATGAAAGGTAGCGATCAACCGGCAATAGATTTAATCGCAAAAGTCAGCAAAGATATTCAATCTAAAAACTGGTTACCTATTGTATCGGTCAATGAAGAAGATGAAAAGGTACGAGTATTCACCAAAATCACTGATGACCTTATGGATGGTTTAGTGGTTATGGTTATTAACAATAAAAGTGATAAGGACGGCCGAGAAGCGGTATTCATTAACATTGTTGGTGAAATAGACCCGGCACAAATTAATAAAGTAACCAAATCACTTAACATTGATATTGACTTAAAATAACGAGTAAACCATGAAACTATCTCACTATTTTTTAAAGAAAGTGACCTTGCTATTAGCAATTGCAGCAAGCTTTTTCTTAACCGGGTGCGGCATTACCGCTGGGGGACTTCACAGTCATGCTGGCTATGCCGATATTGAATCACCTTATTGGTGGCAAGCTGACAGCGAAATAAACTTGTCTTTAGGTCCATTAGCCATTGGCACAGCACGTTGGGTTATTGATGCCGATGAAGACCCTGAAATTGATGCTTTATTGGATGACGTAGATGGTGTTCGTATAAGTGTTTATAACGTTGAAAAAAACAGTGAGTTGTTTAAAGATAATTTCATTGAAACTCAAGCTAATTTACGTGCCGATGGTTGGCAACATGTAGTAAGAATGAATGATGATGAATCAACTGATTACTCACTGATGTTCATCAAGTCAAACGGTGAAGTAATTGATGGTTTAGTTGTACTGTCACTTTCAGATAATGAGGCGGTATTTGTCAATATTATTGGTAATATCCATCCTAACTCTTTTGAACCTATTATGGAGCAGGTTTATAAGAAAAATGATGTGGCAAAAAGATTTAAAGAAGTAGATGAAGAGGAATAACATATTAGCCGATTAAGTTATAAATGATAACTTAATCGGCTTACTTTTAAGTGCTAAGATAATTTATCGTGGCGAAGCAGCTTTGTATTTAGCGGCTTGTTTATTATCAGGTAAAGACGCTTTAATAAATTGACGAATATCATCATTCGCCGCTTTTAAATCTTCATAGCGAAGGTACATCATATGACCACTGCGGTAGCCTTTAAAAGACAAACGGTCTTGCATTTTACCACTTTGATCTAACTGCCACATAGTGTACTTAGCATCAAAATAGTTAGTCGCACCATCGTAGTAACCTGCTTGGAACATGACATTTAAATAAGGGTTTTGTGCCATCGCTAAACGTAAGTTTTTACCGGTATTATTGTTAGTGCGATCCCACGGATGTACATCACCGAACATATTATATTTAATGTCTGTTTTATAGTTTAACTCTTCGCGTAAATAGTAATTAATGGCGGGCGTGAAACTGTGCAACCATGACGTTAATTCAGCATTGTAGTCAGGACGTGAACCGGTTGTTTTCTCGTCAATACCTAAGTAACGTGAATCTAAACGACCAATTGTTTGCTCACGGTCACGTAATAGTTCTTTCCAAAAATAGGAAGCGCTAATATCTAAATTACTGCGTAATACTTCAGTGACCGAAAGTCCTGAATAATAAGAAACTTTTTCAGCTATCGCCTGTTTTTCTGCTGGGCTAATAAAGCCACCTTTAGCGAGTGCAGGTATGTATTGCTCAATAGTAAACTTTTCAACTTCAGGCAAAATATCCAATAAGTCTTTTTGCTGTAAATCGCTCTTTAGTGCTTGGTGATACCAGGCAGCAGCTGCAAAATAAGGTAGGCGATTTGCGGCCTTTACTGGTCCGTCACGCTTAATACCAATATCGGTTGGCGACACGAGAATCACACCATTTAAATACATCCACTGACGTGATTGTAGTTCTAAAGCTAAACCTGAAACACGGGTAGTACCATAACTTTCACCGATTAAATATTTTGGTGAACGCCAGCGCTCATTCCGGGTCACAAAAGTATTTACCCAATCTGCTAGATATTTGATGTCGGCATTGACACCAAAAAACATCGATTTTTGTTGTTCTTTCGAAGGCATCTTGCCCTCTTTGTCGGGTAGAACTCGTGAATAACCCGTATTAACTGGGTTAACAAAAACAATATCGGCAACATCTAAAATTGAATAGTCATTGGTCTTAACTCCGTAAGGCTGCAATGGATATCCTTCGTCATCAACATTTAAAACACGTGGGCCGGTGTAGGCAACATGCATCCAAACAGATGCTGAACCTGGGCCGCCGTTAAAAGAAATTAATAAAGGTCGTGCACTTTTATTCTTAACATCACTGCGTTGGTAATAAGTATAAAACAAACTGGCGGTTGGGTTACCCTCACTGTCCCATACGGGTTGAGTACCTGTAGTGGCAGTGTAGTCGAATTTTTTACCATTAACCTTAGTACTATGTTTTGTGGTTGAGCTTTCGTCGATAGGTAACTTGCGGCTATTGTCAGCAGTATTCTCAGCATTAGTAAACGGTGAGAATATCAGCAACAAGGCGAATACTTTGACTAAATGGTGTGCTTTCATTTTAACGTCCTGTGCATTGAATTTTTATTAATATCTCCATACTCTAAAACAGAAAAAACATTATCGCTGAAATAAAAGTTTAAATGACTATTTTCAGCGATAAACACCTGCTGTCACTAAATTTTGCCTAGGTATTTTGCGTTAAGTAAACCACGATCAGCTTTTGTCCTGTAATCGTCATCTCCCCTGCTTTAAGGGTATTCAATTTCAATAAATGCCCTGCCTTTATTATTTGGTGATTTTGGTATGACGTTAACTGGAATGCCCCCGACAAACTGTAAACAAAGCATAAGTCTGCAGCTTTAAGTTCAACTGTTTGTTGAGCTAGCAAGGTTTCCACAACGGCCGAGCACTTTTCTTTATCGGTAATAATATTAAAATCGGTAATTTCGCCTGCAGGTAAATGTCCAACGGTTCGACAACCCCCATCAAAATTGGCGACATCGAGGATATTATTCAACTGATCAGTTTTACGGTTATCGTGTTGTAAATTAATGCCCTTACCGGCAATGAGAATGAGATTACGCTGATAACCTGAAAAATCAGAAAAGACCCCATCTTCAACTACATTCGCCATACTCAAGCGCCAAATAAAGTCAGCTAAAGTACCGCCGTCATTAATCGCCAATTCAATAGTTTCACCTTGGCCATTTTTCCATGGGATAGTCTTAAAATGTTCAGGTGAAATAACTGTAAACATTAAGATTGCCCCAAATGTTTCGCATGGAAACATAAGTGACTTTCAATAAAACTGGCGATGAAAAAGTAACTGTGATCATATCCCTGATGTTGGTTAAGTATTAGTGGGTAGTTATTACTCAGCGCCGCTGAAATCAATGATTCTGGCTGAAGTTGCTCTTGCAAAAAGTCATCGGCTAAACCTTGATCAACCAATGCCGGTATATGCTGTGTACTTGCTTTCATCAACACGCTTGCATCATGTTGCTGCCATAAAGCTTTATCATCACCTAAATAAGCGCTAAACGCTTTTTGTCCCCAAGGGCTATTAATTGGATTAGCGATGGGGCTAAAGGCAGATACCGAACAATATTTATCAGGATTTTTTAGCGCTATCGTTAACGCGCCATGCCCACCCATTGAATGACCACTGATTGATTTTTTACTCGATACAGGAAAGTTTTCTGCAATTAACGCTGGCAATTCATTAACAATATAATCATACATTTTATAATGAATAGACCAAGGCTTCTCGGTGGCATTTATATAGAAACCCGCACCTAACCCTAGATCGTAAGACTGGTTTTCATCATCGGCAACACCGGCTCCACGCGGGCTGGTATCTGGACAAACAATGGCTATACCGAGTGCCGATGCCATGCGCTGTCCTCCTGATTTCTGTACAAAGTTTTCATCGGTACAGGTCAGTCCTGAAAGCCAATATAAAACCGGCACTGGTGAATGCTTGCTGGCACCCTCAGGTAAATAAATAGCGAAACGCATCGGACATTTTAGACTTTCAGCAAGATGTTGAAAATGCTCTTGAACGCCACCAAACATTTTATTACTGCTAATTTTTTCTAACATGATCTTCAACCTTTTAGGTACTTACGAATGGTTAAAATGAATAACACTACGAATACTCTTACCTTCGTGCATTAATTCAAAGGCCTCATTAATTTTTTCTAACGACATGGTATGGGTAATAAAGTCGTTTAAAGCAAATTCACCAGCAAGATAGCGTTCAACATACTCAGGTAACTCACTGCGACCTTTCACCCCACCAAAGGCAGTACCGCGCCATACTCGACCGGTAACCAGTTGAAATGGGCGGGTTGAAATCTCTTGCCCTGCGCCAGCAACACCAATAATAATAGACTCACCCCAGCCTTTATGACAACACTCTAAGGCCGAACGCATCACATTAACATTACCGATACATTCAAAAGAGTAGTCAACACCGCCATCGGTTAATTCAACAATAACGTCTTGAATAGGTTTATCGTAATCTTTTGGATTAATACAGTCTGTTGCACCCAGCTTTTTGGCTAACTCAAATTTACTTTCGTTGATATCAATCGCAATAATACGGCTTGCTTTCGCCATAGCAGCGCCAATAATAGCCGACAAACCAATACCACCTAAACCAAAAATAGCCACGGTATCGCCTACTTCAACTTTCGCCGTATTCATGACTGCGCCCATGCCGGTAGTTACCCCGCAACCCAATAAACACACTTCTTCAAGCGGTGCTTTAGGGTTAACTTTCGCTAAAGATATTTCAGGTAAAACAGTATATTCAGAGAAAGTAGAACAGCCCATATAATGAAATATAGCTTTGCCGTTTAATGAAAATCTCGAGGTGCCATCAGGCATTAAGCCTTTACCTTGGGTTTCACGAATTTTTTGGCACAGGTTGGTTTTACCCGATTTACAGAATTTACACTCACCACATTCAGGTGTGTATAAAGGAATTACATGATCGCCAACCGCAACACTGGTGACACCCTCACCTATTTGTTCAACAATTCCGCCACCTTCATGCCCTAAAATGACTGGAAATATTCCTTCAGGGTCTTCGCCTGAAAGCGTGAAAGCATCGGTATGACAAACGCCTGAAGCGATGATTTTAACGAGAACCTCGCCTTTTTTGGGAAGTTCTACATCAATTTCTTCAATTGTTAAGGGTTTATTTGGCCCCCAAGCAATTGCAGCTTTAGATTTGATGGTGTTTAGTTTTTGCGTAACTGCTGACATATGAATTGACCTGATTACATTCTTTAAAGACAATGATAGTGGATAAATATCAGGAATAACAGCCTATTGAAATGGATAAAATTATGTTAACCCGATTAATAAATTGGGCTTTACTATGATGGCGAGATATTCACCATAAGGATTTATCAAACCTTTTTGCAGTATGCTTTGTTATCGACTCCCTCTTAAAGGTTTTATAATTCACCCTTAAGGTCATTAAGCTTTAATAGCAGGTTTGGCGCTAAGAGTTCTTCGTTAATGGCCAGTAATAACTCCTCGGCTTGTTCTTTATCACCGCCCAGCAACTTTATTTCGGCTAAGTACAATTTTGCATGAGAGGCTTTCACAACATCTAAAGCAATGTCAGCATGCTTAATTGCGGCTAAATAACTTTTTTCAGCCAATGAGAATTGTTCAGCGTGTTGTTGTGCTTGCGCTAAATTAAAATGTACTGTCGCTATTTGTTGTTCATTACCATATTTATAACTCCAAGGAACGGTTGCATACCAGTGGGCAAGCGCTTCATCATACAATTCAAGTTGCCTAGCGACATGCCCTAAATGACCAAAAAGATCCATCATAAACTGCGGATTATGACTGTTTTTATATTTTTCTTTTAAAGCATTAAGTGACTCATAGGCTTCAGGTAACTCACCAATAAACATTTGTAAGTTAGCAATTTCAATAAGTTTAATTGGAGATGGATAAACTTCATTCATTATTGCTAATTGTGCTTTTGCTTTATAAATATAACGCTTCCCTTCTACTAAGTCGCCATGACTAAGTAAACACTTAGCATAATACATGTAAAGAGTGACTTGAAAAGGGATCGGTAGGTCTTCATCGTTTATCCAACGCTTTGTTTCTTGGTAAAGCTCATCACTGTGTTGCAAAATAAATAGCGAGGATAATTTGAATTGCATTAAGCTAAACCAGATGCGGCTTTTCGGCTGTACTTGGGTTAATTCAATATTAACTTTTTCTAGGCATGATGATGGCGAGCGCTGACATAGCTTTGCTGTGCTCTCACTTTTCATTGCATAACTTTTTGCAACCGGTAAGCAAAAAACCCACAATAATAGTGCTATAAGTCCAAGTAAATAAAGTTTTGAAGAGATAAAAAAATGTTTATTCATCGTTAAATATTGCCACTGATGTTATTAATTGCCAAGTGCCGGACTATAATTTATTAAAGATTATTGAACAAAAAATATCTTGGTGTTAAGCTCTGCGCGAAATCTTCACCTTAATTTAACCTAAAGTTAACCCAAATAAAATAAAGGATTTATTATGTTTAAGAAAACCGCTATTGCACTCACTTTTTTCAGTCTTTCCCTAACAGCCGTAGCTGCTGATTGGCAAGTGGGCGGTGGATTCGGTCAGTTATCTGATAGCTCTGATGGCGACGATATTTCTTTGAACTTTATCTATGGCTCAGTGGCATATAAAATTGAAAATTCAGCGAAAAATTTTTACTTGATGCCTGAACTTCGTCTCGGTTCTGGTGTTGGTGACGACTCACTTTACGGTGCTAAAATTGAAGTAGAAAGCTTACTCGCTTTGTCTTTGCGTGGTCAATATGACTTCAACAATCGCGCATATGTTTATGTAATGCCGTCTTATGCAAACTTAGACCTCAAAGCAAGCTACCGTGGCGAATCAGCGTCTGATGATTCATGGGAATTTGGCATCGGCGCTGGTGTTGGTTATAGCCTCAATAAAAAAGTGAGCGTTGAAGCCTCTTATGAAACGTATGACGGTACTAAATTACTTTCTGTTGGTTTTAAATACGCTTTTTAAGCGCAATATTTAACTGAACGTTGACGTGTAAGGAGAGCAATAAGCTCTCCTTTTTAATTTTATATCGTTAATTTTTAAAACTTTAATTTTTAAAACTAATGACCTAAAACACTGAGCGTCGAAATATAAAAGTTAGCATCAACGGCTATATTTGGGTTTTCCTGCTCAAGTTCAACAGTAGTCCAAGTTGCTGTTGGTGCTAGCCACTGTGTTTTACCGGCAATAGTGACGCGTAACGGCATATCAAACCCCTTAACCACGTTACCCCAACGAATTTTCATCACTTTATCTTTGATAAAATATTCGAAAGTGGGAATACGTATATCACGTAAATATTGATCAAAGACCTTACTTAAGTCGATACCTGATTGTGTGCTAATGTAGTTTTCAATATCTTGGGTAGTCACTGTTTGATGATAAAAAACCTTACCTAATCCACGGAGTATTTCTCGCCATTTTTCATCATTATTAATCACTTGGCGAATGGTATGCAGCATATTGCCACCTTTATCGTACATATCACCAGAACCACCGCGATTAGCATTATATTCGCCAATAATAGGGGATTGATTACCAATATTCATCCGTTGACCACGAACGTATTCAAAGGCTTGCTCTTTAGTGAAATGATACTCTAAAAATAGACTTTCTGAGTAGTTAGTAAAGCTCTCATGGATCCACATATCAGCAACATCTTTATTGGTGATGTTATTGGCAAACCACTCGTGACCTGATTCATGAACAATAATAAAATCAAATAATAATCCTGGGCCAGTACTACTTCTATCACGCCCTAAATAACCATTTTGATAACCATTACCATAAGTCACCGAACTTTGATGCTCCATCCCTAAATATGGTGCTTCCACCAGTTTATAACTGTCTTCATAAAACGGATAAGGACCAAACCAATGCTCGAACGCTTCAATGGTTCGTTTCGCTTCTTTAAACTGTTTTCTTGCTTTCGCTAAGTTTTCCCGTAAAACATAGTAGTCCATATCAAGCTGACCTTTTTCACCTTGATACTTTTCACCAAAATGAACATAGTCACCAATGTTAATATTGACCCCATAATTATTAATAGGATTCACAACTTGCCAATGATAAATTTTTGTTTTATCAATTTTATTGTGTTCAACTTTAATTAATCGACCATTAGACACATCCATTAAATGTTCTGGCACTTCAACGCTGATTAACACGCCATTGTTGGGTTCGTCGGCAGGATGATCTTTATTTGGCCACCAAATACTAGAGCCAATGCCTTGATTTGAAGTGGCAATAAAGTCGAGGCCATTACTGTCTTTCTTCCAAGTAATACCGCCATCCCATGGGGCGTTTTTTGCGGTAACGGGCTGTCCAGAGAAGTACATAGTTATCTTCTGCTCCGAGCCTATTTCTTGCTTACTGGCTGGGGTAATAAAATAAGAATAGCCATCTTGCTCTACTTCAAGCGCTTTACCATTTTGGTGTACTTTCTCAAGCTTCATTGGCGCCTGTAGTTCTATTTGTAAACGTTCACCTTTAGCTAACACCTTATAAGTCATGGTGTTTTTACCTGAAAAAAGCTTAGTTTCAGGGTCAACTTTTACATTAAGATGATAATGAATTAAATCCCACCACTTTCTTTCTGGTGTAATAGTACCCCGTAATTTTTCTTGGTGCGTTACTTTGCCACTTTCTTGTTGCCAATTACTCGCGCTAACATGCCCAGCAAAAACCATAGCGCAAACTAAGCCAGCAAGTGAAGTCGTTATCCGTTTTTTTATCATTGTTATTGTCCTAACACTCTCTCGTATACAATATACTAGCATTGTGTAATATAAATTGTGAACCCTAAAAAGGGTAAGATCTGTCAACGACTCACATCGTTATCTAAAAATTAATTATAACCAAATACAACATTATGATTGCGTATTTTGAAACTAATACGATAGAATCACCACAATTACTTGTCGGAGTGCTGAGATTATTTCTAAAGAAATATTCAAAGCTGAGATCGCGAAAGCGGGATCCGTAGAACCTGATCAGATTAATATCTGCGTAAGGGAACAAGGTAAAATAAAAGAGTTAAAGGATTAATTCGTCACTTTTTTATTTTTTCCTCACTCTACACTTCGTCTTTTTTATTCGTGCATTTATAACGAAATGCATATTATTAAAAGGCAAAAAAATGACCAAACCAGCTAACAAACTCACTCGCAGAGAACGTCGCGAACAAGCTGAAACATTCTTAAAAAACGTTTCTGATCAATCATTCCCAAATTCTAAAAAAGTTTATGTGCAAGGTAAAATTCACGATATCAAGGTAGGTATGCGCGAAATCACCTTGTCTGATACTTTATTAGCGGGTAATAAAGATAAGCCAACCTACGAAAAAAATGAACCTCTTTGCGTCTACGATACCTCAGGTTTTTATACCGATGAAAGTGTCGAGATAGACGTACACAAAGGTATTCCTCGCCTGCGTGAAAGTTGGATTGATAGTCGTGGTGATGTTGAGCTCTTAACATCAAATAGCTCTACTTATGCTCAACAACGTTTAGCTGACGATGGTGTTGACGCGATACGCTTTGAACACTTACCTAAAATGCGTGTCGCTAAAAAAGGTCAAAACGTTACCCAAATGCACTATGCTCGCCAAGGGATCATTACCCCTGAAATGGAATATATTGCCATTCGTGAAAATTTAAAACGTGAAGAGGTCAAAGATAAAACCTTACTACTACAACATAAAGGTCAGTCATTTGGCGCCAGTATTCCAGCGCAAATTACCGCAGAGTTTGTCCGTGATGAAGTCGCGCGTGGCCGAGCAATTATTCCGGTAAACATTAACCACCCAGAATGTGAGCCGATGATTATTGGTCGTAACTTTTTAATTAAAGTAAATGCCAATATTGGTAATTCGGCGGTGACCTCTTCCATTGAAGAAGAAGTAGAAAAACTGGTTTGGTCGACCAAGTGGGGCGCAGACACGGTAATGGATTTATCAACGGGTCGTAATATTCATGAAACCCGCGAATGGATCATGCGCAACTCGCCAGTGCCCATTGGTACGGTGCCTATCTATCAAGCGCTAGAAAAAGTAAATGGCGTGGCAGAAGACTTAACCTGGGAAATTTTCCGCGATACCCTTATCGAACAAGCCGAGCAAGGTGTTGATTATTTTACCATTCATGCCGGTGTATTATTACGCTATGTTCCAATGACCGCTAAGCGTGTCACCGGTATTGTCTCACGTGGTGGTTCAATTATGGCGAAGTGGTGCTTAGCGCATCATAAAGAAAATTTTTTATACACCCACTTTGAAGATATTTGTGAAATATTAAAGCAATACGATGTCTCGTTTTCACTCGGCGACGGTTTACGCCCGGGCTCGGTTGCTGATGCCAACGATGAAGCACAATTTGCCGAATTACATACCTTAGGCGAATTAACTAAAATTGCTTGGCAGCATGATGTACAAACGATTATTGAAGGCCCCGGGCATGTGCCACTGCATATGATCAAAGCAAATATGGACGAGCAACTTAAACATTGTGGTGAAGCACCTTTTTATACGTTAGGTCCGTTAACGACTGATATTGCACCGGGTTATGACCATATTACTTCGGGTATTGGCGCCGCTAATATTGGTTGGTACGGTTGTGCCATGCTTTGTTATGTCACTCCTAAAGAACATTTAGGCTTACCCAATAAAGAAGATGTTAAAGAAGGTTTAATGACTTATAAAATTGCAGCCCATGCCGGCGATTTAGCAAAAGGTCATCCGGGGGCGCAAATTCGCGATAATGCCATGAGCAAAGCGCGCTTTGAATTTCGTTGGTACGATCAATTTAATATCGGTTTAGACCCTGAAAGAGCCAAGACTTATCACGATGAAACCTTGCCACAAGAATCAGGTAAAGTTGCCCACTTCTGCTCTATGTGTGGGCCAAAATTCTGTTCGATGAAAATATCTCAGGAAGTACGTGATTATGCCGCGGGTCTTGAAGCCAGCAATAAAATAGAAATACAGTTACTTGACGAAGTCATTGTTTTAGATGCAACGCCAACCGATATTGCACAAGGCATGGCTGAAAAGTCGGCGGAATTTAAAGCGACCGGTAGTGAAATTTACCATCAGGTGAAATAGTCAGCCGATGACTATTTCTCAACAGTTCCCTAAACCTACTCAAATCTGTGCCAATATCGTTGTTATTGGCGCAGGGTTAGTGGGTCGTTTAATGGCATTGTCTTTGGTTAATCAAGGTCATCAAGTGACCTTGATTGATAAAGATAATAAACAGGGCCACCAAAGTGCCGCTTATGCTGCTGCCGGTTTATTAACGCCGCTAGGTGAAGCTATGCATAGCGATCGTAATATTGTTGAAATGGGCTTTGAGTCATTAGCGCTTTGGCCTGAGATTCTTGCTAAATTAGACAGTTACACTTATTTTCAACAAGCAGGCACCTTAATGGTTAGCCATGAACAAGACCAAGGCGATTATCAGCGTTTCATGGCTTATATCAAAAATCATTATCCGCAACATCAGCTACAGCAACTGAATCGCCAACAAATACTTGCCCTTGAGCCCGAATTAGCTCATCGCTTTAATCATGGGTTGTTTTTACCTGAAGAAGGGCAAATAGGTAATCGTAAATTACTAAAAGCCCTGCAAAAGCAGCTAGAAAAAAGTAGCGTTACTTGGTTAGAAAGTTCACCTGTCGTTAACATTGAACAGCAAAAATCGAGCTGTTTAGTCACTTACCATGGGGATAGCCCACTAGGCAACAAAGGCAATAAGCAAACTAACACGTCAAAGCATATTATTGCTGCTGATTTAGCAATTGACTGTCGCGGTGCAGGCGCACGCAACAGTGCAGGCGAAAACACCGCAGCCCCCTTAAAAGATTTACGAGGAGTACGAGGTGAGATATTTCAGTTATTTGCCCCTGAAGTCAATATTACCCGGCCTATTCGTTTAATGCACCCTCGCTATCAATTATATATAGCCCCTAAAACTAACGGCTTTTATGTCGTGGGAGCAACTGAAATCGAAAGTGAAGACTGCGCGCCAATGACGGTACGTTCTTCAATGGAATTACTCAGCGCGGCTTATAGTGTCCATGCTGGATTTGCTGAAGCCAATATTCATCAACATATTAGCCAGTTAAGACCTGCTTTTAGTGATAACCAAGCTAAAATATCACTGCAAAATCGGCTTATCCAGGTCAATGGACTGTTTCGCCACGGCTACCTTATTGCGCCGGTTGTGTTAAAGCAGTTAGAGTTTACCGTTGCGCATTTTTTCGAGTGTCGCTCATTAACAGAATCTCCTTATCATAAGTGGTTAGCCATCAATGAATACTAAAGCAGCTATAACAACCTATTTTATCAATGGACAAGTAATCACCATTGCCAGTATAACCCCCAATATATCAATGGCATTACTGCATTATTTAACGCCAGAGCAGCAAAAACAAAGTTTTGCCGTAGCCCTTAATGGTGACTTTATTGGTAAAGCTGACTATCAAAAAACCACAATTAATCAAGAGGATAGTATAGATGTACTGTTTCCTATTCAGGGAGGTTAATGATGACATTTTCAACCGAACTAATGATATACGGACAAGCGGTTAATAGTCGTTTATTAATTGGTAGCGCACTTTATCCTTCGCCACAGATCATGAAAAAAGCGATATTAGCCAGTGGCTCAAAAATTGTCACCTTGTCGTTAAAACGCCAAAACCCTGCGCAACAGTCAGGCGCAAAAATTTGGCAGTATATTCAAGAGGTTGTTAAAGAGACTCAGGGATTTTTATTACCCAATACGGCGGGCTGTAAAACAGCTAAAGAAGCGGTAACCCTAGCAAAAATGAGCCGCGAAATTTTTAAAACGGATTGGATAAAATTGGAAGTTATCGGTGATGACTATAATTTACAACCAGACCCTATCGAGCTATTAAAGGCCTGTGAACAGTTGTTAAATGAGGGTTTTAAAGTGCTACCTTATTGCACCGACGATCTCGTGGTGTGTCAGCGTTTATATGACTTAGGTTGTCAGGTGATCATGCCTTGGGCATCGCCAATAGGCACAGGTAAGGGTCTAATGAACCCTTATAATTTAGCAACAATTCGTTCGCGGCTTCCAGATGCAACTCTCATTTTAGATGCGGGTATTGGCAAACCCTCAGATGCTTGTCTAGCTATGGAAATGGGTTACGACGCCGTATTATTAAATTCAGCAATTGCCTTGGCAGATAGTCCGGTGCTGATGGCAAAAGCCTTCGCACAAGCCATTGTCGCTGGCGAGCAAGGATACATGGCGGGTGTAATGCAGCAACGACAAACCGCTCACCCGTCAACGCCAACCCTAGATACACCCTTTTGGCATCAATAAGGTAATCAGGCAATCAGGCAATAAGGCAATAAGGCAATAAGGGTAAAACTATGACAGAAAGTGTTAAAGAGAAACCGACTATCTGGACGATCAACGCCAACCCTAGATACACCTTTTTGGCATCAATAAGGCAACAAGGATAAAGCTATGACAGAAAGTGTTAAAGAAAAACCGATTGTATGGACGATTTCTGGCAGCGATTGCTCTGGTGGTGCGGGCATTGCCGCCGATATAAAAACAGGTCATGCCTTGGGTGTTGAAGTTTGTCATTTGATAACCGCGAATACCGTACAAAACGCTAACCGCCTTGTCTCGATAAATCCGGTCGCTAGCGAGACATTACAACAACAAGCCAAGGTATTAATTGATGATAAACCACCCAGCGTCATTAAGATTGGCTTAATAGCCAATCTTGAACAAGTCACATGGTTAACCGAATTATTAGCGGGCTTTAAAGCTAACTACCCAAAAATAAATGTCGTTTTTGACCCCGTTGGCCAAGCGAGCGTCGGTGGTAGTTTTTCGACACTACAGCGAGAAGATTTAACCCTATTGTTCAGCTATATTGATGTTATTACCCCCAACCTGATGGAAGCGCAACAATTATCAAAATTATTGATACTTAACCCCGTTGAGCTGGCAATAAAAATTGCCGAATTAGGCGTCGCCAGCGTCATCGTAAAAGGTGGGCACAGTGCCGTGTTAGACAATGACGGTTTACAAGTCAGTGATGACTATTGTTTACATCACGTTGAGCAATCATCGATAAGTTATCAACTCTCTTCACCACGAATAAATACCTCTTACAGTCATGGTGGTGGATGCTCCTTTGCTAGCGCATTAGCGGCTTTTTTAGCACACGGCTATTTATTACGTGATGCCTTTACCTTAACCAAAGCATTTATTAATCAGGGTTTAGCTAAATCGGTAACTGCTAGCATGAAAAAAACCGATTATTATGGTGCATTTGAACAAACCCATTGGCCTAATAGTGCTGACTTTTTCCCCAGAATATCATCCAACCTAGTCAAGAAATATCAGCAGTTACCGCCTTTTCCATCGTTGGCACTATCAGATAATAAGCTTGGGCTTTACCCTGTGGTTGACTCACTTTATTGGTTAAAACGTTTGTTGCCATTAGGCTTAAACATTATTCAACTGCGGTTGAAAAATAAGACGGACATCGAGCTTGAAAAACTAATCATTGCAGCCATAGCCATTAGTCAGCCGTATAAAACGCGCTTGTTTATTAATGATTATTGGCAATTAGCAATAAAGCATCGCGCTTACGGTGTGCATATCGGCCAAGAAGATTTACAAAACGCTAATTTAACTAAGATTCATCAGTCAGGTTTACACTTAGGTATTAGTACTCATGGTTGTTATGAATTTTTATTAGCACAACAATTACAACCCTCTTATTTAGCGATTGGCGCTATATTTCCCACTAAAACTAAAAATATGAGCGGACAAATTCAAGGGGTAGATAACTTACAACAGCTATTGAAATTAGCCAGCAATATTCCGGTTGTAGCCATTGGCGGTATTAATCATCAACGAGCAGAACGTGTTTGGCAGACGGGTGTTGACAGTATAGCGGTTGTTACCGCGATCACTGAAAGTGAAAATGCTGAAATCGCAGTTAAACAATTCCAGCATATTATGCAGTAATTTTTCCCAGTAAAACCTAAGAAGCTATACTTGTATCAAGTTTTTTTTCTAAGCGTAGTGGTTGCCATTTCAGGTACGTAATTGAGCGCCATAACCATTCTAACGGGCCAAATCTAAAGAATTTCAACCATAGTGTACAAAAAACAACTTGGGCAAAAATCACCGCGACGACAATAAGCATTTGTTGTCCGCGGGCTATTTGGCCAAACATACCACCAGCATAGCCATAAAATATTGTCGTTAAGATTATAGAATGACCGATGTAATTAGTAAGCGCCATTTTTCCTAACGGTGCCAACCATGAAAAACCTTTGATAAACCAAGCTTTGCTGGCTAATTTTACAAACAAGCCAATATAACCGGCACAGAGAACAAACTGCCCATAATAAAAAATAGTTTGTCCGCCCGCTCTCACTTCGATAGCACTTTTTGTCACTGGGTGTAGGCTAATAAAAGTTCCAGCAATACTTAACAGTAGGCCAATGCTCAATCCGCCCCAGCACATAACACTGAAGAAACTTTGGTGTTGTTGTGGGTTTTTCATTCTGCCACTAGCGACTAACCAATAGCCCACCATAAAAAGAGGTAAACAAACAAAGAAGGCAAAGGTTGGCGTGTTACCTAAAGCTTCAACGGCGCTTTTAGCTCGGTACTTAGTCGCTTCAATATAGCTAGTTTGCGTAAAAGCTGCTGTTTCTTTTGCTTCATCTTGCGCACGGCTTTGTTTTCGTTCAAAACGTTGTTGAGCTTTATAAATAATAAGCTCTTCGTCGGTCATGCTATCTTCATCGACTTCTACAGCTTCTTCTTTTTCTTCTAATGCTTCAACATCACTATCGATGACTGCCGCACTCGCTGCTATTAAGGTACTTTCGTCTTCAATCTCGGTATCTTTACTAGCCCATATTTCTTTTGGATTATCTTTTTCTTGTTGCAGTAAAACATCAAGCTGCTGATTAATGCTGACTTCCTGTTGCCAATCGTTGGTTATTACGGTGTTGTCACGGGTAACACCAAAATAAAGAGCGGCAAACATTGAAACAAATAACGGCATCAATAATAGTGAGAAACCCACTTTTGCAAACGTAGCGGGGGTATTAAATCGCGCTAATTTTTTAATGCGTAAAAGTAAAACAAACCCCAGTAAAAGCAAACCTCCTACCGCATAGTCGTGAATAATATCTCCACCCCAAAGAAAAATTAAATGTGCCATACCAAAAACAAATAATGCCAACATGCGTCGGGTAAACCATGCGCCAAATTTACGATCTGCCTCTTGCGCCCTAACGAGCATGATGGCAAAGCCCATACCAAAAAGTATTGAAAACAACTTATAAAATTTGCCTTCTACAAACACTTTAACTAACCAACTTGATGCCCAATCGAAGCCAGTAAGACTATAATCAAAGCTCAGTAATGCGCTAACAGGGCGATTAAACCATTCGATATTCATCATAATAATGCCAATTAAGGCAAAGCCACGAAGTAAGTCCATCACTTGAATACGATTAGAGTTTGTGAGCGGTGTTAGCTCTTTATTAGTGCCGGGGAATTCATTTTCCATAGGTTTTTCCACTGTATTATTATAATGAGTTAATATTGTTTGCATGCTTAATAGCATGAGTCATGCCAATTCGTTACCTATTGGTTTTTAACGAATTGTATGAACTTTATTATTATAGTTATTAATAAATAAACAACAAATTGTAACTTTAGACCAAATTTACGGCTTTTCCTTAACGCTATCGCCAACAGTGTATTGAACAAAGTTAAGGGGGGTATCTCTTGTTCTTATTGCGACAATTCAATTTTAGGTTGCCACTTATGCCAATCGTCATCAACATCTCGTGCTAACTTAAATAGTTGTCCTTGCTCTGCTGGCTGAAAAGTCTCCTTAACGTCAACCTCAGGTGTAGCAAAAGCTATACCACCGGCAAGCAGTGTTTCTATAGATTCTGAGTCTATATTGATCCCTGAAAAAAGCCCCGCATCAATACGAATACCACTGGTATTCCAAAACTGACTGCTTTGGCTTACTAAAGGCGCATAACGCGGATAAATATTAATATAGATATTAACGGTGTCGGCAGTAGGTGATAAGTCGACACCAATTACCCGACCAACTTTAACTTGTCGATAGAGCACAGGATTGCCAGTTCTTACTGAACCTAAGTTTTTTGCACTTAATGAAAGATTTAACCCTGAAGGAAGCGTCGTTGTTACCGGCATAATGGCTTTGGCCTCAAAGCGATGACTTATTTCTCCCTTACCTGGCATTAATCCAATAAAGCCCCCCTCTAGAATAGCGCCAACATTTACTGAGCCCACAAGAGCAAGCTCTGGTTTAGCAAACCAAAATTTTGAGTCTGCAACCGCGAACTTTCGGCCACTGTCATTTAGAAAAGCATAAACAGTTGCGCCAAATCCTTGCTGATCAAATTTGATCCGAGAAACTAAGCCAACTTGTTGATCTTGATATTTTATTTTTAAATTATTTTTCAAGCCCTCTACATCACTAAAATGAATTTCTATGGCAACGCCCGCTAATTTTGCATACTCAACATTATCAAATAAGGTAAATTTCTCTCCCTCTTCAACGGTGTCTTGCTCAGGCTTTATTTCTGGGTTTATAAAACTGATCCCCCCCTTTAATATCGCATCAGCAGATTCTGTTTTAACAATAAAATTCCCTAGACCACCGCTTATAGTTACACCACTGGCGTTGTAGAAACGGGTAAAATTAGAAATTAAATGTCGGTATTCTTCATCAACGGTAATATTTATTTCAACGTTATTACCTGTAGTATCGAGAGAAACATTATCCACTTGTCCTACAGCTATGCCTCTAAAGCTAATCGGACTGCCTGGATTAACGACATTCCCTTGCTCTGATTTTAGCGAAAGTTGTAGTCCTTGTGATGATAAGTGTTTTGCCGGTGGTAAGTCAGTGACAATAAAATCATGGGCTTTTTCACCTTCTCCAACGTTAACGCTGATATACGCCCCGCCAAATAAAGCATCGGTATTTGTCATTCCTGACAAGGATAAGTCGGCATTAACGAGCCAAAACTGACTGTTTTCTCGGAGAATATATTCGTAATCAGTTAAGACCCCAACCTGAAGGGTAACTTGGTCTTGCTGGCGAATGACTTTATGAACAGAACCAATTTCTTCACCTCTTAGCATGATACGGGTTTTGTTACTTAAACCATGGGCACTATTCGTATAAAGGTTAAATGTTGAACGTTGTTTAGCCACGTTTTTATCAATAAACAGCTGAAAGCTATCACCATTCTTAGGTGCTGATTTTTCATTATTATCACCTAAGTCAAAAGCAATACCGCCCGCTAACATCGACTGAATAGATTGTGCTTGTATATCAAAATTTTGTAAGCCACCTGAAATATGCAAACCACTGGCGTTCCAAAAGTGACTATCACTAGAAACAAAGCTTTTGTATTTAGGTTCAATGAAAATGTGTACTAAAAATTCATTAGGGCCAATATTTTCAATTGCCTGAATAGTACCTACTTTCTGCTGTTTATAATAAATATTAGAGCTTGTGGTTAAAGAGCCAACATCTTGTGCTTTTAACACTAAATGTAACCCAGGCTCACTATATTGGTAGGCAGGCTCTTGATTATATACGTTAAATTTATTTAACGGTTTACCATCAACTGATGGACGAATACCAATGTGAGCGCCTAGCATTAATGTATGTAAATTTGTAACGCCGCCTAAGTCCAGATTTGGCGCTATAACAAAAAACTGCGAACCACTGGTTAAATAGGGAATGATACGAGGATTGATAATAGCACTGGCTTCGATGATCCTTTCTTCGGGATCAATACGAGTAAAGTCGGTAATTTTTCCTAATGTTAACCCTTGATACATAATCGCTGCATCGCGATCTATACCTGAATTCCAGTTTAACATTAACTGAATTTCATGGCCCATATTGGCGGTTTCATAATCAGAATATAAGGTGAAATTTTGGCCGTTGATCGCTGGTCCCATAACAGCTTCATAATCAGAGTTTCCAAAAGCCACACCTCCAGCAACAACAGATGCCAGTGAATCGGTATGAACAGTAACACCACTAGTTAATGAGCCTGATACTGTTACGCCACTGGTATTCCAAAAACGCGAGTTTTCTTTTACTAAGTTAGCGTACTCAGGTTCAATAAAAAGGTTAATATTGATCAGATCAGAAGTTGCCTCATAGTTAAATCCAGCGACATAACCGACGGTAATTTGTTTAAATAAAACCGGCGATTTCTTGCCTAATGAACCCAAAGTTTTTGTAGTTAATGATACATGTAAACCTGGCGTTGCTTGATCTAATACCGGTTCTTCACTTAAGGCAATAAAGTGACTCCTTGCTTTACCTTCTTCTTCTATATCAGGCATCACATTTATGTAACTCCCTGATAACAAAGTGTCTAATCCGGTAATACCTTGAAATGAAACGTCGGCAGTCACGTACCAAAAACGTGTTTTATCGGTCAACATTTTTTTTGAGCTTGAAATCATTTCAATTTCGACAATAACACTCTGTAAGTCTTCAGATACTTCAACGTCACGAACAATACCTGTGGTAAGTCCTTTATAGCGAACTTGAGTTTTACCAACCACAATACCACTTGCACTTTCAAACTGAACGGTGATAAACGTGCCTCGGTCAGAAACAGCTTTTATAATTAGCCAAGCACCAAATAACAACGCAATAATAGGCACTAACCAGACAGCAGAAATACCTTCTCGACTTTTAATAATAGCTTTTGATTCGGCAAGAATAGTTTTATTTGTCATGATGAGGGACATCCGTTTTGTTATATGTTTTTTCAGAAAGTGACTGATGATTATGCTTCTGATAGTTATCCCATAATAGTCGCGGATCAAAGCTTTCCGCGGCAAAAATGGTAAAAATTACCATTAAAGTAAAGTAGGTAATACCAACTGCTGGTTCAATACTAGATAAAAAGCCTAAATTAACGACCGCAGCCATGACCGTCACCACGAATACATCGAGCATTGACCATGGTCCTAAAAATTCGACAATATGATATAACTTTCCTTGTTGTTTTAACGACAATTGTGTTTTTCTTTTGGTGTTGTACATCAAGGTAAATAGCCCAATAATTTTCCCTAAGGGTATAACAAAGCTAGCAATAAAAATGATGATCGCTACCGGCAACATCCCCATTTGAATAAAAATGGCGATCCCCTCCAAAATGGTTGATGCTTCGGGGTTGCCGAAAGTGTAAAACACCATCATAGGATAAATATTAGCCGGAATAAACATCACTAACGCGGCAATGGTCCAAGCTAACGTGTATTCAATACTTTTAGGTTTTCGAGCAGAAAATAGCGTTAAACAGCGTGAACAGACTTGTCGCTCGCTATGCATAACATTGAGCTTATGACACTTTGGGCAACTGCCTAAACCTGCGGCAAGGGCTTTATTGCTCAAGAGATTTCTCCAGCTCATGCCATATATTGTGCTGATCTATTGTGACCGACACCAATGTTGAACATAACAACAGGAATATTAGGCTAATTAACCCACCATCAATCGTCATATCAGCCAGTGAAGAAAGTTTATACATAGAAACAACAACACCAAGTAAAAAAACGTGGAGCATCGTCCAAGTATCTAAAACATGATAAGAGCGAAAAAACACTAACAACGAAGGTTTAATTTTTTGAAACTTTATGCACCATGAAATATATAAGGCCGTGATCAGCCTCACTACAGGGATAGCAATGGTAAACATAAAAACAGCAAAGGCGAGTACGTAATTGCGACTATCAATTAAAAGCGTAATACAGTCAACCAGAGAGGCATCGTTGTAAAGACCTGCGGCGCCGATGCCAATAATAGGTAATAATGCCGCGGGTAAAAAAAACAATAACCCTGCAATGGCGACAGCAAGGGTTCGATTAATCGCATCCCTCTTCTTTGAAAACAACATCGCGCCACAACAACCACATAAAGCATTTTGTCCTTCTAATAAATACGGCATAGGTAATAACGAATCGCATTGATGACAAGCAATCATATTATTAACAACTGAATGATTTTTCACTAAAGACCCAGTTCCATCAAGATAATTACCCTTACCTTTAAAATCAACAAATTACCAACTAATAATATCTATTTTAGTGTACGACATTAACCTATCTTAGCCAATAAAAAAGCAGCTTATTAAGCTGCTTTATGTTCAGGATGAACGGTATGTCTTGGTGCCATGGATGGCAAATAAAGACGATGTTCAGGATGAACGGTATGTCTTAGTGCCATGGATGGCAAATAAAGACAATGTTCAGAACTCGCTATAAGCGACTATTTTATTGTCGACATGTATTGCACTAAGGCGGCAATATCTGCATCTTCTAGCTTCATAGCAATATTTCGCATCATGCCATTTTTGTCATTGTTGCGAGCTCCCGAACGAAAACTTTCCAACTGAGCAGTTAAGTACATTGCATTTTGTCCGCCCAGAGCTGGGAAACCAGCTTGTGACATGCCTTTTGCATCAGCGCCATGGCAAGCAATACAAGCGGTAATTCCACGCTCTATATCACCACCAAAATATAGCTTTTTACCAACATCACTGGTTGCTCCACCCGCATATTTTGCAGGTTGTGCACTATAATAAGCGCCTAAATCAAGCATATCTTGTTCGCTCAATGCCATGGCCATACCACCCATAATTGCATTAACACGACCTTCTTTTCCGCCCGAAGTTAGCCCCGTTTTAAAGTCAGCTAATTGTTTCGCGATATAGCTACTACCTTGTCCAGCCAGACTAGGATACATAGGTACTAAGCTATTACCATCAACACCATGACATGCTCCACACATTGCAGATTTTGTTTTACCGGCATCAACATTACCTTGGGCAGCATAGCTGATATTTAGTGCACTTGTTCCTAATAAAACCAAGCTTAGTAGTATTCTTTTCATCAATGAGCTCTCTATATATGTAGATAATTAAATGTGGCTAGCAATGATTGGTAAGGTTATTACCTTAGGCACTGCAGTCTTCAATATCAAACAGTTTACACAAGTTATACCCATCGGACTAATTTATTGATCACTTAGCAGGCATAAAAAAGCAGCTTATTAAGCTGCTTTTTTAAAAATATTCTTTTAACCGTGCTTTATTTCATTGAAGACATGTATTGCGCTAATGCGTCAATGTCATTTTTCTTCAAACGTTTAGCTATATTTCCCATCATGCCATTACGATCATTATTGCGTTCACCGGTTTTAAAACTCATTAACTGTGCAGTTAAGTATTCAACACTTTGATTAGCAACAACTGGGAAACCAGCTTTTGCAACACCTTTACCCGTTGCGCCATGACAAGCGATACAAGCGGTAATACCACGAGCTGGGTCTCCACCAAAGTATAATTTGCGCCCTAGTTCAGAGCCCTTGCCATTACCTGGCGTCGGTTTTTGACTAGCAAAATATGCGCCTAATTCAGCCATGTCTTGTTCAGACAAGGCTGCAGCCATACCTGCCATTACCGCATTTTCACGCACACCAGATTTAAACTCTTTTAGTTGTTTAGCTGTATATTCCGCATGTTGTCCTGCTAATTTTGGATACATAGGCACTAAACTATTACCGTCCGCACCGTGACAAGCACTACACATTGCTGACTTTGCTTTTCCGGCAATCGCTTCTTCGGTAATAATCGCAACCTTAGTAACACGCTTAGGTTTTACATGAGCAACGGCTTTGGTATCAGCAAAATAGGCGCCCATATCGGCAATATCTTCATCGGTCATCGCACCAGCAAATTGATTCATTGCATAGTTAATGCGCGTTTTATCTTTAAAAGCATATAATTGCTTTTCGATATACTGGGCATGTTGGTTGGCTAAATTAGGGTTGATTAGTACCTGACTATTGCCCTCTTTACCATGGCAGCCGATACAGCTAGCAATATTACGTGAAGCATCACCTAATTCGTAAAGACTCTTACCTGCACTAGCATTGCCAACATAAGCAACAGTTTCTACTACAGCAGCCGGAGCTGAATGCATGCTAGCAAGTTCAACTGATACGGTAGCGCCACTTCTATCTAAACTTGAGAAGTAAGCACCGATATCAGCCATATCTTGATCGGATAAGCCAGCAGCCATTGGTCCCATCATAGCGTTGACACGTGTACCACTTTTAAAGGCTTGTAGTTGTTTAACAATATAGGCAGCATGCTGACCCGCTAAGTTAGGAAACGCATCACTTGCGCCAATCCCATTAGCACCATGACAAGCACTACACATAGCTGCTTTGCTTTTACCTGCATCAACACTTCCGGTTGCTGCGAACGCGACATTAATACTCGTTACGGCAAGAATTAACGAAAAAATAATTTTATTCATTGAATGGCTCTCTGCTCTATTACTATTGATTAAGTATTCACTAAAAAATAAACGGATGAATATAAAAAACTAGTCATATTTTACACTAATATCATCACGGTGTAATAAGCATAGTAAAAATTAAGCTTAAAAAATGACACTTTTTACTGTTTCACGAGAAAAAAAAGATATAATGCTTTTTTTATTTGTTATTGGACACCATTTTGTCATCACCTGTTATTCATTTAAGTAAAGCCACTTTCACTTTAAGTGCGCCGGATATTCGTCGCTTGCCTGAAGACAACGGTATAGAAGTGGCCTTTGCGGGACGTTCAAATGCGGGTAAATCAAGCGCACTAAATACCTTAACTAACCAACGTGGTTTAGCTCGTGTCAGTAAAACACCGGGTCGAACGCAGCTTATTAACATTTTTGAAGTCGCACCTAACAGACGTTTGGTTGACTTACCCGGTTACGGCTTTGCCAAAGTGCCGATTGAAATGAAGAAAAAATGGCAAAAAGCGCTTGGCGAATACTTAGAAAAACGTGATTGTTTAAAAGGCCTAGTTATTTTAATGGATATTCGTCATCCGTTAAAAGATCTTGATATGGACTTGATCCAATGGGCCGCGGACAGTGATTTACCGATATTGGCGTTATTAACAAAATGCGACAAGCTTTCACAAGGTAAAAGAAGTGCTGAAGTGCTTCAGGTTAAAAAAGCCTTAGCATCGTTAAATGCAGATATTACCGTACAAGCTTTTTCATCATTAAAATATACGGGGTTAGAAACAGCAAATGACCTAATTTGTCAGTGGTTGTCTGCCGATTTACCAACAGACCTTCCCGAAAGTGAAGAGTTTTAGCATCGCCATTTAATGCCAAGTGACCATACTAAGGTCTAACTTGGCTAATGTTTTTCATACGAAAAACGCGATAAACAAAACATTCATTTTTCAATCATTAATCTTCACCCACAAACCTAACAAGCAAATTGATGCTGCTATCAAACCATGGCAACATAGTGCTTTAAAACTTATTCTTTCAAAAAGGCTCGTCAATTAATGGCTACCATTGCTGAACTCATCGCAACAGAACTTAACGTTAAAACCGCTCAGATAACTTCAGCAATTAACTTGCTTGATGACGGCGCAACCGTACCTTTTATTGCGCGTTACCGTAAAGAGGTAACTCAAGGGTTAGACGATAATCATCTGCGCCACATTGATCAACGTTTAAGTTATTTACGTGAGCTTGAAGATCGTCGAAAAGTCATTATTACCAGCATCACCCAACAAGATAAATTAACGCCAGCATTAGAAAAAGAATTACAAGCCGCAGACAACAAAACCCGTTTAGAAGATTTATATTTACCGTTTAAACCTAAGCGTCGCACTAAAGGCCAAATAGCCATAGAGTCGGGTTTAGAACCGCTTGCCAATAACCTTTATAATAACTGGGCGTTAACGCCAGAAATTGAAGCAAAAGCTTTTATCAATAATGATGCCGGTTTTAGCGATGAAAAATCAGTCCTTGAGGGCGCTATTTATATCCTCATTGAACGTTTTGCTCAAGACGCCAATTTATTACAAAAGCTGCGTAAGCATTTATTAAAGCAAGCACATTTAACCAGTATTGTCGCTAAAGGCAAACAGCAAGAAGGCGCTAAATATCGCGACTATTTCGAGCACTCAGAATTATTAAAAAATGTTCCCTCACATCGTGCTTTAGCGATGTTGCGTGGTCGCAATGAAAAAATATTACAACTCAGTATTAACGTAGACCCAAACCAAGAAGATAGTCAGTACTCAAGTGCCGAGCAAATTATTTGTGAGCACTACAATCTGCGTTTAACCGGACAAGCTGGTGCAGAATTTATCACTAAAGTGGTACGCTGGGCATGGAAAATAAAATTAAGCCTAAGCTTAGAAACTGAATTATTGGGTAATTTACGTGAACAAGCAGAAAATGGGGCGATAAAAGTTTTTACCACCAATTTAAGTGATTTATTAATGGCCGCGCCCGCTGGTGCAAAAACGACACTAGGCTTAGACCCGGGTATGCGAACGGGTTGTAAATTAGCGATTGTTGATGCTACCGGTAAATTATTACAAACCGCGACAATTTTCCCACACGCACCACAGAATCATTGGGAAAAATCAGTACGAACCTTAGTCAATTTATGCCAACAACACAAAGTTGAATTACTCGCGATAGGTAATGGTACTGGCTCACGTGAAAGTGACAAACTCGCGGCAGAGGTTATTCAGGCATTAGAAGCAAATAAGCCACAAAAAGTGATGGTCAGTGAGGCAGGTGCTTCTGTTTATTCTGCTTCAGAGTTTGCCGCAAAAGAATTTCCAGATTTAGACGTCTCCATTCGTGGCGCGGTTTCTATTGCACGGCGTTTACAAGACCCATTAGCTGAACTAGTGAAAATTGACCCTAAAGCGATTGGTGTTGGTCAATATCAACATGACGTAAGTCAGAGCCAGCTAAGTAAAACCCTCGACAATGTTATAGAAGATTGTGTAAATAATGTCGGTGTTGATTTAAATAGTGCTTCGGCTGCGTTATTAACACGAGTTTCAGGATTAAATAAAACGATGGCTGATAACGTCGTTGCTTATCGCGACGAACATGGTCGTTTTGATGACAGAAAAGAACTCAAGAAAGTAGCGCGTTTGGGCCCTAAAGCCTTTGAACAGGCAGCGGGATTTTTACGTATTTCAGGTGGTAAAAATCCACTAGACAATTCAGGTGTTCATCCAGAAAGCTACCCAGTTATTGAAAAGATCATTGCCCATCTTAATAGCAACATTAGTGATTTAATCGGTAATAGTGAACAATTAAGTAAAATTAATATCACAGATCTCAACGATATTAATATTGGCGAATTAACGCTTAAAGATATTATTAGTGAGCTAGAAAAGCCCGGCCGAGATCCTCGACCTGTTTTTAAAGCCGCTCAGTTTAAAGAAGGTGTAAATACCATTAATGACTTAACTGTCGGCATGGTACTTGAAGGTGTTATTTCAAACGTTGCCAATTTTGGTGCCTTTGTCGATTTAGGTGTTCATCAAGATGGCTTAGTACATATTTCATCACTTACTGACAAATTTGTTAGCGACCCACGTGAAATTGTGAAAGCAGGTGATATTGTTAAAGTAAAAGTAATGGAAGTTGATGCGGCTAGAAAACGCATTAGCTTATCTATGCGTTTAGATGAAACAGTGACCACCAAGCCAGAACAAAACCAAAAGACGAATAAGCCTCAGCCTCGTTCACAAAATACCACACCCAAAACGGCTAAGCCAAACCCGCAACGTAATACAAAGCCACCCGCTAAAAAGAGTGAAAATGCCGCTATGGGTAACGCTTTTGCTGATGCCTTTGCTAAGTTTAAAAAGTAGTAGAGGGGTGATGTTGGTACTGAAGTTATCAGTATCAACGACTAGATCCTGAAATAAATACCTCGTCATGCTGAACTTGTTTCAGTATCTGTGCTTCTTTCCATATTCATAACACTAGATCCTGAAATAAATTCAGGATGACGGTTTTTTATTCTAAAGGCTTGGTTATGTTGAATTTATGCTAAAGACTCCGTCGTGCTGAATTTATGCTAAATACTTCGTCATGCTGAATTTATTCTAAAGACTGCTTCATGCTGAATTTATGCTAAAGACTTCGTCATGCTGAACTTGTTTCAGTATCTGTGCTTTTTGCCATATTCATAACACTAGATCCTGAAATAAAGTCAGGATGACGGTTTTTTATTTTAAAGGCTTGGTTATGTTGAATTTATGCTAAAGACTTCGTCATGCTGAACTTGTTTCAGTATCTGTGCTTCTTGCTATATTCATAACACTAGATCCTGAAATAAATTCAGGATGACGGTCTTTTATTCTAAAGGCTTCCTCATGTTGAATTTATGCTAAAGACTTCGTCATGCTGAACTTGTTTCAGTATCTGTGCTTTTTGCCATATTCATAACACTAGATCCTGAAATAAATTCAGGATGACGGTTTTTTATTTTAAAGACTTGGTTATGTTCAATTTATGCTAAAGACTTCGTCGTGCTGAATTTATGCTAAATACTTCGTCATGCTGAACTTGTTTCAGTATCTGTGCTTCTTGTCATATTCATAACACTAGATCCTGAAATAAATTCAGGATGACGGTTTTTTATTCTAAAGGCTTGGTCATGCTGAATTTATTCTAAAGACTGCTTCATGTTGAGTTTATGCTAAAGACTTCGTCATGCTGAACTTGTTTCAGTATCTGTGCTTCTTGCCATATTCATAACACTAGATCCTGAAATAAATTCAGGATGACGGTTTTTTGGACGGTTGTTTTTGTATTAGGATGACATATGCGTTCTTTGGCATCCATGTCACCTCGCTATACCGTACATCCTGTACATATGCGTTCTTTGGCATCCATGCCACAACGCTATACCGTACATCCTGTACATATGCGTTCTTTGGCATCCATGTCACCTCGCTATACCGTACATCCTGTACATATGCGTTCTTTGGCATCCATGCCACCACGCTATACCGTACATCCTGTACATAAAAAAGGGGAAGCAAAAGCTTCCCCAAAAAACCTCAGAATAGGAGGTCAACTAACGCAAAACGTGTGAATTCTTTGCTTTTATGTAACGGTATACTTATAAAACGTATTTTGCTGAAAATTGTAAGTAGTCAGAATCAACATTTTTATCTGCCATTTCAAAATTACCCACTTCAACACCAAAGGATAATTGCTGAGTAACATTTTTAAATAAATTTACGCCCCAATGTGTACGGTCATAATCTGCAACTTCTGTAGTGGTGTTACCATAAAAGGCCGTGCTTCGTAAATCTTCGGTCCAGAAATGGCGGTATGCAACGCTGATTGAGGTTGTTTCTTCAACTTCTTCGCCAATTAAATCTTTTGATGCGGTTACGCCAATATAACGACCTACTTCACCACCATGAAATTGAAAACGAAAGTCATCTTTGCCAAAAGTATTAATGCGACCTGAAATACCATAACCTAGTGCTGATTCTTCATTACCACCAACGGTTTGTAATCGTTTGGCTACCGCGGCAATAGCGACATTACCCCAATCGCCTTTAAAATTATAACGAGCAATAACATCAGGCATAGAATCATTGCCACTGACACCACCATATGATTCTGGATTTTCAACAGAGACCTGAAAGTTACCCATAGTGTAACGAACTTGTCCTTGACGAATAAAAGCTGCCGATAACAATGGACCACCAAAATCAGCGGCTTCTGCAAGTGCACTGGTGTTAACAAAAGTTGACCAAGTGTCACCAATTAATAGATCTTTATATTTAATAAATGCATGACGAATACGTGGGTTTGACGAATTTGAGATAATTTCATTACCCCCTCCTCTAACAGCGTCTCCATAGAAATCCATTTCAATAAAACCGGTTAAATCACCATGCTTATATTTAGTATTAATGCGTGATTCATTTACCGCAATACCAAAATTAGAAATACTATTGTCTAGTGCCGTGCCACTACCATACCAATAATCAGTTGCTGCAACAGTACCATCGATGTAACGTGCGTCGGCTTTGATGTAACCACCGAAAGTAATACTATCGTCGTTGTCTAATTTAATTTCGTAAGCCGCATTTGCTGTGCCAGCCAGTGCGAATAATCCTGTTGCTAATAGAAGCTTTTTCTTGTTAAACATTTTGCTATCCCCGTTTGTTGTGTATTAGCCTCAGAAAAACTGCAGATACGATCTTTTGGCTACTTTTTATCGTTTTATTTTTATTTTATGGATATAACTTAAAACGTTAATCGCTATTTAGAAATTAGACATAAGTCTAAAGGGGATGTTTTTTGCCTGTTAATAACGATTCTTTCATCTTATAAAATTGTATATTTAACGATAATTACACTTGAAGCGGTTAGGAAATGTTAGGCTGGTCATAGCTTTGCTTGTATTATCCTCGAGTGAATAACTAATAATGAAAAAAGGTAAATTTAGATGAGAAAATCTCTTATTCTTGCCAGTGGCGTTGCAATTATTTCTGCACTGACACCAACCCTGTTGTCGGCAAAACAACTAAGTGTTGACGACTATAAAAAAGCTGAACAACAATTATCAAGCTATACCAGTAAGTTAGTAACAGGTACTGTTGACTATCCGTTATGGTCAAGCAATGACACTTTGGTATACCGCAGCCATACAGAAGACGGCGATAAATTTTTTAAAGTTGATATTAATAGCCAGAAAAAATCTCTCGCATTCGATCATAAAAAATTAGCAGAATCACTTGCTCGCATTACTGATAGCGAAGTAAATCACGATAAGTTCCCTTTTACTCAAGTAGAGTTTATATCTGCAAACAACATCAAATTTTCAGTAAAGGCAAAGAGTTACCAATGTGATTTAACTCATTATTTATGCCAGCTTGATGAACTAAGCCAAAAAAGTGCGGAAAACTTATCACCTGATGGTAAACGTGCCGTATTTATTCGCGATCATAATCTATGGTTACGTGATTTAATAACAGATAAAGAAAGCCAACTCACCACTGACGGTATTAAAGACTTTGGCTATGCAACCAATAATGCTGGCTGGGTTCGTCGTGATTCTCCCGTAGTGACTTGGGCGCCTGACTCAAAAAAATTAACCACCTTTAAGCATGATGGCCGCAACGTAGGTGACATGGGCATAGTGTCAACCGCAGTTGGCCATCCAACAATTGACGTTTGGAAGTATCCTTTACCGGGTGATGAACATATATTTGCTATTCATCGTGTCGTTATCGACGTTGAAAGTAAAAAGGTCACGCCACTTGATATGGCACCCGATGCTCACCGTTCAACAATCACTGACCATGTCGCTGGACGTAACGGCGAACTATTAGACATAGATTGGGCTGACGATAGTAAAACATTTGCCTTTGTTTCTTCTACGCGCGATCACAAAACTGCCACGTTGAAAATTGCTGATGCTAAAACCGGTAAAGTTAAGCTTGTTATGTCAGAAACACAAAAAAGCTTTTTTGAATCAGGTGTCGATGGCATTAGTTGGCAGTATTTAGAAAAAAGTAATGAGGCTATTTGGTTTTCTCAGCGCAGTAACTGGGGACATTTATACCTAATAGATTTAGCAACGGGGAAAGTTAAACAACAAATTACCCAAGGTGACTGGACGGTTATCGAATTACTCCATGTTGATCAACAAACGGGTAAGCTTATTTTCACTGGCGCAGGCAAAGAAGGCAGTGACCCTTATTACCATTATCTTTACAGCGTTAACAAAGATGGCTCTGAGTTAACCTTATTAACACCTGAGAAAAAGCACCATCGTATTACGTTAAACAAAGCCGGCACACACTTTTTAGACCGCGCGGCAACACCAACAACCGCTGAAATAAGCCGAGTACGTGCCGTTAGTAATAACAAAGAATTGACCATAGAAACCATGGATATTAGCCAATTAAAAGCGTCTGGCTGGCAAGCACCGGTTGAATTTATTGTTAAAGACAGAAACGGTGAAAATGATATTTATGGTTTAATGTACAAGCCAACAAATTTTGACGCCAGCCAATCTTACCCTGTAGTTAATTATTTATATCCAGGTCCACAAGTAGGTAGTATTCGTGGCCGTCATTTTCGTAGCTCTCGTGGCGATAACCAAGCAATTGCTGAGTTAGGCTTTATTGTTATAGAAATTGATGCTTTGGGTACACCGGGTCGCTCAAAAGCTTTCCATGAATTTTATTATGGCAACATGGGCGACAGTGGTATTCCTGATCAAGTTTCTGCCATTGAACAGTTAGCTAAGCGTCATAATTGGATTGATGTAACACGCGTTGGTATTTGGGGGCATTCTGGCGGTGGTTTCGCATCAACTCGTGCGTTATTAACTTTTCCAAATTTCTACAAAGTAGCCGTATCACAGGCAGGTAATCATGATAACCGTAACTATGCTGATGAATGGGGCGAAAAATACCATGGTCTTGAAGTTATAGATGAAGAAGGCATTAGCAATTACGACAGCCAAGCAAACCAGTTATCGGTTGACAGTTTGCAAGGTAAATTATTGATCGCTCACGGTACAACCGATACCAATGTACCACCTTACAATACTTTGATTGTCGTTGAAGCTTTAATTAAGGCTAACAAAGATTTTGATATGTTGATGTTACCTAATCGCGGCCACGGTTTTGCGCGTGAACCTTACATGATGCGCAAACGTTGGGATTATTTTGTTGAACATTTAATGGGAGCAACGCCACCCAAAGAGTTTCAGTTTTCTAAATAAAACAGCTTTATAACCCAATAAAAAAGACGCTTACTGCGTCTTTTTTATTGGCATTACATTATTTTTATCAGCCCTAGCTTGCCAATTATTCGCTTACACTTGCGCTAGATCAAAACAATTAGCCAACGTTGCCATAAAATAAAGTCATAGCCATTATCGTTTAAAGGAAAATGACATGACTCATCAAGAAATATTAACCTCCTTAACAGAGAAAAAAGCTCAGCTAGAGCATCGCATAAGTGCTATTGAAGCTGATTTACACCAAGGTCGCTCACAGGACTTTGCTGAACAAGCGACCGAAACCGAAAATGATGAAGTGCTAGATGAAATTCATCACCAAGCAAAAGCTGAATTAAAGTATGTTATTGCTGCATTAAATCGTCTAAAAAATAAAAAACATGGCTTTTGTTCAAGCTGTAACACCCTAATAAACATCGAAAGATTACACGCTTTACCTTACACAACAACTTGTATTAATTGCGCAACATAAGGGATAAAAAATGATAATAGAAAAACATGATTTACACCACGAGTTTCCAGAATTTGCTGATGAAATACGCAGCCTAAAAATGAATGATGCTCATTTTGCTCGCTTATTCAAAAAATATCACGAGCTCGATCAAGAAGTACATCACATTGAGCAAGGGGCTGAAAATACTTCGGATGAATATCTCGATCAACAAAAAAAGCAGCGTTTACATTTAAAAGATGAATTATTTACCATCATCAAAAAAGCGAAATTAACCACCTAAAATTTTATCGTCAAGTAAGAGCATGAAACTAAGGTTAGCTATAGGTTCAAGGCAAGATGATAACGTTAACACTACTGCAATCGTTTAATTACTAACGAATAACACTAGACAAAGTTTCAAATCTATTTATTGTAGAAGGGGCCATAGGTGTTTTGATTAATCGTGATAAACACCAATAGGCCCTTAATAACAATAAAATAGGTGGTTACATGGCTAGACTAAAACAAGCAAAAGTAGCATTACAAGAAGCGTACGATACCTTTAATCAAGCAGTTGAAAAACCACTCCCCGCATTAGCACTATCAAATACCGACTCTATTCAGAATTTACTTAACATCGTTATCCGCAGAGAATCACTTTCTGTCGCCAAAAAATGTAGCTTCCCTAACAAGCTCTCTGCTGATTTAAGAAAAAAATTAGCAGACGTTTTATTACTAATTGATAAAGTAGATATTGAAATAATCAAGGCCAATGCTAAGTCTACATCAACCTCCGTTGATAAAGCCTAAACGGTCACCATAAGCCATTTCAAATAAGAGCGGTAGTAAGTTGTCAGGGGTATTGTTCAAAAGTAATATTCAACTTGAAAATATTACGCTTGCCTTCAACAGATTTACTTGCCATTAGTTTTTATGGGTTCATTGAGCCGAAATTACAATAATAAATCGTGCAATTTAAGTGAGTTGTTATCAGACATTTCACTGACTTGTACCATCAACAGTTCTGCCGTAGCTATAGCGTCATTTAAAGCGTTATGGGCAAAATGATTTGGCAAGCCATGAGCGTGGCGCAAAGTTGACAATCTTAATTCTGAGGGGTCGTAAGCGACATCCTTTTTATCAAGTTGACGCTTTGCTATCATTAGGGTATCTATCATCGGAAAAGGTGGCGCTACGCCATAAAGTTCCAAACAAGCTTGTTGCAAGAATTGTCTTTCAATACGAGCAAAATGTACCAACATTACTTTTCCAGCCAAAGCTTTGAGTAAGGCTTCAACCACCTCTTTTAATGGCGCGCCTTGTTCTTTTTGCTGATCAGTTATTTGATGAATAATAACGTTATCTGCGCTAAGATCATCCTTCGTTTTGATGATTTGATGGTAGCTGTCTTTTAATGATATTTGCTGCTGTTTTATGCCAATAAAGCCAACACTTAGTAACTTATCGTTAATGGCATGAAGGCCAGTGGTTTCAAAATCAACCGACAAAATTTCAATATCATTTAATGGCGTATCAGGTTCAGGAAAACTAACAGCAAGAAAGTCTTTTAAGGCTCCTTCTGGCGCTCGTGCCCAAGCACGTTTTCGTTGAGCTTCATAACCGAGTAACCAATAAAACAAGGGTTGATTGCTGAGCATATTTAACCTTAGTACGTTGACTGTCTGCTATCTTGTAATGCTTTAATGACTTTAAAAGCATCCTTTAAATGTTCACGTTCGAGCTTAGACAATTTTTTCGGTGACAAGTAATTATTTGGCTCTTTACCTGCTTGAAGTAAATTGGCTTGGTGCTCTAAACGCAATATGCCTAAAAATTCATAAGCATCAATTAAGTTAGCCGCCGACTCTTTAGAAATAGAAGGGCTTCCAGCTGCTTTTCTAAGGCGCTCTATAGTGTTCACTGATGCGATCCCTTCGGCTAGCGCATAAATTCTTGCCAGATCAACAATCGGCGCTATACCATTGTGCTTAATATCTAGACTCGATTTATGCTCGCCATCAGAAATTAACACAAAATCCCGAAAAAACCCCAGTGGTGGCCTCAGCATCAAAGCATTTCTAGACAGGTGTGCGAGAAATAAGCTATTACCTTTGGTTTTTGCCAGCAGCTTGCTACGTACTTCGTTAAGTAAAGAATCGTCGCCATGTACTGTAGCAAAATCAAAGAAGACACTACCATTAAGTAACGCCTGTGGGCTTGGAGTATTCACCCATTGCTCAAAATATTGATGCCACATTTTTTGTGGTTGTCGCCATTTAGGGTTTGAAGCCATGATATCGCCAGGACACAAGATAAAACCGCAGGCAGCAAGACCATCACAAACAAACGAGGCGAGGTTTTCAAACCAAGCTTCATGCTCAGGTTGTACCTGATCAGAAATAATTAAAGCATTGTCTTGGTCAGAATGGGCAAGCTGCTCTTGTCTTGCTTGAGAACCACAAGCTACCCATGCATAGGGAACTGGCGCTTTACCATTGATTTTTTCTGACATTTCAATAATTCGAATCGTAAATGCCATCGTTATCGCGCTAATACTTTTACCAATATGATCAGCGCTGGTGCCGAGTTTAGCCATACGAATTTGTAATTTTGGTATTAATTTACTGATACGGATCAAATCGTTAATGGTCGCCGCTTTACGAATAATACTGGTGATATTGACGGCATTGTGGCCTTCATTATTCATTAAGTCCGTGATAGTTACCATCGCCACTAGTTCGCCATACTCTCCAGAATCACTAAAGCCAGTAATAGGAAGGTGGTGAATACGCTTGCTAGTCATCAACATAAGCGCATCATAAGCGCTACTTTGCTCGGGTAACGTTGCCATATCTGTGGTCATAATCTCGCTCACTGGCAGGGTAAAACTTAACCCTTCAGCGACACAACGTCGACGAATATCTTTATCGGTTACTATACCAACGGGTGCACCGACACCACTTTCTTTATAATCGATTACGACTAGGCAAGAAATATCTTTTTCAGTCATTTTTAGCGCCGCTTCTTGTATGCTTTGATGACTGTTAATGGTTAATACTGGTTGATGATAAAATTGACTAATGGGGTTATTAATCAGTGAAGAATTAATAATCGCGTCTTCATTAACCTTGCTCATTTTCCCTTTTAAACGCTCTGCAGCTGTTTGCATGAAAAAAGCGTCTATTTGTGGGTAGTCTGCAACTAAAGACAGCAAAGTTTGATAATCAAGACTGTACAGTAAAGTGTCTTCCTCAGTATTTACCTCCACTTCATTGCGTTGTGCGGGTCGACAAAAAACACTGCAAATTTCACCTTCGGTATATTTTCCCACTAACTGGCCATTATGGTCGGTATAAACCAAAGCACCTTTGCGTAAGATATAAAGACGCGCCTCCTCGATACCATTAGGTGGTAACGGTTGCTTGGCCCTTACGTAGCAAATATTTATTTCTTTAACTAATTGTAACGTCACCGATTCGGGTAGGGTGTCGAATGGCGGAATCGCTTGAAGGAAAGCACTAATCTCGGCGAGTTCATGATCCATATTCTTTCAGCCTTTAACAAAACATACTTAGTAGATAGCTATTTTTAGTGTATTTAGCCCGCTTACGTCAACCCTAAAGTATAAAATCTAGACTAAAGTGTAATACCTCAATTCGAAAAACCTTGTTAGTGTCAATAATAGTTAAATTTCACTATGAATTTTGATTTTGGTTTTATCGCGATCCGAATTAATAGTAAACGTAACTACTGCCTTAATTGGTAAAACAGGTGATAAATCAAGCGTAAAAAAATAATAAACGCTTCACATAATAACTGGGCTAAAACCCAGATAAGTTAAGTTGCTAGGAGAGGATAATGGAAGAGAAACAGACATATTGGTCAGAAAATCTGCGCCTAATATTTATAAGTCTTGTTATCTGGTTCGTCGTTTCATTTGGGTTCGGTTTGCTATTAGTAGAACCTTTAAATGAAATACGTATCGGTGGCTACAAACTAGGTTTCTGGTTTGCACAGCAAGGTTCAATTTACACTTTTGTCGGTTTAGTTTTTTGGTACACCAAAAAAATGAACGATCTTGATAAAAAATATAACGTCGAGGAATCATAATGGATGAGTTAAAACTCTATACATACATTGCTGTGTTCGGTTCTTTCGCCGTTTACTTTGGTATTGCTTGGTGGGCTCGTGCCGGTTCAACTAGTGACTTTTACGTTGCTGGTGGTGGTGTTACCCCATTACAAAATGGTATGGCAATTGGTGCCGATTGGATGAGTGCCGCGTCATTTATTTCAATGGCAGGGATGATTTCTTTCCTTGGCTATGGTGGCTCAGTTTTCTTAATGGGTTGGACTGGTGGTTATGTACTACTGGCCATGCTACTTGCTCCTTACTTACGTAAGCACGGCAAGTTCACTGTACCTGAATTTATTTTTGACCGTTATTACTCAAAAACAGCACGTGTTGTTGCCGTTGTTTGTTTAATCATAGCGTCATTAACTTACATCATTGGTCAAATGAAAGGTGTGGGTGTTGCTTTCTCTCGCTTCCTAGAAGTTGATTACGATTTAGGTCTTTACATCGGTATGTTCGTTGTTTGGGTTTATGCCGTATTGGGTGGTATGAAAGGTATTACTTACACGCAAATTGCTCAGTACATAGTATTGATTTTTGCTTATACCATTCCTGCAGTCTTTATTTCACTACAGTTAACGGGTAACCCTATTCCACAGTTAGGCTTAGGCTCAACGTTGGCTGACGGTAGCGGTGTTTATTTACTTGATAAATTAGACTTAGTTGTTACTGAATTAGGCTTTAAAGAGTACACCACTGATAACATGGGCGGCTCAGTAAATATGTTCGCATATACTCTATCTCTGATGATAGGTACTGCCGGTTTACCTCACGTTATTATGCGCTTCTTTACCGTTCCTTCAGTTAAAGCTGCACGTCAATCTGCAGGTTACGCATTAGTCTTTATCGCCTTGTTATACACAGTTGCTCCGGCAGTTGGCGCAATGGCTCGTTTAAACCTAATGAACACTATTGAACCCGTAGCCGGTCAGAACCTTGAGTATGCTGAACGTCCACAATGGTTTAAAGATTGGGAAAAAACTGGTCTTTTACAATACGAAGACAAGAATGGCGATGGTAAAATACAATATACTGCTGATAAAGCGACCAATGAAATGGTTAAAGTTGACCGTGACATTATGGTACTTGCTAACCCAGCAATCGCAAACTTACCAAACTGGGTTATTGCTTTAGTTGCCGCTGGTGGTTTAGCTGCTGCGTTATCTACTGCCGCTGGTTTGTTATTAGCGATATCCTCCTCTATCTCCCACGATTTATTGAAAGGTATTTTAACACCTGACATGTCAGAGAAAGATGAGTTACTCGCAGGTCGAATTGTGATGACAATATCAGTGATGGTTGCTGGCTGGCTTGGTTTAAATCCGCCTGGCTTTGCCGCAGGAACGGTGGCGCTAGCCTTTGGTTTAGCCGCATCGTCAATATTCCCTGCACTAATGATGGGTATATTTGCTAAGAAGATGAGTGGTCCAGCAGCAGTTTGGGGCATGTGTTCGGGTATCGGTGTAACTATGTTATACGTGTTCCAACACAAAGGTTTTATGTTTATCCCAGGCACTTCTTTCCTAGGTGACATGGGTCCTAACTGGTTCTTTGGTATTTCTCCTAATGCCTTTGGTGCAGTCGGCGCTGCTGTTAACTTTGCAGTTGCTTTCGCTGTATTAAGAGTAACAGGTCCAGCACCCGCTCATATCCAACAAATGGTTGAAAACTTCCGTACACCGCATGGTGGTGTTTCAGCAGCACATGATCACTAATTAGTCTTACGACAACTTTTTGATTAATAATACTAAAGCCCTATTTAACTTGTATAAATAGGGCTTTATATTTACTTATTACGATATAATGAGTAAATTCTTCTGCTTAAGCAGACATAATACTTAACACCGAACGGGCTAAATGGCCGTTATGATTAAAACTAAACTGACTCAGTGGGCGGCAGAACTAAAACCTAACTAGCTAAGTCGGCGTCATCCTAAATTCATTTCAAGATCTCAAGTTAAACAACTGAAATAAATTCAGCATGACGAAGTAACATATACTCATAGGAAGCTTTATGAACAAACACACTAAAACAGCTATTATCGTTGCCCCTATCCTGACCATTTTAGGCTTTGCCTTAGCTGATTTATGGGAAGAGAATAGTGCTAGTCAAGCGCGCGCTTTTGAATTGGTTCCCTTTGGACATTGTGACGTTAGTCAGCAAAAATGTATTTTAAAATCAGGAGAATTTGAAGTAAATGTTATGGATGACAAGGGTATAACGACCGTTAATTCTACTTTTCCTATCGATACCGCTACTTTATTTCTCGTCGATAAAGAAAACCAAGCAACGTCCTTTCGACTCGGCATGAAAGACTCGCCTTATTACTGGAAGCGCGAAACACCACTTGGTCGTTTGGTTGCAGATAAAGGCCAAAGCTACAAATTACGTTTAATCCTTGAAATTAAGGGCGGTAAATATTTTTCTGAGTTTTATACGCAAACACTTAACTAATACCACCGATAAACCCACAAGTGGCAGGTCGTTAATTTATCGTTGTCATGGTATTTATGACAACGATTCATTGATAAAAACAACCACTGATAACATGACTAACACCAAGCCAACTCATTATATGAACATTCATTCGCCACGACATCTTATTACGCCCCCAAATTAATCACGCTAAGCCACCATAGGAAGATTATTTTTTGATGAAAAGGTAACCTCGATACTTTTACACTCCAGCGCTTAGCAAGATTGTCTATGATTAAATTCACTTCTTCAGTGTTCACCCTGTCCATTAGGACTTAATTGGCATAATATAATTTCAAGCTTATTAGAAATAACCTTTTACTTCAGCTTAAGCTGAGTTTTCATCGTTTCTTCACTGTTAGTAAACAAGGATACTTATGCTACACATTGAACACTTAAATTTAGTCGTTAACGACATTCCACAAACACTGACATTTTACCAAGCAGCCTTTCCTCATTGGAAAATAAGAGCTGAGGGCATTTCACAATGGTCTGGCGTAGATCGCAATTGGGTACACTTTGGTGACGACTATCAATACCTTACTTTCAACGATAACGGTATTGGAGAAAATCGAGATTTATTGGGACATCAAGTAGGTTTAGCCCATTTTGCTTTTGTGACTGATAATTTAACAGCAATAAAAAATAGACTAGTAAAGGCGGGCTTTGACGTGCATAAAGAAGGCGTTGAGCATACACACCGAGCTAATTTATATTTTCTTGACCCCAATGGCTTTGAAGTAGAGTTTGTCCAGTACTTTAGTGATATTCCTCAACAACGAAACAGTGGCGACGAGTGATCCCCCTTAAAGTATTAACTGTGTTTGTTGCGTAAAAAAGGGCGCTACTTGTTAAAGTAACGCCCTTTTTACCTAGCAACAACAGCCCTGACTAAGCTTCGCTTTTAGCGATAGCCATCTCGGGTCTATTTTCGACTGAAGCCTGTCGACGCTCGGCGAATAACAAATAGAAACTCGGTAAAACAAACAGCGTGAATAGTGTGCCAATAAACATACCCGCCACTAAAATAATACCTATACTGTTTCGCGCTTCTGCTCCAGCTCCCGTCACCAATACTAAAGGAAAATGTCCTAAAATAGTTGCCGCGGTCGTCATTAATATCGGTCGCAAACGTGTCGTTGCCGCCTCTGTAACCGCCGCTAATTTATCGGCGCCAGCTATTTGAGCATGATTCGCAAATTCGACAATAAGAATACCATTTTTAGCGATTAAACCAATTAAGGTGATCAAACCAATTTGTGAATAAATATTAATGGTGGTTAACTCAATATAAGGTAAAAGTAATGCTCCCGACAACGCTAAGGGTACACAACCTAAAAGCACCACAAGCGGGTCTCTAAAGCTATTAAATTGTACCGCTAAAACTAAAAATACAATCAATAATGAAACACCTAATACCATCACTAGGGTACTGCCTTCTTTGCGAAGCTGACGTGATTCTCCGGCATAGTCAATACTGTAACCTGTAGGTAGCATATTTCTCGCCGCATTTTCTAGTGTTGACAGCGCTTGTTCTTTATTAACGCCTGGCGCAACGCCACCATAAACTTTAAATGAAGCCTGCTGAGCAAAAGTTGATAATTCACGCGGTACGGTTTTCCATGTTAAATCAGCAACAGCCGAAACGGGTATTAATTCTCCCGAAGGTATCTTAATATTTAACGCTAAGATCTCTTCAGTTTTACCCCGAATATTATTATCAACCATTGGAATAACACGATATGCCTTACCGTTAGCATCGAAACGGTTAACGAAGTTACTCGACAATAGAATGCCCATTTGTTGACTAATATCAGCAACATTAAGCCCCAAATCAGCAATTTTTTCGCGATCTAGTTGTAACTCAACTTGGGGTAAATCTATTTTTAAATCACTGTCTGCAAAAAGAAAATCACCGCTGGCAAATGCTGCTCCCACCAATTGATCAGCATAGTTTTTCATTTCCGCGTAGGATGCCGAAGATTTAACTACCATTTCAATTTCAAATTGTCCCGCGGTTGGCAATGAACCGGGTAATATAGGTAACATATTCAAACCGGGTATTTGCGCCAATTTGCCATACATTTCTGGAATAAGTTCTTGTGTAGAGTAATTACGATCGTCAGCACCGACCAACTCTAAGCCGCCAAAGCCACCAGAAGTAAAGAGTAATTGCCAAACTTTCAAGCCACCTTCAATCTCTTGTAAGGTCTCCACCACAGGTCCCATTTGAGCAACGTTGTACGCTAATGAAGAGTCAGGTGGTGACATAACGACAAACATAACACTCGCTTGATCTTCAACAGGCGCTAGCTCTTTCTTTGATTGCAAATAAAAAGGCACTGAAAGCAAAGAAACCACAGCCGCAATTAAAAAAACCTGCCCTTGCCACTTAAAAATACGTTGCAGTAATTTGCCATAAGCTTGTTGAATATTATCAAAGAGTTTATTCACCTTTCGTGTTAACCACCCCTCTTCACCCCCTTTAGGCAAGATATGTGCGCTCATCACCGATGATAAAGTAATCGCGACAATCCCTGAAATAATGACCGCAATAGCCAAGGTAAAAGCAAATTCTTTAAATAAAACCCCGGTTAATCCTGATAAAAATCCAATAGGAGCATAGACCGCAGCTAACGTTAAGGTCATCGAAATAATGGGAACAAGTAGTTGACGTGAACTTTCTAAAGCAGCGTCAAATTTTGAATAACCTTTACGCATTAAACGGGCAACGTTTTCCACCACCACAATCGCATCATCAACCACCAAACCTACCGATAATACAATCGCTAACACGGTTAATAAGTTAAGCGAAAAACCCATAAATGACATCGCTGCTACCGCGCCAAGTATAGATATAGGTATAGTAATAAGTGGTACCATCGCACTTCTAAATGACCCCATTAATAAGACAACGACCAAGCCGACTAAAATAACAGTTTCCATTAAAGTAATGAAAATTTCACTTAACGCATCACGCATATAAAGTGTACCGTCGAAGGCAAAATCTATCGACATACCTAAAGGTAATGTTTTATTCAATTCGGCAATTTTACTATAAAGACTATCGCCAATATCAATTTCATTAGCGCCAGGTAAGGGCCAAATTGAGATATAAACCGTGTCACTATCATTTAGCCTTGCCGTAACGCTGGCATCTTCTGCCGCTATTTCAACACGAGCAATATCAATTAAATGAATGGTAGCACCGTCGATATTTGCCACCACTAATTGCTCAAACTCAGTCACTGACGTTAATTGACTGTTAGCAACAATATCAATGCGCTGTCGGCTATTTTCAGCATAGCCCATAGTTGCAATACTGTTATTGGTTGCTAATGCTTGGTAAACCTCTGTCGAACTTAAGTTAAACACTGCAAGCGCTTCGGTATTCAACCAGATGCGCATTGCTGGCGTTCTTGCCCCTTCAATACCAACACGTTGCACACCTTCTATGGCGTTTAAAACCGGATTAACTTGTCGGGTTAAGTAATCAGTGACTTTTGATAAGTCATTACCATTAGCATTAACATTCAGATAGAAGACAGCAAAAGGACGGTCTGCACGACTCACTGAGACTATGGGGTCTTGCGCACCTGTGGGTAATTCATAGCGAATTTGGCTTAAACGTGCGGTTAACTCCGCTAATGCTAAGGTACTATTTTCATTTAAGTTGAGCCACGCGGTAACTTTACTGCTGCCTGAAGTCGTTTTAGACTCAACATACTCAACACCAGGCACCGTTGCGGCAGCTCGCTCTATCGGTTCAGTAACAAAACCTTGCACCACTTCAGCTGAAGCGCCAATGTAATAGGTATCAATAACTAACGAAGCACTCTCTATCTTTGGAAACTGCAACACGGGGATCTTACTGATTGACCAAAGTCCCGCTAAACAAATAATAATAGACAAAACTAACGCGACAACAGGACGGCGAACAAAAATATCCATTACCGATGCTTTACTGTGTGAAATTGGATTTGAAGTTTTTTTCATCATAACTCGCTATTTCTTATCAGCAGTGCTCGCTGACAAAGACTCAGCGAGGTAAACTTTCATTTGTGGGAATAATTTAAATGCACCTTTTGTAGCAATTAATTGTCCTTCATTGAGGCCTGACAACACCATTACTCGGTCATCATTGCGATCACCCAAAGTCACTTTAACTTTTTTAGCCCGATAAGCACCTTCACCCTCTGCTTCAAGTATAAAAACATAACTTCCTAGTGGATCTCGTGTTATGGCGATATCAGGTACTGATATTAGCGAAGCCTCGGCGGCAATGGGTGAATAAACACTGACTAAGGTATTAGGCTTCAATGCTAATAATGAAGACTTTATTTGTGCGCGATACTTCAAGCTACGTGAAGTCCGTTTTAATTGTGGATCAATGGCAATAATCATCGCTTCATATGACTTAAGCTGATTCATCGGTTGAACGTTAACAACAGATCCCACCCCGAGCTCTTGATAAACTTGTGGTAAGTAGAAATCAATCCAGGTAAATTCGTTAATACCAATCAAGGTCAATACTTGACTGTTTTTATCTAAATATTGTCCTATTTCAAGATTGTGAATGGCCACTTTTGCATCAAAAGGTGCGCTCAGTTTTTTCTTGGCGATCATCGTTTCTAATAAGGCTACATCAGACTTAGCCAATGCAACTTCAGCTTCAGCTTGATCAACAAGTTCTGCACTAATTTCATTGTTTTTCTTTAAGACAAGATAGCGACTGTAGGTCTTTTTCGCTAAGGTAAGCTGTGCTTGAGCGGCAATTAACTTCGAGTCTTCATCTCGATGGTCAATTTCAATAAGTACCTGATCTTTTTTCACCAGGCGTCCTGACTGTGCATTTAACAAGGTAATTTGCCCAGCGAATTCATTATTTAATGATAATGATTTAAAGGCTTGTACTTCACCACTGACTTTAAGCATTTCTTGATAATCGACACGAACCGCTTCAGTCGCATTAACCGTTGCTGAAGGCTCAGGCATATTGACTCCCTGCGATGCTTGGGCTTGTAATGATGACTTATAAAAATACAAGCTACTGACCACTGCAGCTAAAATTAGAATAATCAGAATCCATTGACGGATTTTCATAGTATTTCCTTTATTATTTCTCATGTTGTTATCTAAGTTCTGACGTAGTTAGCTGTAGAGCTACTTTTTCAATATCGTCTTTACTGACTTTTTGTCGCCAATTAAAGGTGTTGATAAAGCGTTGTAAATTAAGAATGTGCACATTGTCTGTTGATAAAGAAGTGATACCCTCTTGAGCTTCACTATCTTGTTTGCTGTTTCTATTGTGATGTAATCTTACCGTTTGAAAATAACCTACATTTAAAGACCATGCGCCAATACTTATCTGCTCCATGTCATTAACGCCCGACTGAAGTTCATTAGTATCGACTGCCGTTTGCAGCAATACTTTAAATGAATCCTCGCAGACACGACTACAATTAATCATATAATCAAGCCAGCGTTGTGAGCATCGCTTTATAATAGAGCGTGTATTAACAATACTTTCTAGTTGATCATCAAAACTAAACATTTGTACTTTAGAAAAATCGAGTAAGCTTAAAGCAATAATTCGTTCTGGCGTAGTTAGTGGCAGTGCAAGCACTTGACTTACAACCCGATACCTTTCTTGATACATTTTTGTTGCTAAGACAATCAGCAAGTCTTCTTTACATTGCACAAATTTATAGACCGACCCCATAGATAGGCCAGCAGACTTGGCGATTGATGACATTGAAAAATCTAATAAGTTACTTTTTTCTATTGCGGTAACCGCGGCAAACAGAATTAACTTCTCTTGTTCTTCAAGGCTAAATTTTGGTGCGGGTGCCATAGCAACCTCTTTAACTTATTCGTTCGAATGATATTCGAACGCGATTATATAGCAATGTTGTTGAAATGCAATGTCCTGAAGTTAATGGCTAAAAAAACTTCGCTTAATTACCCACCAAGTTTTGTATAAATTAGCTTAAATGCTTGGTATTGTAGAAGTATAAAAATAAAAATTGAGATTTATTATGTTTCCTAATTGGCAATTGTCGGTATTGAGTATTGGTTATATTGGCCTGCTTTTTCTTATTGCCTATTTAGGAAACAAATACCGCCATAAAATTGTTCGTAAAAGTCAGGGTATTATTTATGCGCTAACACTAGGGGTTTACTGTACCTCGTGGAGCTTTTTAGGCACTACGGGCCAGGCCTCAACGAACTTTCTTTCTCATATTCCTATCTATTTAGGACCCATTTTATTATTTGTTTTTGCTTGGCCTTTTATCCAACGTATTGTGCGTGTTAGCTTAAAGTTAAACTTAACTTCTCTCGCTGATTTACTCGCCTCACGTTATGGCAAGTCACACAAGCTAGCGATTATGGTGACCATCGTCGCTTTAATCGGCACCATGCCCTATATCGCTCTACAATTAAAAGCTATTGTCTATTCTTTTCAACAACTTCAAGCTGAACAAACGTTAGTGACTTGGCGCTTTGGACTTATTTCAAGCGTAGTACTTGCTGGCTTCACCGTAATATTTGGTATTCGTCACATCGATGTTACCGAGCGCCACCCAGGTGTAATGCTTGCCATTGCTTTTGAATCGTTAGTCAAACTTTTTGCCTTTCTTGCTGTCGGTATTTTTGTGACTTTTTTTGTCTTCGACTCGCCCATGGACATTTGGTACAAGTCAGGAGCAAGTTTACAGCTAGAGCAGCAACTTAACTTTCCTAATATGATGTCGATGTTAGCGATGTTAGTTATTGTTATGGCGGCATTTTTATCCTTACCTCGACAATTTCAAGTCATGGTCGTTGAACTTAAAGACCCAAAAGATACTAAACTCAGTCGAAAAATATTTCCGCTTTATTTATTAGTTTTTGCGGTTTTCGCTGCGCCGCTGGGTATCGCGGGCCAAATGCTCTTGGGTGATAGTGTCCCTTCAGATGCTTATGTTTTATTTTTACCTTGGCATCAACAACAAACCTGGTTAACACTGTTTGCTTTTCTAGGTGCTATTTCTGCTGCCAGCTCTATGGTGATTATTTCTTCGATTGCACTGAGTACGATGTTGAGCAATGAAATAGTTTTCCCTTATATTTTTCGTGCTAGCAAAGCTAAAAACACCGATTTTGATGAATTTAGAATTCGCTTGCTTAACATTCGTAAAGCACTCGTTTTTCTAGTTATTTTGCTGGGCTACGGGGTGTTTTTGATGACTTCACCCGATACGCTAAGCTCGTTAGGTGAAATTGCTTTTGGAGCTTTTGCGCAATTGACCCCAGCACTTGTTGCGGCATTTTACTGGCGAAGAGCAAGCTTAACTGGAGTATATGCGGGTATTTTAATTGGTTTTTCAATGTGGTTATTACTTAATTTCATTCCACAATTTGGCTTATACGAGCAGCCTTTTACCGGCGGCTTATTATCGGCTAATACCACCGTTAGCCTACTTAGCTTAACGGTTAATATGTTTGTAATGTGGGCATTATCACAAGTCAGTCGCCAAAGTGTGCAAGAGCGGGTACAGGCATCGCTATTTTTAGAGTGGCAAGCACCTAAACTACTCAATTCACAGAAAAAACGTCATATTGATGAACGTGATTTAGAAGTGCTTGTCTCGCGTTTTGTTGGCGAGGGAAAAGCAAAAATTAGTTTTAAACACTTTAAGCAAGGTGTCGTGAAAAAAGAGGTCACTCATCAAGACTATAATCAACAGTTATTACTGCATACTGAAAATACGCTGGCAAGTGTTATGGGGGCATCTTCAGCACGTTTAGTCTTATCTTCGGCTTTAGATGGACGCGATATTGCCCTCGACGAAATTGCGGTATTAGTTGAAGATGCTTCGAGCCAGCAGCGTAAATTCAGTCAAAATTTATTACAAAGCGCTATAGAAAACGCCAGTGATGGTATTTCAATTGTCGATAATGAGCTAAAATTAGTCGCTTGGAACAATAAATATATTGATCTATTTTCTTACCCTAAAGAGTTAATTTACAAAGGTTGCCCGATAAAGCACCTTATTCGTTACAACGCCTCGCGGGGTCTTTGCGGCGAAGGTGAAATTAGTCGACAAGTTGAAAAACGTTTAGAGTATTTACGAAACGGAAGTCCTCACAGCTCTGAACGTGAACACCCTGACGGCCAAGTGGTCAGAATTCAAGGTAACCCTTTACCCGGTGGTGGCTTTGTCATGTTGTTTTCTGACGTTACCGCCTATAAAAATGCTGAAAGAGTCTTAAAAGATACCAATATTGATTTAGAAACCATTATTACCGAACGCACTAAAAAATTAGAAAAAACCAATGAAGATTTAGATGCTGCTCGTGAAAAGGCTGAACAAGCACATATTAAAAAAAGCCTCTATCTGAAAGCCTGCAGCCATGATTTAATGCAGCCATTGGAAGCTGCAAGGTTATTTACCTCAGCCTTGAGTAGCCAAGGCAGTTTAAGCGAAAGCCAATTAAGACAAGTCAAAAACATCGATCATTCTTTAAAGGTTGCTAACGACTTACTGGCCGACTTAGCTGAAATAGCACGTATTGAAAGCGGCAATATCACCACCCACCTCACCACATTTTCAGTGAATGATTTATTTAAAGATTTGGCGCAAGAATTCTCTGCGGCGGCGGCTGAATATCAAGTTGAATTTAAAGTGGTCTCTTGTAAAGCTTGGATTACTTCAGACCGTAATTTATTACGCCGTATTTTACAGAACTTAATTGGCAATGCCTTTCGCTACGCCAGTCCGGGGAAAATTTTATTAGGATCGCGAACTGTTGGTCAGCAAGTTATTCTGCAAGTATTGGACAACGGCCCAGGCATTCCGCTTGAAAAACAAAAGATTGTTTTCGAGCAATTTACTCAACTAGAAAACAATCCAAGTCATGCCAGCAGAGGTTTAGGATTGGGTCTGAATATTACCCAAAGCTTTGCACAATTATTAGGACACCCGCTGTCGTTAACATCAAAAGAACAGCAAGGGTGTAAGTTCTCACTCGCTATCACCAAAGCACATCGACAATTTAATATTAAAATTGAGCAGCCAGTCACTAAAATAGGTCTAAAAGACGTCACGGTAATGTGTATTGATAACGACCCTGATGTACTTAATGGCATGACAGAACTGCTCAGTGCTTGGCAGTGTAACGTGCTATCGGCTGAGTCTTTTGAGCAGGCAATAGCAATATTTGCACAGCATCAAAATGAAGTTGAAATTTTATTAGTCGACTACCAGCTTAATAACAATCAAGACGGCTTAACCCTTATCAAAGCGCTACGTGCAAGCAGTAATCATTATATTCCGGCAATATTAATTACAGCGACTACCGATAGTGACATTGAAGAAAAAACCCAGAAAGCCGATGTTGGCTTTATGAGAAAATTGGTTAAGCCAGCAGCGCTGCGCGCAATGATGAGTGCACTGCTAGCGAAGAAGTTACAAGATAATTATTCTGAGTAATCGTTATCACCAACGGTTGTTGATGATTGCTTTTACAAACCGCTGTGAGTGATTAATTAGAGGGTTGGGCACTAACAAGCTATTGGCAAGCGATAGCCCATTGCTATTACTGATAATTGTTAATAGTTAATAGTTGCGGTTAGTGATTAATATTTGGCTCAGCAACATTCAGTGGCGCAATAGCAATAACGGCTTGCGTTCTGTTACGAACATTGAGTTTACGAAAGATAGCGGTAGCATGCGCCTTAATAGTCGCTTCTGAGACATTAAGGTCGTAAGCAATTTGTTTGTTTAATAAGCCTTGGGCAAACATCATTAAAATACGGTATTGCTGCTGAGTTAAACTCGCCACACGTTCGGCAATATTACTTTCTCCATCACCTTTACTCGCCTGAGCAAAGCTTTCTGGCACCCATACTTCTCCCGCTAAAATTTGTTGAATCGCGTAAATAATAGTTTCAACGGGCGTCGATTTAGGTACAAAACCCGCTGCGCCATATTCCATCGCTTTACGAATAGTATCGTTATCTTCATGAGCCGAGATCATCACTACCGGTATTTGTGGAAAATGATTACGCACATGAATTAAAGTGTTAAAACCATGAGCGCCAGGAATATTTAAGTCTAACAAGACTAAATCACTGTCGGTATTATTAGCGAGTTGTTGTTCAAGTTGCTCGATTGTCTGTGCTTCTAACCACTGGGTTTTATTAAACTTAACATCGAGCGCAGCTAATAACGCTTGTCTAAATAAAGGGTGATCGTCAGCAACTATTATTTTTTCTGGCTGGAACATAATTTAATCCTTAAAACTTTCTTCTTCAAGTATACGGTTTTACCAGAAAAAGTTTATTAGACCTTAGCCTAACAACGCTTGTTTTGATTTAAATCACATTATGTTGAAATTATGCACCTTACTTGATTAAAAGTAAGGCAACATCTTCAGCATAACAACAGAAAAACTAAGCTTTTGCTGGAATATTCTTCAATACTTCAACCAGTAACTGCCAATAAAGCCCAACGGCTTCGACATTCACTTTTTCATCAGGTGAATGAGGAAATTTAATGGTGGGGCCAAACGAAACCATATCCCAGTTTGGATAAGCGTTTTTAAATAAACCACATTCTAAACCGGCATGGATAACCATAATCTCAGGCACTTTATTAAAAAGTGACTGGTAAGTATCACGGACAGTTTTCATAATTTTTGAATCTGTATTAGGCTTCCAGCCGGGATAAGCACCAGAAAATTCAACCTTTGCTCCTGCTAATGTAAAGACTGATTTCACCATAGACTCGGCCAGTAATCGGCCATCGTCATGTAAACTACGAATAAGAGACATAGCTACAAAATTACGCCCTTTACAGCGAACAACCCCTAAGTTAAGCGATGTTTCTACAATACCTTCAATATCGTCACTCATGCGAATAACACCATTGGGGCAAGCGTTAAGGGCGTTTAAAATTAACGACTGTGTTTTAAGACTCCAACACTGGTCGAAAACCTCTGGTGAAATAAGTAACATATCAATATCGGTTTCAATACTGCCTAATGTTGCGCGTAACCTGTCCAAATAATCGTCTAGGCTAAGTTTAAAAGCGCTCACATCTTTTGCTGCAATAACAAAACTGGCATCAGCTTCACGAGGAATAGCGTTACGCAAGCTCCCGCCATTTAAATCCACTAAACGCAAATCAAAATTTTGGCTTGCGTCGAGTAAAAATCGCACTAAAAGTTTATTTGCATTGGCACGACCCGTATCAATGTCTACCCCAGAATGTCCACCTTTTAAACCTGAAAGAGATAAGGTAAATGAAGTGAAATCTTGGGTAACATCTTCAAAAATCAATTTAAAGGTAGCTTCGGCGTCAATACCACCGGCGCACCCCATATAGATTTCACCTTCTTGTTCAGAGTCGGTATTAATTAGAATATCACCCTCTAACCAGCCTGCCTCCAAGCCAAAAGCGCCGGTCATACCAGCTTCTTCATCTATGGTTACTAAAACTTCTAAAGGACCATGAGCGATATCATCGCTTGCCAAAACGGCTAAAGCTGAGCATAAGCCAATACCATTATCAGCGCCTAAGGTGGTACCTTCTGCTGTAACCCATTGTCCATCAGCTTCTTCAACCGTGTAAGGTTTGATAGCATCGGTTAAAAAATCATGAACGGTATCAGCATTTTTTTGTGGAACCATGTCCATATGCGCTTGTAGAATGACGCCTTGGCAGTTTTCCATACCCGCTGTAGCTGGCTTCTTAATAAAGATATTACCAACGGCGTCTTCTTTTACCGATAAACCTTGCTCTTTTGCCCAAGCTTGGATCCAAGCTGATATTTTTTGCTCATGCTTTGAAGGGTGTGGGATACTGCATATTTTTTCAAATAACTGCCATAAATGCATGGGATGAAGCTGTGATAAATTACTCACATTTTTTCCTTAATTTTATTTTAATACTTATTAGTTTATCAACTTACTGAAATCGGTATTGCTCAGGGTTATGTCGTCGCATTTTTACCCAAAACTTACTTACCCGCCATTAAAAATTGCCATTGATCGTTAAAATCTTCGCTAGGCTTCTTGGTAAAACCTGAACGAACATACTGGCTAATTTTTCCTTCAACATAAGCGCCTAAGATATTTGCTAATGCTTGCTCTGAAATGCTAAAGCTCTTACCTTCACGCAATTTTCGTTCACGTAAGACTTGTTTAAATTGCGTTTCTAATTTTTCAAAATACTGATTGACACGTGTCCGTAATCTTTCGTTTTCGCCCATTAACGCATCACCAGCCAAGATACGACACATGCCAGGATTACGTTCTGAAAAAACCAACAAAACATGCAAAATATGATGACAACGCACCAAGGCTTCTTTGTGATCACTGAGGATTAAATTCACCCGTGAAAACGTTGATTCTTCAATAAAATCAATTAAACCTTCGAACATACGGGCTTTAGAAGGAAAGTGGCGATAAAGCGCAGCTTCTGATACACCCACTTCAGCAGCAAGTTTGGCGGTCGTTATTCTCTGGCCAGGACAAGTTTCTAGCATTTTTGCTAAACACTCTAAAATTTGTTGTTTGCGATTAGGTTTTTGCGCTACGGTCATAAATCGTTCTCTTATTTTTTTTCAACATAATGTTGCGAAATTAGTTGTACTAATTGCTCGGCAAGTATTTTTTTTGATGCTAACGGTAGTTCCGTTTTATTTTTATTGGAGAAAACCGTTAAGGCATTATCATCACTATTAAAGCCTTGCCCTGACAGCGCAACATTGTTGGCAGCAATCATATCAAGATTTTTTCTTTTTAATTTATCAAGCGCATAATGTGCGACATCTTGTGTTTCAGCCGCAAAACCGATGGTAAAAGGTTTTACGGATAAAGCAGCAACATCGGCAACAATATCAGGGTTTTTCACTAAAATAAGTTGCATTTCATCGGCTGATTTTTTAATTTTTTGCGTTGCTACCTCACTGACTCGATAATCAGCAACCGCGGCACAGGCAACAAAAACATCGGCTTTTTTGGCAAGTTCAAGCGCTTGCTGGTGCATTTGCAATGCACTTTCCACCGCTATTTTTTTACAACCATGGGGAACAGCAATACTGACGGGTCCCGATATTATTTGGACTTCTGCGCCCGCTAATTGTGCTGCTTGTGCTATGGCATAACCCATTTTTCCTGAGCTATGATTCGAAATATAGCGCACTGGGTCTATAGCTTCACGCGTTGGTCCTGCTGTGATCACCCAACGTTGGCCCGATAAATCTACCTGAGCAATCTTCGACGCTGGTTGAAAAAATTGACAGACATGGCTGACTAAAGGGTCAACATCTAACATTCGCCCTAAACCAACATCACCACAAGCTTGTGCTCCTGAGCCAGGACCAAATACGGCAACTTTTCGTGAAATAAGTTTAGCAATATTTTCTTGAGTAATTGCCGCATGCCACATTTGTTGATTCATCGCTGGAGCGATAGCAATTGGCGCACTTGTTGCCAAACATAATGTAGTTAATAAATCATTCGCCATACCGCAGGTAATACGAGCAATTGCGTCGGCAGTCGCTGGTGCAATTAGGATAAAGTCTGCCCATTTTGCTAATTCTATATGCCCCATAGCTAATTCTGCTTGGCTATCAAGCAAACTGTCTGAAACGCCATTGGCAGAAACGGCCTGTAATGTTAGTGGAGTGATAAAAGCTTTTGCCGCTGTTGTCATCACTACACGAACATCTGCGCCATTATCTTTTAAACGACGCACTAATTCTGGCGTTTTATAGGCAGCGATACCGCCAGTAATACCCAGAACTATTTTTTTACCCTGTAAAATTTGCATAAACTGCTAGTCTTAATAACGATAAGTGGCGATAAGATACCATTAATTTGCCCATTTACAAATTTGCTTTGCAAGGATGCGGTGATGTTAAAAGATTGGTTAGAAAATGAAAAACCCAGGGAAAAGCTACTACACAAAGGACCTAGCAGTTTAAGTGATGCGGAATTATTAGCTATATTTTTACGCACGGGAGTAAAGGGATGCCATGTAGTTGAGCTAGCTCAGCAGCTTTTAAAAAGTTTTGGCAGCATTGCCGCCATCTATCGCGCAACTGAGCAGGAGTTTTGTCAACATCATGGCTTAGGTGTGGCGAAATATGTACAGTTACAAGCTTGTTTGGAGATGTCAAAGCGTTATCTTAGCGAGCAATTGCAAAAAGGTACTGCGTTAACCTCTTCACAGGTGACACGAGATTACTTGATCAGTGAATTACGTGGTGAAAGCAGAGAAGTCTTTGCGGTAATGTTTCTCGACAGCCAGCATCAAGTATTAACCTTTGAACGATTATTTTTTGGCACCATTAACGCGGCAGCGGTCTACCCGAGAATAGTGGTTGAGCAGGCGCTAAAACAAAAAGCCGTCGCGGTAATTTTAGCGCATAATCATCCTTCGGGTATTGCCGAAGCGAGCATTGCGGATAAACAAATTACCAAAAGACTAGAACAGGCACTAAGCTTAATTGATATACAAGTACTCGATCACATTATTGTTGCCGGTAATCAGTGTTACTCGTTTGCTGAACACGGTGAATTATAAATAATAAATAACAGAAGGAGCTTTAGATGAATGAACCTAAACCCAATCAGAGCAGCGACGACGAGCGACGACAATCTTTTCGTTTAGATATGGAAAAAGAGTTAGTTGATATACGTTGGGTAAATGACCAGCAACAAACCGTGCAACGAAAAATTACTTGTTTGGACTTTTCGCGTGGCGGCTTAAAGCTCGATTGCGACCATGTCATTCCACTACAAACTAAAGTGACCGTCGTTTTTAAGGTAGCCAACCCCAACAGCCAAAATTTATATGGCACAGTGATCCGCTGTCTTAAGCAACCGAACGGTTATTTTGAATTGGCATTACGCTTAGAAAATGAAAATGCAAAATAAAATAGTTGCACTATAATTAATTCTCGACGCGAATGTTACAACAGCAAATGTTACAACAAGAGGTAAGGACATTTTATATTATGATGATTTTAGTAGGTGGCGAAAAAGGGGGTAGTGGTAAAAGCTGTTTAGCACAGAATTTAGCCGTTTATTTTGCCCGAGATAAAAAAGCTATCGTGTTGATGGTTGACTGTGATCCACAAAGAACAACCTCTGACTGGATACAAGCAAGAAATTCTGATCCGTCGTTACCCGCGATAAACTGTATTCAATTATACGGTAAAATTCGTAACGATTTACTCAGTTTAGTACAGCATTATGATTATGTAATTGTTGACTGTGGTGGCCAAGATAACTTAGCGCTTCGTGCTGCAATGTCGGTTGCTGACCATGTTATTATTCCGCTGCGCCCTAAACGTCGAGATCTAAAAACCGTGCCGCACATGGAAGATATGCTCAGTACCTGTAAAATGGTTAACCCAAAAATGCTCGCCTCTTTTGTTATCACCCAATGCCCATCGTTGCCCAACCAAGGTAAACGAATATTAGAAGCAAAAGATGTTTGCCGCTCATATGGTATTAACGTATTAAACGCGGTAACCTTTAGTCGTAATGTTTATGATGACAGCGAAGAACAAGGCTCTTCAGTACTCGAAATAGAACCTCAGGGTAAAGCAGCAATAGAAATGACTGCTATAGCTGAAGAATTATTAGCAATGAAACCGGACAACTCACATGAGTTTAACTGACCTAAAGAAAACCACACAAGGAAATAAAAAGAAAAGGGAATTCACTGTTGACGAATTTATTGCTGACGCAGAAAATTACGCGTTAGGGCACCCTGAAATTGTTAATAGCGACAACACCAAAAATGTCTCTATTGAACAAGCCATTCTTGCTGCAAAACAGCAATTGGCGAGTAAGAATATGAAAGGAAATAAGCCCTTTCGTCATGCCACTTTCACTCTCAGTGAACAAGCGATTATCCAATTACAAGATCTCGCCAAAGAAACTAAATTAGCCAAATCACATATTATTCGTATTTTAATTAACGAACTTTGTGACGAAGAACAGCATAATAAACTGAAAAAATTGCTCGACTCAGGCATAAATTAACAACAATTTGATATTTATCTGTGCAATTATCACTCAAACCTTGCATTATACTGCCACAAAAAACAGATAAACCATTGTAAAGTAATACAATATTAAGTTAATATAGTTTTTTCTTATTAAAGGTGGCTTTCATTTTTCAGTTTCACTATAATATGCCACCTTTTTCAGGATCCCGAGGCGACGGTCTTGGGGAATAATAGTTCGACCTGGAATTAATTTTTGGAGTACTCAGAATGTCTAAAGTTTGCCAAGTAACAGGCAAAGTGCCAATGGTTGGAAACAACCGTTCACATGCAAGAAACGCGACTCGTCGTCGTTTTTTACCAAACCTTCAATCTCACCGTTTTTGGGTGGAGAGTGAAAATCGTTTCGTTAAATTACGTTTAACTCCGAAAGGAATGCGTATTATCGATAAGAAAGGTATTGATGTAGTATTAACTGACATCCGTGCCCGTGGCGGAAAAGTTTAACAACTACTTTTAGAGGAAATTATTATGCGCGATAAAATTCGTTTAGTTTCTAGTGCCGGTACTGGTCATTTTTATACTACTGATAAGAATAAAAAGACTATGCCTGAAAAGATGGAGATCAAGAAATTTGATCCACGCATCCGTCAGCACGTAATGTACAAAGAAGCTAAAATTAAGTAATTTAATTCAAGTTTTTAAAAACCCAGCAATTGCTGGGTTTTTTATTGCCTAAAATTTAGTATCATCACTATTATCGTATTTAATAATGAGTCTTTTATGAAGCTCTCTCGTACTGGTTGGAACAACGTTATCATTTTTTCAGTGATGATTTTTATTCTGGTGATTAACGTGACCAATAAAAAATTATATTCATCAACTGAGCAACAAGATAATAAACAGCAGACCTTATTTGCCAAACATGCTGTTATTCTATCGCTAGCGGTTAACCAGCAAGTGGCGATAGAACGCATCGGACGCACTTGGCGAGCAACACCAGCAAAAATATCAGGACAAGCATTAGAGCAAATGATGCTCTCCTGGCATGAGATAACAGGTGACATAGTTACTGTTCCACCCGAGCTTGACCACCAAATGGCGTTAGTTGTTACGGTTGAATTAGCCGGTGAAGCGCAAGCTCAATTACTTAATTTGTTTATTACTGATAATGAATTGCTGGTCTTTAATCCTCAGCAAAAAAGATGGTTAGCTTTTCCGTTGGCAATATTTTCACAGCTCATTCCCAATGAAATATTAGCCAGTTAACTTCCCCCTTTCACTAAACCTATAAAGAAGATCATGTCGATGACTCATCATAAAATACAAGACTGCGCGATACTGACCATGGACAACCTTGAAAATTTTGAGGCTTACGACCATTTACTTGCACAGCCACTACTCGCGTTAGGCTGGCAAATGCATATGGTGTCATGGCATGATAAAAGTGTTAATTGGAACGACTATGCCGCCGTTATTATTCGTTCGCCATGGGATTATCAAGACGATGCGGCTGAATTTTTAAAGGTGTTAACTGATATTGAGCAATCTAGTGCTCACCTTGAAAATAGTTTACTAACGGTTGAGTGGAATATTGATAAAAAATATTTACGTGAATTAGTTAGTCTTGATGTAAATATTGTTAAAACATTGTGGCGGAAAAATTTAACGCCGCAACAGCTAGATCAATATTTTACTGAATTAAATGTTGATCAATTAGTCATTAAGCCTCGTATAAGTGCAAATGCTGATAATACCTTTTGGCTAACAAAAGAAAATCATCAAACATTTTATCCGCAACTTGCCCAAGCGTTTTCAGCCAGTGAGTTTTTAGTTCAGCCCTTTATGAAAAATGTTATTGATGAAGGTGAGTTTTCACTGTTTTATTTTAATGGCCACTACAGTCACGCCATTTTAAAAACACCAAAAGACGATGACTTTCGCGTTCAGGAAGAACATGGCGGTCGTTTAAGGTCAATAACACCCGAAGCAAGCTTAACAAAGCATGCAGAGCAAGCCCTTAAAGCGATAAAAACGCAAATAGGCATGCCACTGTACGCTCGCGTTGATTTTGTACGCTGTGAGCAGGGTTTTGCCCTTATGGAAGCTGAGCTAATTGAGCCTTCATTATATTTTAATATGGATGAACAATCAGCAACACGCTTTGCCGATGCTTTTGTTCATCGCATGCAAGCATTAACACTATAATTTACCATAAACCCGATATAGAGCTACTATGCCCGAATTACCTGAAGTAGAAGTTTGCCGACAAGGCATTAGTCCCCATATTTTAAAGCAAACCGTTTCGCAAGTCGTTGTACGTAATGCAAAATTACGTTGGCCTATTCCTGAAACAGTACAAAGTATGATTGGTCATAGTGTTCATGCTGTTGAACGCCGCTCAAAATATTTATTAATTAAGTTTTCACATGGCACCTTAGTTTTGCATTTAGGCATGTCAGGAACCATTAGAGTTATTGAAGCCGATACACCTATCGCAAAGCATGACCATTTTGATTTAGTCTTCGCACACGGCAAAGCGTTACGTTTAAATGACCCTCGACGTTTTGGCGCGGTATTATGGTTTAAAGACAATATTGACGAGCGAGGTTTATTAAGTAAATTAGGACCCGAGCCATTGAGTGATGACTTCACTTACGGTTATTTATTTACTAAGGCACAGAATCGCAAAGTACCAATAAAAACCTTTTTAATGTCAAATCCTGTTGTGGTCGGTGTCGGTAATATTTACGCAAATGAAGCATTGTTTAAAGCCGGTATTCTACCAACGGCCTTAGCCGGAACAATTTCTGCAGCACGTTTTGATCAGCTTACCGATATTATCAAACAAGTATTAACTGCAGCCATTGCCCAAGGCGGCACAACCTTAAAAGATTTTACTCAAGCAGATGGTCGCCCAGGATATTTTGCACAAGAATTATTAGTTTACGGTCGAGCAGGCAAGCAATGTAATAGCTGCCAAACTATTCTTGAAGAAGTTAGACAATCGAATCGCAGCTCGGTGTTCTGTCCGAACTGCCAAACTGATTAAGTATCGTCGAGTGCGGCTTTTACAATAGGATGAACAAATTGACTCACATCACCATTATGCAAGGATACTTCTTTTACTAAGGTTGACGAGATAAAAGAATTTCCTTCTGATGGTGTCAAAAATACACTTTCGAGCTCAGGGGCTAAACGTCTATTCATATTGGCTAATTGAAATTCATAATCAAAATCAGACACAGCGCGCAAGCCGCGGATCAGTACTTTGGCTTGATTTTTTTTAGCAAAATCGACTAGCAAGCCACTAAAACCAACCACGGTGATATTGGGCAGATGTCGACTCACTTCTTCAATCATAGCAACACGCTGCGCTAAATCAAAACGAGGCTTTTTACTTGGGCTGGCAGCAACACCAACAATAACTTCAGAAAACAAAGCACTCGCACGTTCAATTAAATCTGTGTGGCCGTTAGTGACCGGATCAAAGGTTCCTGGGTAAATCGCTTTTATCGTCATTAGTTGTATCTTCTTTATAAACTTAAAAACATTGTAAAGGCTATTTTTAGTGAATGGAAACTTACAAAGACGAATTTGTTAAAGTATTTACTCGAAAAGCCTTTCCGTCAGTTCAATTTTGATAGTATGATGGAAAATAATACAATGATAAAAACAGAAGTAACTGACATGAAAACCCGTGATAAAATTATTCAAGCCAGCATTGAGCTTTTCAATGAACAAGGCGAGCGCAACGTAACAACCAATCATATTGCAGCGCATTTAAGCATTAGTCCGGGTAACCTCTATTATCATTTTCGCAATAAAGAAGACATTATTCTTTCCATCTACGAAGAATATGCACGTAACCTATTACTAGATACAGTCCCTTTTGTAACGCCCGAAGTAAAGCCCCTCGATACCATCATTTTATATATGGATGCTGTTTTTCAAGCACTGATGAAGTTTAGATTTTTCTACAGTAACCTGCCGGTATTATTAGCAAAAAACCCTTTATTACATGAAAAATATGTTGATGTACAATCATCAATAGCTACCCGTGTCAGTGAGATGCTGTTGTCATTACGTAGTACTCATATGATGAAGTTTGCTGATGAAGACTTACCTGATATTGTCAGTATCTTGCGTTTAGTGAACACCTTCTGGTTAAGCTTTTATCAAACCCAAAATAAAAACATTGAAATTACTGATGCTGTTTTTTATGAAGGCGTCTTAAAAATATTAGTGATTATTCAACCTTATATCACTGAATCTGCAATGCCTGAGTTTTTAGAAGCGCGTACCATGTACCGTAAACGTTGTATGGAAGTCGCTGAAATCGCTTAATCACCAACCGCCTGATCAGTTGAAAATCAAAATATTATTCAATTAAATTTTGCATTTTTAATGCCGTTAATCACTCATTTGACTGCAGGTATCCTGCTAATAGAAGTTGCCAGTCTGATTTTTGCCAATTAAAGTTTGGCAATTTTGCTTTTTCTTTTTCAAAAGAACGTAATAATCTTGCCATATTAGCTTGCTGCCATGATTGAGCAACCGCTCGTTGTTCGCCGCGATCAAAATCAATCAACCAAACATTGTTCTCTTCATCGAGCAGAATATTGTGACTATTTAAATCATGATGATAAATGCCAGCATCATGAAAACGACGGATCACCTTGCCCACTTCTCGCCAAATGTGCTCGACTAATGGTGCTTTTGATAAAACCGCGACTAAATCTTGAGCATGTTCAATTCGAGAAGATAACAAATCAGCTTGATAAAAAAGCCCCTGCTTAATCACTCGAAAAGCAACGGGCTTTGGCGCTGGCAGTGCTAACCCCTGTAGCGTATTCAATAAATGATATTCTTGGGCGGCTCGAGTACTATTTTGTCCCGTAAAAAAATATTTATCATTAATTATTTTGCCAATTAAACCGCCACGAAAATAATGACGTAACACCCACTGTTGTTTTTCCATGGTATTTACTTCTGGAGAGTCGTACTGAACAAACCAAGTAGTACCACGCCCTTGGGCACTGCCGGTAATGGCATTATTTTCATGCCAAAAATCACTATTAAGCATTTTAGGAGAAAAGTCATCGATTGCATTGGCGTTATAGCAACAATAAATATTAGCTTGTTGGTAAATTTTTTCTTGGTAAGGTTTTACAATTGCTGACTGTTTCAAGATAATAGACTCAATTCAAATACTTTATATGCTCTATTGTGGTGATTCCTTTATGCTGGGTCAATTAACAGCGCCAAAAAATTTATGTTTATTACGCTTATCTGCTATCGGAGACGTTTGTCACGCCGTAGCTATGGTGCAACAAATTCAACGTTTTTATCCTCAAACAAAAATTACTTGGGTGATAGGCAAAGTAGAGGCGAACTTATTACAAGGATTGCCACAGGTAAAATTTGTCATATTTGATAAGAAAGCAGGCTTAAAAGGCTATCGGGATTTACGTGCTGAGTTAGCCGATCAAAAATTTGATGTGCTATTACATATGCAAGTAGCCTTGCGTGCCAGTTTAGCGAGTTGCTGTATTAAAGCAAAAGTAAAAATAGGTTTCGACCGTAAACGAGCTAAAGAAGGCCAGTGGCTTTTCACTAATCATCAGATAGCGCCACAACATCAACCACATGTACTTGATGGTTTTATTGGTTTTGCAGAAGCTATCGGTGTTCCCAGCGAAAGTCCTAGCTGGCAAATGCCCATTGGTGACGAAAACGAACTTTGGGCAAGTGAGCGGCTATCGTTAGCATCTGATAAACCTATTGCTGTTATTTCGCCAGCGGCAAGTAAAGCTGAGAGAAATTGGCATGCCGAAGGTTATGCAAAAATGGCCGATTATTTAACAGCGTTAGGTTTTCAAGTGGTTATTTGTGGCGGACCGACCACATTAGAAACATTACTAGCCACTGAGATTATCAGTTTAAGCCAATGCAACCTTGTTAACCTTGTTGGCCAAACCAATTTGAAACAGCTACTTGGTGTGCTTAAAATAGCTCATTTGGTGATAGCTCCTGACACTGGGCCAGCGCACATGGCAGTCACTGTTGGCACACCCGTTATTGGCTTGTACGCGCACAGTAATCCTTGCCGTACCGGGCCATATTTATATCAAAACTATGTAGTAAGTTGCTACCAACATACTGCCCAAGAACAATATAGACAACCTCTTGAACAGCTACCTTGGGGGATTCGCGCCAAAGGTAGTGATTTAATGAATGGTATTACTTTCAGCCAAGTTAAAGAAAAACTGCACCTACTTCTTGATGAACACTACCCTGAGTTTCTCCTTAAATAATAGTGACGGTTAAACTGCCTCACATCAACTATAAATTCAAAACAAGGTCTTGCATTATTTTAGCGAGACCAGGGATCCTTGCGCCACATTTAACTTAACAAGCAACAACAACAACCGAATAACAGTTATCGGGAAAAAGACAATAAAGTAAATTTATTTATTGCAAATGATAATCACTATCATTAGTATTCGCACCAAGTAAATTTATCTCTCAATTTTTCTCTTAGGAATAACAATGAAGTATTCACCTGTCTGCTTAGCAATTTTCGTTGGCTTAACGCCTTTTTCATCAAGTGCCAATGAAAGCGCTACAAATAATAGCTCTGTTGAAGTTATTGAAGTTAAAGGTAGTTATTTTAATAACTATAAAGTTGACCAAGCACATGGCGCAATGCGGACCAATGTTTCTTTATTAGAAACTTCTCAGTCGGTCACCGTTATTCCCAACTCGGTAATAGCAGAACAACTAGCGACAACATTAGGCGAAGTATTAACCAATGACGCAAGTTTAACTGCCGGCTCTAAACAACGTAATCGTGAAGTATTCAATCTACGCGGCTTTGAACTAAGTTCTTCCAATAGCTACCTTAGAGATGGCCACCAGCATTGGTCACACTACCAACAACCTATCGAAATCTTAGAAAATATCGAAGTGATTAAAGGTCCTTCAAGTATTTTATATGGTCAATCAGGGCCTGGTGGATTAGTGAATATGGTGACAAAAAAGCCAACAGCTAAAACATTATTTACGCTAGGTGTTGATGTTGACCAAGAAGGTTCAAGCCGATTATCGTTAGATGCTGGTGGCTCGTTAACTGATGATGAGTCATTACGTTACAGAGGTATACTGGTTAAACAAGATGCTAAATATCAGCATGAGTACCAAAACAATGAACAACGTCAGCGCGATCGTTTTCTAGGTGCGTTAGTCATTGACTATGATATTTCAGACGATGCCATGGTACGCCTTCATTATGACCGAACGGACGATGAAGCAGGGTTAGATACAGGTTCTTGGTTAGATGAAAAAGGCGATGTTATTGGTCATGATAAAACCATTCGTGATATGTCTTGGGCATTTACTGACATTACCGTTGAAAACATCGGTGTTGATATCAACTATGCATTAAATAATCAGTGGCAAGTTGCACTCGGCTACAATGAACAAAGCTTTAAACGCCAACGATTTGAATCGTCTCCTAAAAAACCCACAACTTTTTTAGAGGGTGATAGCTATACCTCAAAACCCTACGACCGTTTTGATGACTGGCAGTTTAAAACTGCTTTTATCGATTTTACTGGAGAATTTACCCTCGCCGGTCTCGATCATCAATTATTAATTGGCGCTAATTCTTTAGACTATTACTACGGACAACGTAAAGTAAATGGCGAGTCAATTAACTACTCTAGCGACCAAGAAGAGCCAGCACGACCTGATATCAGCTACACAACTGACGATTCACTTTACACCAGTGCCTATGATTACTATGGCATTTATTTACAAGACTTAATCACCTTAAATGATCAATGGCAAATATCGGTCGGAGGACGTTACGACAAGCAAAGTAAAGAAGGCGCGAACAATGAGTCGTTCTTGCCTAAAGCTGGGCTTTTATTTCATCCTGATGCCCAAACCACTTTCTACGCGAGTTATTCAGAAGGGTTTGAACCCCAGAGCAGCGAAACACTCGAAAACGATCGAGATATTAATCACGGCATGAAGCTCGAGGCCATGACATCTAAACAACTTGAAATCGGCTCTAAGTGGCAATTATTTGATGAACGTTTATTAGTAACGACCGCTATTTTTGATATTACCAAAACAGGCAAGTTAATTACTGAAACAATCAACGGCGATCCTAATTTTGATACGCAAACTGAACAGGCAGGTGAGCAGCGTCACAAAGGTTTCGAAGTTGCTGCACAAGGCGCAATAAACGATAAGCTCTTTGTTATGGCATCGTTAATGAACTTAGCCGCAAAATACGACAAAGATGAAAATTATCAAGGAAAAACCCCTGTTGATGCTCCCGAGTGGTCAGCATCAATTTGGTCTCGTTATGAATTAACGGACCAACTTGCTCTTAATGCGGGTGCATTTTATCAAGGTGAACGTTTTGCCGATAGCGATAACACTATATCCAAAGATGCTTATACCCGTATCGATGTTGGAGCAACCTATAAGACCACAATAAGTGGCCAAGGTGTTGATTTCCGCTTCAACATACAAAACTTGCTCGATACTGATTACCTTGCTGGTGGTGGTATATCTAGCGTTACCGCAGGCGACGGAATTAGCTACCGATTAGCCGCACAGATATCATTCTAAATTGACTAAAAATAATGGGTAACAAATAGTTATTTGTTACCCATTAATAAATTAAAGACCCTGACACCTGCTATGCAAATAAATAAAAGTACCTTAAGTTTTTCTCGTCTGATTCATGTCTATGTGTCGATGGCATTGTTGAGCTTACTGCTCTTTTTTTCAGTAACCGGCATTACCCTCAATCATCCCGAATGGTTTCGTGACAGCAAAGCTGACATTGTAGAAAGAGCATTAATGATTGATTTTTCTATGATTAAAAATCCGCCGTTAACACCACTACAAATTGTTAATGTTTCGACAGCTATTGAGCAAAAATTGTCGGTATCGTTAAACAACACGATTCTCGAAAGTAGCCAGGACGAATTGTTTTTCAGTATAAAACGGGCAGGAAAAAATACCGCTATTACACTCGATTTAGTCAGTGGAGAGTTGTTTTTTGAAGAAACTGACTACGGTTGGTGGGCGCTAATGAACGATTTACATAAGGGAAGAAATACCAGTGTTTTTTGGGGGTGGATTATTGATATAACCAGTTTACTTTGCATCCTATTTGCCCTAAGTGGCTTTATTTTAGCCATGCCACAAAGACGATTTAATCGTACCTTAACGGTAAGTTTAACCGTGACTGTCGCCATGATTTCTACCGCTATCTGGTGGATTTAAATCAATTAGCATGAACAACGCTCTCTACTTGAGTGATCACAAAAGGAACTTATATGAAGATAAACAAAATCGGGTTATCACTTATTTTATTAAGCTTGATAAATTTTAATGCCGTTGCCAATCCGAGCAACTCAGCGCCAGCACAATTAGATCTTGAACTGACTTTAAAGCAGCAACTCGGCGAGTATCATCCGCCCTATGTTGCGAGCTGGATTGAAAACTCACAAGGAAAACCAGTACGTACCTTATTACTTTGGCGAGAAAAAACGAAATGGTTAAAGGACATTCGACGCTGGTGGCGTAAGGTCGGTAAAAAAGATGCTGACTTTGTTGATGGTATAACTTCTGCGACTCGCGCAGCAGGCAAATATCCTCTGACTTTCTTGGCCGAAGATGATCAGAAAAAGTCACTAATAAAAGGACAATATACTTTATTTATTGAAGTAGTCAGAGAAAATGGTGGACGAGCCATTTTGCGCCAACCATTTGTATTAAACAACATAAAATCAACATTTACTTTAGCGGCAAGCCATGAAACTGATGAAATAAAATTCACTGTGCTACCGAAATAAACGTATTCATCCCCTTAACTCAAAAACGTAAACACTAGACTTGGAATATAAAATGACTTTAAAAAAAATAATCGCGTTCACCTTAACCTGTGCCATTAGTACACAAGCTTTCGCTCATTCTCGCTGGGTTTTACCAAGCCACTTTAATTTGTCTGCTGAACAAGGCGAATGGATCATGGTTGATATAACTGCATCAAATGAAACCTTTAATGTTGATAAAGCTATGGGGGCAGATTTAGTGAGAATTATTACCCCTAATGGCAAGCCATCAAGAGCGTCGTCAAGCTATAAAGGCCATAGAAAAAGTGTCATTGATTACTTCTTAAAAGATCCTGGGACCTATAAAATCACCAATAACAGTGAGGCTAGCTTTATCACCTCTTATACTATCGACGGCGACCATAAAAGACTATCAGCTAATAAGACAGAACTAGCCGGCAAATTACCGGCCGAAGCTACAGCGATCAAAACCACTTATCGTTATGCAAGAATAGAGAGTTATGTCACTTTAAATGCACCGAGTGATAACTTTAAAACCGAAGGTAAATTATTAGAATTGCTACCGGTTACTCATCCATCAGATATTGCTGAAAATGAAAAGGTGACTTTCAAATTTTTATTTAATGGTAAGGCACAAAAAGATGTTGCCGTAGAAATTACCGCCGACGGCGCACGTTACCGCAATAACCCGCAAACATTAACTTTGCTCTCAAATGAAAAAGGTGAAATCACCTTCACGCCAAACGCTGCAGGTCGATATTTATTAGTTGCTGAGCACAAAGAAGACACACCAAACTCTCCTTTGGCGGACCAGCAAATGGGCAGTGTATTTTTAACATTTGAAGCACAACTTAATTAAACTAAAGTAACGTCAATAATTGTTTTACACTTCGGGCACTAGCTCCTTGGTTTTGTGTTACCACGCGGTAAGCATTTTCTCCCAATGTTTGCTGCGTTTTTTCTGATAACAAAATATCAGCAATGATTTTACTTAGCTCATCAGTCATCTTCGCACTGTCTTGGTCAGTGAGCTCAATAATGCCTTTTTCAGCAACGAGTTGCTGCATAACCTCAACAAAATTACTCATATTAGGGCCAACGACAATCGGTTTTTTAAATAGCGCAGGTTCAAGGGGATTATGCCCACCGATATCCGAAAAACTGCCCCCCATAGTTACAACGCTAGCTAAAGCACACGTCGGTAAGAGCTCCCCTAAACTATCGAGTAACCAAACTTGTTTATCACGAGTTACTTTTTCTTGAGTGCTGCGACGGGCAATATTATAACCTTGCGCTAAACATAATGATGCGACATCATTAAAGCGCTCTGGATGGCGCGGTACAATAATGAGTAGTAATTGTGGCAAGCTTTTTAGTAATTCAGCAAACGCATTTAACGCAAGACTTTCATCCCCTTTATGAGTACTGGCAACAACCCAGATTAATCGTTCGGTTACCACAAATTCAGCCAGCTCTTGCTGCTTATCTTTTATTGTTTGATTAACACTGATGTCAAACTTCACATTTCCAGAAACCTTGCAGCGAGCAGCATCGGCACCTAAGGCTAAAAAGTGCTCATAGTTCACTTGGCTTTGACATAACACTTTATCAAAACGGTTAATTGTCGGTGTGATTAACCAAGCTAGCTTGCGATAATTGTTCATCGATTTTTGTGATAAGCGGCCATTAATCAATAACAATTTTATTCCTTGATCTGCACTTTGCGCGATTAAGTTTGGCCACAACTCAGTTTCCATAAAAACCATCGCCTGTGGTTTCAATTTATTTAAAAATGCTGCCACACAAAAGGTACTATCTAGGGGTAAATAACAATGTTGAACACGTTCCCCAAACAATTTTTTAACTTGCTCTGAACCCGTAGGAGTAAAAGTAGTGACAGTGACAACACGATGAGGTTTTGTTTCTAGCAGTTGGCTGATAAAACTCTTTAGAGCAATAACTTCACCGACACTCGCCGCATGAACGATAATGCCACCCGCTTTAAATTCTCGAGGTAAAAAACCCAAACGTTCGCTGATTCGTTGTCGGTAAGCTTTTTGTTTTACTGAGCGAAACTGAAGTAACAACCAAACGATCGGGAGTAAGCAAAGAAAAACAAGTCGATATAACATTAAAGATAATTGATAACGCACAGAAAAAACTCTTTAGTTGTTGATAAACGCAGTATAGCGACTTAAGCAAACAATAAAAATACCCAAAGCCGATGGAGTTTGTTATCGTCGTGATATTAAAGGAACTAAAATAGTAGTGCAGGAAAATGAGCAAATTTCATTTCATCAAGAACATATTCAACCATGGGTTCGCCATGGTCAGCATTATACTACTAGCGCCTTTATTATCCGCACAAGAATATGAAGAACCAACATATAATCAAGTAGATGTTAGCCAAGTAAAGAAAAAAGATACACCGCAAAAAGTAAAGTTTCTCGCTGACGACGATTTTGTCTTATCGGCTAATTATTATCTCGGAGACGCGCTTGGTGGCGGCGTATTATTACTCCATGACTGCTCCCACAGTAGCGAAAGCTATAATGTACTGGGTGAATTACTAGCCGAGCAAGGTATTAATGCACTAGCCATTGACTTTAGAGGCTATGGCGCAAGCGAATCTGAAGATTTTTCTCACCAAACGATAAAATACCAAGTAAAAGATATTGTTAGCTACCAAGCTGAAGTTGCCATGCTGACCTCGTATTGGGAAAAAGATGTTCTGGCAGCTTATAATTATTTACGCAATAAAATTGGCGAGCAACAACCTATCTCTCTTGTTGCCAGCGGTTGCTCAGTCAATGAAGCGGTACGCTTAGCAGAAAAAATTCGCATTAATAGCTTTGTTATACTTTCGCCTATTATGGATCATATGGAAAAAGAGCATTATAAAAACTTAATTGATATTCCTGCTTATTTCGTCAGTTCAGCGCATCATGCCGATAGTTTTTTAACCGCCCAAGAGCTATTTTCATGGAATGGCGACCGTCACTCTACCAGCCAAATTTTTCAAGGCGTTGACCAAGGGCATAACTTATTACGCCGCAATAAGTACCTAGCAATCAACCTGACTTCATGGCTAAACACCACTTTGAACTGATCAGTAAATACGCTTTATTTTTCAAAAACAGTATCGAGGATAATAGAAGAGTTTGTCCGTTCGACCCCTTCTAGCGAACAAACTATATTAAGAATTTCATTTAACTTTTTTAATGTTTGTGCCTGAATGGTCGCTAACAAATCATATTGACCGCTAATAGAGTAGATATGACTAATATTGTGTATTTTTCTTAACGCGATACAAATATTTCGCCTAAGATTAGGATTTACTTTTAGTGATACATTTGCCGAAATTAACTGATTACTATATTCACTACCTAAAACAATACTGTAGGCTTTTATCACACCACTATTTTCTAACTTAGTTAGACGATTTTGTATCGCTGTGCGAGATACGCCAGTCGCTCTAGCAATGTCAGAAACACTTGCTCGGGCGTTGCATCGTAAAATAGCGAGTAGCTCTTCATCTTTTTCTGTAATCATCATTTATACCCGTCAACCATTAATAAAACCAATTAGACACTAACAATAGTCATTTTGATAGTGTTACATGTCAATTTAACTAATCAAATAACCATAAAATTAACTAGTGTCACTTTTTTCAATCTTCGTCTAGGATAATAATACTATTATTATCCAAACCTATTAATAAGGAATTGTTGTGAACGACTCTTCAAACAACGCAAGTTTTTATGCACATTTAAATGATCAAATTGAGCAAGTTAAAGAAGACGGTTTATATAAAGCCGAACGTGTTATTACCACAGCACAACAACCAAACATTGCCGTAGCTAGTGGTGAAGCGGTAGTCAACTTTTGTGCTAACAATTACTTAGGCTTGGCCAATCATCCTGAGCTTATCGCTGCAGCAAAAGCAGGCTTAGACGAGCATGGTTTTGGTATGGCATCGGTACGATTTATTTGTGGTACCCAAGATATTCACAAAACACTAGAAGCAAAATTAAGTCAATTTTTAGGCATGGAAGATACTATTCTTTATTCTTCATGTTTTGATGCTAATGCCGGATTATTTGAAACCCTATTGGGCGCCGAAGATGCTATTATCAGTGACTCATTAAACCATGCTTCAATTATTGATGGTGTGCGTTTATGTAAAGCAAAACGTTACCGTTACGCTAACAATGACGCCAACGATTTAGAGCAACAACTCATTGCAGCTGATGCCGCTGGTGCACGTTTTAAATTAATTGCTACCGATGGCGTATTTTCGATGGACGGCGTTATCGCTAACTTAAAAGCAGTGTGTGATTTAGCTGATAAATATAATGCTTTAGTGATGGTTGATGACTCGCACGCTGTCGGATTTGTCGGTGAAGAAGGCCGAGGTAGCCACGAATATTGTGATGTAATGGGCCGTGTTGATATTATAACAGGCACACTAGGTAAAGCTATGGGTGGCGCTTCAGGTGGTTACACCTCAGGTAAAAAAGAAACAATTGAATGGTTACGTCAACGTTCACGCCCTTACTTATTTTCTAATTCGTTAGCACCCGCTATTGTTAATGCGTCAATTACCGTGATTGATTTATTAGCCGAAGGTGGCAAATTACGTAAAACATTAAAAGATAATGCCCGTTACTTTCGCACGAATATGGAAGCTGCTGGTTTTATCTGTGCTGGCGCTGACCACGCGATTATCCCAGTGATGTTAGGCGACGCAAAAGTAGCCAGCGAAATGGCGAGCCGATTATTAGCGGAAGGTATCTACGTGATTGGCTTTTCATTCCCAGTAGTTCCTAAAGGGCAAGCACGTATTCGAACTCAAATCTCAGCCGCTCATACCCAAGAGCAACTTGATAAAGCCATTTCTGCCTTTATTCGTATTGGCAAAGCAATGAACATTATTGGTTAAGGTTAGGATTAAAGGAAATACCATGAAAGCATTAGCAAAGTTAAAAGCCGAACCCGGCATTTGGATGACTGAGAGTGAAAAACCACAACTTGGTCATAATGATTTATTAATTAAAATTAAAAAAACCGCTATTTGTGGCACCGACATTCATATTTACAACTGGGACGAATGGGCACAAAAAACCATTCCCGTTCCTATGGTAGTCGGGCATGAGTATGCCGGCGAAGTGGTCGGTATTGGTCAAGAAGTCAAAGGTTTTGCTTTAGGTGACCGGGTGTCTGGCGAAGGGCATATTACCTGTGGTCATTGCCGAAATTGTCGCGGTGGTCGTACACATTTATGCCGAAATACTGTCGGTGTCGGTGTTAACCGAGAAGGCTCATTTGCTGAATATTTAGTGATCCCTGCTTATAATGCGTTTAAATTACCCGATGAAATATCTGACGATTTAGCTGCGATATTCGACCCTTTTGGCAATGCTGTTCATACGGCTTTGTCTTTTGACTTGGTCGGTGAAGATGTACTTATTACTGGCGCAGGTCCTATTGGCATTATGGCAGCAGCCGTCGCTAAACATGTCGGTGCGCGCCATGTTGTTATTACTGACATTAATGAATATCGCTTAGATTTGGCCCGAAAAATGGGCGCCACTCGAGCGGTTAATGTCAGTAAAGAAAGTTTAACTGATGTGATGACCGAACTAGGGATGACTGAAGGCTTTGACGTTGGCATGGAAATGTCGGGCGTACCTATGGCCTTTAAGGCTATGTTAGAAAACATGAATAACGGTGGCAAAATCGCTATGCTCGGTATTCCTGGTCAAGATATGGCCATTGATTGGAGCCAAGTTATTTTTAAAGGCTTAACAATTAAAGGTATTTACGGTCGTGAAATGTTTGAGACTTGGTACAAAATGGCGAGCTTAATTCAGTCAGGTTTAGACTTATCACCGATTATTACTCATCATTTTGATATTGATGATTTTCAAAAAGGCTTTGATACCATGCGTTCAGGCCTTTCTGGTAAAGTTATCTTAAACTGGGAAAGTTAAACCTTTGGGTTTAAGCAACTAACCTGTTAATGAAAATATAAAGCCAGCTAAAAAGCTGGCTTTTTTATTAACAATGCTGCTCTTGCTATCGGTAAGCAAGTTTAGAGATGAAATACCCCATCAATTCGTTATAATAAACATTATTTATTTTTCACCTCTTTTATAAGGTAATATTGTGACAACTCCCGGTAATTTATTTATTCTTTCCGCACCTAGCGGTGCAGGAAAATCTAGTTTAATTAAAGCCTTATTATCTCAAGAGTCGGCAAGACCGATGCAAGTGTCAATTTCTCACACCACACGAGCACCTCGTCCAGGTGAAAATAATGCTGAACATTACCATTTTATTAATGTTGAGCAATTTCAAAAGCAGATTAAACAAAATGAGTTTTATGAGTATGCTGAAGTTTTTGGTAACTATTATGGCACCTCAGCATCTGCGATAGATAAACAACTTGCACAAGGTATTGATGTTTTTCTTGATATCGACTGGCAAGGCGCCAAGCAAGTACGGATAAAACAACCCAGTGTCACCACAATTTTTATTAGTCCCCCTTCAAAAGCAGAACTTGAAAACCGTTTAAAAAAGCGCGGACAAGATAGCGATGCCACCATTAAATCTCGTATGGCACAAGCAAAAGCAGAATGCTCACACTACACTGAGTTTGATTACATTATTGTTAATAACGACTTTACTCAGGCGCTGAGCGACTTAACCACCATCGTTAATAACCAACGCCTAAAATGTCAGCAACAAGCGATAACGCATCAGTTGATGTTCGATGAATTATTAAAAGACTAATATTTCTACTGTATTTTCACCTAGTATAGGTATATACCTTGCTTAATCGCCTGTAGCTCAGTAAACTACGGCACTATTTTATAAATTTTAAGTTGGAGTGACCAAATGGCTCGCGTAACTGTTGAAGGTGCTGTAGAAAAAGTAGGCAATCGTTTTGACTTGGTGTTAATCGCATCACGTCGTGCTCGTCAAATTGCCACAGGTGGTAAAGATCCTTTAGTTGACCCTGAAAATGACAAGCCTACCGTTATAGCTTTACGTGAAATTGAAGCCGGTTTAATCACTACTGAAGTAATGAACAATAGCGACCGTCATGAACAAGTTCAGCAAGACTCTGCAGAACTTGCTGCTGTTGCAGCCATTGTTGGTGGCGCTCAGCCACAGCTATAAAATCTTTTGTCGCCTTATAGCGACGAGATGTAAACTAAACGCGTAATCATTGTTAATGATACGCGTTTTTTATTGTCAGTATTTAACGAATAACGTATTGTGTTATGCTGACTCAAAGCTTTGACTGGCGGTAATAAGACCGTTCAGCTTAATCATCAAGGATTCAATGCGTGTACCTTTTTGAACCATTAAAAGAACTTGTTTCAAGCTATCTTTCTAAAGTACAAATTGACTTATTAAAGCAAGCTTACCTTGTTGCGCGTGAAGCGCATGAAGGACAAATGCGTTCAAGCGGTGAGCCTTATATTACTCATCCGGTAGCCGTTGCTTTAAACCTAGCAAAAATGCACCTTGACCATGAAACCTTAATGGCGGCATTACTCCATGATGTTATTGAGGATACTCCGGTAACTAAAGACGAATTAGCCGAATTATTTGGCTATACCGTTGCTGAGTTAGTTGAAGGTGTCAGTAAGCTTGATAAATTAAAGTTTGATAACAAAGAAGAGATGCAAGCGGAAAACTTCCGTAAAATGATACTTGCCATGGTGCAAGACATACGCGTAATTCTGATTAAACTTGCCGACCGCACACACAACATGCGCACGCTCGAATCTTTACGTCCAGATAAACGTCGACGTATTGCCCGTGAAACATTAGAAATTTACGCCCCCATTGCTAACCGTTTGGGTATTCACGATATTAAAAGTGAATTAGAAGTTTTAGGTTTTGAAGCCCTTTACCCGATGCGCGCACGTGCGTTAAAGTCAGCGGTAAAAAAAGCCCGTGGTAATCGCAAAGAAATTATTAATAACATTCAAGAAGAAATTGCGGCTCGTCTTAAAGAAAGTGGGATTGAAGCGCAAGTTATTGGCCGAGAAAAGCACCTTTATTCTATCTATCGTAAAATGCTCAATAAAGAATTAATGTTCAATGAAGTCATGGACATTTACGCTTTTCGTGTCATCGTAGAGAATAAGATCGATAATTGTTACCGAACACTTGGCGCTGTGCATAACTTATTCAAACCAATTGAAAGCCGCTTTAAAGATTATATCGCTATTCCCAAAACAAATGGTTATCAATCACTGCATACTTCACTGATTGGTCCACATGGCATCCCTGTTGAAATTCAAATTCGTACACAAGATATGGATCAAATGGCAGACAAAGGGGTAGCCGCTCACTGGTTGTACAAACAAGACGGCGACAAGAGTGGCACCACAGCTCAAATGAAAGCTCGTCGTTGGATGCAAAGTTTATTAGAATTACAACAAAGTGCTGGTAGTTCATTTGAATTTATTGAGAACGTAAAGTCAGACTTATTTCCTGAAGAAATTTATGTATTTACCCCAGACGGACGTATTATTGAATTGCCGATGGGCGCAACTGCTGTCGATTTTGCTTATGCTGTTCACACTGATGTTGGTAATTCATGTGTCGGGGTTAAGGTCGATCGTAAACCTTATCCACTAAGTCGAGCTATTGATTCAGGGCAAACCATTGAAGTTATAACTTCTTCTGCCGCTCGACCGAATGCCACTTGGTTAAACTTTGTTGTTACTGCTAAAGCACGCTTACAAATTCGTACTTATTTACGTTCACAAGAGCAAACAGAATCTTATGGTTTAGGACGACGTTTATTAAGTCATGCCTTAGGTAAAGTCCATATCGAAGACATTGACCAAGCAAAAATTGATCAGGTTGTTAAGGAGACCGGTAATACCAGTCTTGATGGCCTACTCGTCAATATTGGCTTAGGTAATGCGTTAAGCATAGGTATTGCTAGACGATTAACCGATGAATTTACTATAGATAGTGCAGAAAGTGGCTTCGCCGATCCAAACAGTAAAACCAAAATGCCAATCAAAGGCAGCGAAGGTATGTTGGTCAGTTACGGAAAATGTTGCCGTCCTATTCCAGGAGACGCTATATTAGCTTACTTGAGTCCTGGTAAAGGTTTAATGGTGCATCAACAAGGTTGTCGTAACATTAAAAACCATGAACAAGGTAGCTTATTTCCAGTAAAATGGGACAGTGATATTAACCGAGACTTCATTGCAAAATTACGTATTGAAATAATGAATCATCAAGGTGCACTCGCCGCATTGACCAATGTTATTGCTAAGTGTGAATCCAATGTTCATGCGCTAAATTCTGGTGAAAAAGACTCGGGACTATATGCGATTGACATGGAGATAACCTGTCGTGACCGCGTTCATTTAGCCGATATTATTCGAAAAATAAAAGTGATGATTGATGTTCAGCGTGTTGTGCGCAATAAGTAGTCAATCGTCTTTAACAAAATTACCATGTAGGAATTACTATGAAAACAATTATCAGTACAGATAACGCACCCAGTGCAATCGGCACATACAGCCAAGCGGTAAAAGTTAATAATACCGTTTACCTTTCAGGTCAGATCCCTCTTATTCCAGAGACGATGACTGTTGTTTCTGAAGACTTTACCGAGCAAACTAATCAGGTATTTAAGAACTTAGTTGCGGTATGTGAAGCCGCAGGCGGTAATATTAACGATATGGTGAAGGTAAACATTTTCATGATGGATCTCGCCAACTTTGCAACAGTAAACGAAGTAATGAGCCAATATTTTCAACAACCCTACCCAGCACGCGCTGCGGTACAAGTTTCTCGTTTACCCAAAGACGTATTAATTGAAATAGATGGCGTGATGGAATTACCTAACGTCGGCTAATTTTCGCTGTTAACTGTAAAGTATATTTTCCCTCCTTAAATTTAATGGTTGCACCTAACCGTTAAATTTAAGAGCAAATCGTCGAAAATATGTAAACAATCTCGTATAAAAAATTTGTTTAGCGATTTTTAGATGATGAACCATAAAGTGTAGATGTGAAGTGTAATGACTCCTGAAAGATTAAAAAGAATAAACGCGATGCTCGATAAACGCCAACCAGATTTAACTGTTTGTATGGAAGGTGTTCATAAGTCACATAACCTTGCCGCGGTTGTTCGCACCGCCGATGCTGTTGGCGTTAGTGATGTACATGCCATCTGGAAAAGTGATGAAATGGAAGTACGTGGCGGCAGTGCTGCGGGTAGTCAAAACTGGATTGATGTGCACAACTACACGACAACTAAAGATGCTATTGATGAATTAAAAAAGCAAGGCATGCAAATTTTAGTGACCAACCTTTCTGATAGCGCTGTAGATTTTCGTGAGATCGATTACACCAAACCAACGGCTATTATTTTAGGCCAAGAAAAGTTTGGTGCTTCAGATATTGCACTTGCAATGGCCGATCAAGATATTGTTATTCCTATGGTTGGCATGGTGCAATCGTTAAACGTTTCTGTCGCCTCTTCTGTGGTTTTGTATGAAGCGCAACGTCAGCGTCAATTAGCTGGAATGTATGACACTGCTCGAATTGATGATAATCGCCGTCAGCGTTTCTTATTTGAAGGTGGTCATCCTATTTTTGCCGAGGCATGCAAACGTAAGGGCTTACCTTATCCTGTGATTGATGAAGAGGGACAAATCATTGCCTCTGAATCATGGTGGGAACAGATGCAAATGACTCAAGCGGCTTGGAAAGCATTAGATAATTAATCGACAGCATTGCTGAAATTTTATAGCTAAGCCCTTAAATATGCCGTTTAGGTGATTTGACTATATGATAAAAGGACAATAACTTAGTGTCAAAAGGGCTAGCCAAACTCGCACAAATAGCCATCACCAGCTTAAAAGGTGTTGGTCCAAGCATGGCAGAAAAACTTGAAAAAGTTGGCTTGCGCTCACTACAAGATTTACTTTTTCATTTACCCAATCGTTATGAAGACCGGACTCGTGTTACCGCAATACGAGACTGTTTCCCTGGCGTTTTCACTAATATTATTGGTGAAATCACCGGTAGCCAAATCATTAATGGCAAGGGACGTATGTTACTGGTTACCGTTCAAGATGCTTCAGGAACCGTAAACTTACGTTTTTTTCGCTTTAGCGCTGCACAAAAAAATAGCTTAGCATTGGGGCTGCACATTCGCTGTTATGGTGAAATTAAACGTGGCGCTCGTGGTTTTGAAATAATTCATCCTGAGTATAAATCCCTTGATGAAGACCAAGCTTTAACCGAGGTAGAAGAAACACTAACCCCTGTTTACCCAACGACTGAAGGCTTACGACAAATAACTTTACGTAACTTAACCGAGCAAGCGTTAATTAGATTAGAACGAGGCCAAGTTGAAGAGTTATTACCTGAGGAGTTTAATTTGCAAAATTATTCTCTCGCGCAAGCTTTGGCGCTTATTCATCGTCCGCCCCCTGAAACTTCAGTAATACAACTGGAAGAGGGTAAGCATCCAGCACAGTTACGATTAATAAAAGAAGAATTATTGGCGCATAATTTAAGTATGCTGAAATTACGCCAGTCTAGTGATGCTCATCGTTCAATATCTTTAATCGATGATAAAGTACTCAGTGATAAGTTTTTAGCCTCATTACCTTTTTCACCCACCAATGCTCAAGTAAGAGTGGTACAAGAAATTCGTCAGGACCTGATGAAAACTCAGCCAATGATGCGCTTAGTACAAGGTGATGTGGGTTCAGGAAAAACCTTAGTCGCGGCACTTGCGGCACTCACCGCTATCAGTAAAGGCTTTCAGGTTGCCTTAATGGCGCCAACAGAAATATTAGCAGAACAACATGCCCTTAATTTTAAAAACTGGTTTGAACCGCTTGATATCAGCGTTGGCTGGCTAGCTGGAAAAACGAAGGCAAAAGCAAGACGTAGCGCACTAGAGCATATCGAAAATGGTAATATGCAGATGATTGTTGGTACTCATGCTTTATTTCAAGATAAAGTTATCTTTCATAATTTAACACTGATTATTATTGATGAACAACATCGCTTTGGTGTACATCAGCGTTTATCACTGCGCGAGAAAGGCGCTTTTGATGGTAATTATCCGCATCAATTGATTATGACAGCAACTCCGATCCCTCGCACATTAGCCATGACTGCCTATGCCGATTTGGACACCTCTATTATTGATGAACTTCCCCCAGGAAGAACCCCGATAAATACCATAGCCTTGCCTGATACACGCCGTGAAGATGTAGTTGAACGCATTCGAAAAGGCTGTGTAGAAGACAATCGACAAGCTTATTGGGTGTGTACATTAATTGAAGAGTCTGAAGTATTACAATGCCAAGCAGCAGAAGATACGGCGGTGTATTTACAAGAGCAACTAACAGAATTAAAAATTGGTTTGATACACGGAAGAATGAAAGCCGCTGAAAAACAGTCAGTAATGGAAACGTTTAAAAAAGGTGAACTAGACTTATTGGTGGCAACAACCGTTATTGAGGTTGGTGTTGATGTGCCCAATTCGAGCTTAATGGTCATTGAAAACCCTGAACGGTTAGGCTTGGCGCAACTCCATCAGCTACGTGGTCGTGTAGGAAGAGGTACAGTCGCTTCACATTGTGTCTTAATGTATAAAAGCCCACTCTCTAAAACCGCAACCAAACGCTTAGCGGTATTACGTGAAAGTAATGACGGCTTTGTTATCGCACAAAAAGACTTAGAAATACGAGGTCCAGGTGAATTTTTAGGTACCAAGCAAACGGGTCTCGCCGATCTAAAAATAGCAGACTTGCTCAGAGATGCGCATTTAATTCCAGAAGTACAGCAACATGCTTATCTTATTTGGAAAAAACACCCACAAAATGCCCAAGCGATTATTCAGCGTTGGATGGGCGATCGCGAATACTTTACCAATGCTTAAGCTGCTTTATATAGAAATAAAACAACTAAGCAAAAACGAAAAGCCTAAATTACTTTCTTATTATTCTCAATAAACACAAGCTCAAAAACAAACCAAAGCTTATTGCTCCTCCACCTGAGGTTTTCACTTTTGCTGGTGCAGTAACAACAACAGCAGGTGCTTTACTAACTGTAATGCTCTTGGTCGTTTTAACGCTAAGGCCTGTGCTATCAATTACCGTTAATTCAACACTATAGGTACCAGCCTGAGAAAATGTGTGACTAGGGTTTTGTATGTTACTGGTACTATTATCATCAAAATTCCAAGCATAACTATATTGTGAATCCCCCCCGACTGGCATTGAAGTAAAGGTCACCACTAAATCATTAGCTGAATGAGAAAATGAAACGCTTAAATCAGACGCTTCCGAGGAGCTTGAAAGTGTTACGGTTGCCGAAGTACTATCAGAGCTTTGCAAGTCGACCTTCATGCTAAAGTCGAGTTTGGGTAGGATAACACCAGACTCAGGTTGACTTGGCGAAGAGTAATCATTGGAATCGCTAAAAAAACTCTTTGCAACATTATGCACATCACCGTTAAAAGGTTGTTGGTCGTATAAACTAAATGCTGCGTCGTGTATCTGATATGCCGAATTTCTGTTACTGCCATTAGACGCCTTTACTAAGTTTTGATCCGCATCAACCACACCGATAAATAACTGGCCAGCATGCTCGTCTACCTTATTATCAGCAATATTTTCATTACGATACCAAAGCAAAACGCCCGCATCATAGCCGATATTTTTTAAGCGACTATCAACACTGGTATGACTGCGTAATTGAACATAATAGTAATGGGGTAAACCGGCAATTTTATCAGCTAAACGGCTAAACCCGGAAAGTGTAGCTTGATTTTCTTCTTCGCCATCGACAGCAAAAATCTCACTCGCACCATTGAATACTTTTATTTCATCTGCGACAAAGCCATAACCACCTTCCGCTTGATCGGTAACATAATTAATTTTAATGACAACACTTTGTCCAGCAAAACTAGCAAGATCAAAGGTTAAATCAGTCCATTTTAGATCACCTTCTGCATTGGCAATATCGGCTGAATTTCCGCTGATATATTCACCTATGCTTGGGTAATACGGATTGCTATTTTTGCTGTGATTTCCCTTAATTACGGTGTCGTTTACTAATACCTGCAGGTAATCATAGTCTTGTTCTATTTCCCAGCGTGCCTTCATCGACAATGTCGGGGTACCTGCTGGCAAGTCGACTGAGAACGACATACTGTTTTCCAACATATCACCCTTATCAGAATAAAATTGATATTCTCCCGCGTAAGCTGCTGGAAAATCTAATACAGATGGCGGTAAGTTCACCTTAATCTGGTTAACCGCAGTATGATCAACGGTACTAACCAAGGAGATACTCTCATTGTTTAATGTCGCAAAATCAACTTGCCGTTGAGTTATCCAGTTGCCTTGATAACGCTCCTGTAGATAATCACGGGCCAGAGGACTAAAAGCAGACGGGCGAGTTCCTGCTGGAGAACCCAGCCAAGTACCAGAAGCCATAACTGACCACTCTGAAACAGGCGCCCCAATATCACTACTATCGATATCATATTCGTCAAGTAAACCTAAATCATGACCAAATTCATGGACAACAACGCCGGGAGCCGCATCAATCGGATTAATAGTATAACCAAACGCTTTTATATCAGAACCGGGGATAGTAGCTGGTTGATCACCCGTATCATTGAGCACAAAACTTCGATGTGACCAAATAGCATCTTCGGCTAAATTGCCACCACCGGCTTCCTCACCGATACTCGCATGGAAAAGCATAATATGATCAATAATACCGTCAGGTTCATTAACATTTCCGTCTCCGTCAAAATCAAATAAATCAGTTTTGTCGTAAGGGGATAAATCTAAGCCATTAGCAACAAGTTGTGTAACTGCTTCAACAACAAGCGCCTTAACATTTTGATCATTTTCGGTTTCTTCGTCGTTGCTACCATAATAACTGGCATTATTTTCTGCAGTCACCCACCCCTTAACTTGGCCGGTAAAAAAGAATTTCTGACCAGACTCATGTTGATAATATTGATAAGCCGATTCAATATTTTGTCCTGATGGACCATCAAATCCACTCACAGAAAATAAAAGATCATTATAATGAGCAGGCGAATAATTCGCATAAAACATATCGGTATCATTCGCTGATAAACCATTATCGTTATGCTTTAAATCATTAAAATCGATCAGTATCGCTAAAACATTAACCGTGGTTTCAACGTCAGCATCTGCCGTTTCTTGTAATAAATAATGGGCAATTTGCGTTTTTTTCAACTGACTATTGAAGCCCATCTTTTTACGGCGTTCTCCATTACTAAAACGTTCAGCGGCTACCACTTTTTTTGATAAGGCCTGAGGCAAAACTTTAGGTTGAAATGATTTTTTTATCAGATAGTTAGACAGTGCTTGTTTTTTTTGTTGGTCAGTGGCGTTTATTGACAATTCGCCTCTTTTTTCTAACCAATAGAGAATACGCTCTTTGTTAATAACACCAGCATCTGCTGGTGCACTTTTTGAAAAACGTTTTATATCATCAATATTTTCTGCTCGTAAAGGCAGCTGACTTATCAAGACCAACAAAGCTAATAGATAGGGTATCTTCATGAGTTTTCCTTGTGTAACTTGTTATTTAGCACAGTTTTTCAAAGCCGCGTTTTTCTTACGAATATAGTTATTAACTGCATGCTCTATTTCTTCATTAGATAATGAGCCATCAATTTTACCATTGGCAATTAACCGCTCTTTTAACTTTTGCGTGTTCTTAAGTGGTGGTATCGTTGACTGATGACAAACAATTTTTTTTATAATAACTTGTTCGCTGCTATTTTTAGCGGTTAGTGGTGCTGATGTTTGCTGACACCCCAGTAATAAAGTCATCACGACCCCTAAATAAAATTTCATAACATCGCCGTATATAACAATAATAATAACCATAATACAGCATATTAATTAGTGGATAAAGTTTAACCAGCACAGTCCATTTAATAAAAAACACCACCACTTGATTTCAAGTGTTAATAATTGCTAAAAAATACGGTAAACTGTCAGTAATTTTAGTGATAAGTGAATGTTAGATGGCCGCTCAACAAGATAATCATCAAGAAAATGAATCAAATTCTTCAAGTGACAACACCACACATTTTGGCTTTCAAACGGTAGATAAAAACGAGAAAGAGTCAAAGGTTGCCAGTGTATTTCACTCTGTCGCCGCGCAATATGATGTAATGAATGACCTAATGTCTTTTGGTATTCATCGCCTTTGGAAACGCTTCACCATAGATGCTAGTGGCGTACGTCCTGGTAACAAAGTACTAGATTTAGCCGGTGGTACTGGCGATTTAACCGCAAAATTTTCACAGCTGGTTGGTCGTGAAGGCAAGGTTATTCTTGCTGATATTAATAGCTCTATGCTCAATGTTGGTCGAGATAAGTTACGTGACAAAGGTTTAGTACAAAATATTGAATACGTACAAGCCAATGCACAATACTTACCCTTTGAAGACAATACCTTTGATATTGTCACCATAGCTTTTGGTTTACGTAACGTTACGGACAAAGATATGGCGCTAAGGTCTATTTACCGCGTATTAAAACCCGGTGGTCGTTTATTGGTGCTAGAGTTTTCAAAACCAGAACATCAGTTAATCAGTAAGGCTTACGACTTTTATTCTTTTAATATTCTTCCTAAAATGGGCGAATTAGTGGCTAAAGATGGTGATAGCTATCAATATTTAGCCGAGTCTATTCGCATGCACCCTGATCAAGAAACATTAAAAGAAATGATGGATTCGGCGGGTTTTGAACAGACAAGTTTCAAAAACCTTACCGGTGGTGTTGTTGCTCTGCACAAAGGGTATAAATTTTAATCGTGACAAACTTCAGTAGTCAGTTAATGTTTCAACAAACGCTTTGTTCAACCGTAGAGTTTGCCTTTAATCAGGCACTCGCAATCAGTGTTAAGGGTGCCAGTGTTTTGCAGACCTTAGAAGAAAAAACATTGACCATTTTATTAACTGAGTTAGGTTTTCCACTAAGTTTCTCTATTAATAACAACAAAGTGTTAGTGACTGGCTTAACTGAACGTAGCGACTGTACAATAAATACGAGTATAAAAACCTTACGTGAACTAAAGAAAGAGCAACAAATTACGGAGTTAATCAAACAAGAGAAACTCGATGTTCAAGGTGACATTAAAGTTGCTCAACAGTTTGCTAATATTGCCCAATCATTAGAAATCGATTGGCAAAGCGAAATTGCTCAGCATATTGGTGATATTCCTACTTATAAGTTGTCGCAGTTAGGTAAGCGCTGGGCGAAAAAAATTAATTTTGCCACACAACAGATACAAGCAGACGCCAGCGAATGGCTAGTGCATGAAAAACGCTTAGTGGTCACAGCCAGTCAACTCGGTAGTTTTAGTGAACAGGTTACTGAAATAACTAAGCAAACAAATACAGTAGCGGAACGTATTCAGCGACTTGCTGAAAAAATAACTCCCTCAACTTAATTCTCAAGGAACATTGTGAGCAGTTTACGACTTTATCGCATCATTAAAACATTTCTTCAATTTGGTCTTGATGAACTGATCCCAAGCCATATGATACCTTGGTATGCAAAATTCATTCGCTTTACATTATTCTGGTTACGTAATAAACACCAAGATAAGCCTTCAGCCTTGCGACTTCGCCTAGCGATTGAATCTTTAGGTCCGGTGTTTGTAAAATTTGGCCAGATGTTGTCAACCCGTCGTGACTTACTTCCTGAAGATTTTGCCAACGAACTGGCATTACTGCAAGATCAAGTACCTGCTTTTGATGGTGAATTAGCCAAAGCTATTGTTTTAGAAGCCATAGGTGAAGAAACATTTAATCAGCATTTTACTGATTTTAATAGTAAACCTCTTGCTTCGGCGTCAATTGCCCAAGTGCATACAGCCACCTTGCTGCAAGACGGACAACCTTTTGAAGTAGTCCTTAAAGTTTTACGCCCCAACATTACTGAGACAATTTTAGCTGACGTAAAAGTCATGTCGCTATTTGCGGGTGTTGTCGCTAAATTTTTACCTGATGGTAAACGACTACGCCCAAAAGAGGTCGTTAATGAATACCGAAAAACGATTGTTGACGAACTAGATCTCAACCGTGAAGCCGCGAATGCAACCTTATTAAAGCACAATTTTTCCCAGGGTAATGCTAGCGATAGCGTATTATATGTACCCAAAGTTTATAGTGATTTTAGCCATGAAAACGTGATGGTTATGGAACGTATTTATGGTATTGGCGTTGGAGAGATAGCGACACTTCAAGGGCTTGGCGTAGACATGAAATTACTTGCTGAACGTGGTGTTGAAGTGTTTTTTACTCAAGTATTTCGTGACAGTTTTTTTCATGCTGATATGCATCCAGGTAATGTTTTTGTCGATGCAACAAACCCTGCTGATCCAACATGGATAGCGATAGATTGTGGTATTTGTGGTACGTTAAACCGTGAAGATAAACGCTACTTGGCCGAAAATTTTGTCGCGTTTTTCAATAGAGATTATCGGAAAGTTGCCGAGCTTCATGTCGACTCTGGCTGGGTACCAAGCGAGACCAGTGTTGATGAGTTTGAATTTGCTATTCGCACCGTTTGCGAACCAATATTCAACAAACCTTTATCAGAAATATCTTTTGGGCAAGTGCTGGTAAGCCTTTTTAACACCGCCAGACGATTCAATATGGAAGTACAACCACAATTAGTTTTATTACAGAAAACCTTGCTCTATATCGAAGGCTTAGGCCGACAACTATACCCACAACTCGACTTATGGCAAACCGCTAAACCTTTCTTAGAGAATTGGGTAAAACAGCAAATGGGTGTTAAAGCCGTATTTAAAAAGATAAAAGAGAATCTGCCTTTTTGGAATGAAAAACTGCCTGAAATGCCAGACTTGCTTTATGATTATTTAAAAACGACCCAAGTAACCCGTCAAAAGCAAATGCACTTATTCACTGAATTAAAAGCGCAGCAACACAAAAATCATAAAGTTATTATTGGTACTTTGCTTTTTAGTACCTTATGTATTTGTGCAGCCATTATATTTCACTAATATCTACTTCAACTGTCTGAGTAGATATCAGTAATGAGGTTATCTCACATTAATCTAAGCTGAGATAATTACTTCAGGAGATATCCGTTCGAGGACTAAATATAAGTTGACGTTATCGACTTGAGACGAAATAAATTTTTTGAGACGACAAAGCATTATTATTTTGTGCCTATTTGAGGTCTTAACTACTAGTGTTATAAAGGCCGCTAACCAACATTAACGATCACTCTGCGGACATTCCTGACGTTATCTACTGATTATTCTTTAGGTCAACTGATAGCCAAAAGCGGAAGTAGAGCAATCATCAACACAGTTCATGTCATGCCACTTTGCGGAAGTTAGTGTTCGAGGTTTTCTACTAAAATGTTTGTATGTTTTGATCTACAGCGGACATGGCTGAACAATCACATTTCTCTGGTAGCTTCTCGATAACTGACGTTCCCACAAACATAAAAGCATCAGTCTTTTGATGATAACTCTTACCAATGAGTCGAGCTGTCGACTGGCAAATTAGCAAACACAGTGGTCGTTCACGTAATTGTATTGTCATGACTCCAGAGAACCATCATCTATTGGTTCAACGTTAGATATTCTGATCGCTATAATTAGGCATTCTGTGAAAAGGAATACTTGTTTAAAAAACTAAAATTGACGCTAGCATTGTTGAGTCTTTAGTTGAAATTTCGGAAGTTTTCGCTCACCTAGTATAGCAAAGGATTATTAATTCTAAGGGATGGCTTACTGATAACAATTTCAAAATATCAAAGACCAGAAACAAAAAATACCAATTATTATAATTGGTATTTTGTAAAATCAATAATTAGAAACTAAATTAAGCTTGTTTCTTAAATCGACGTGATCCTAGACCAATCATTCCTAACAAAAAAATAGCCAGTGTTGATGGTTCAGGGATACTTCCTGCTGGTGGATCATGGGCCCAAACGCTCATGTGTGACAAGGCGCCATTGTTAGAAAAAAGGTTCACATCCCATTTACCTTCAAAATAATATGGAGTATCACCCAAACTAATAGCCAAACCACCAACACCGTAATCGGTAATTAGATCGTGGAAATTGAAATCATAAATAGCCCATGAGCCATAGTCATCATCCCTATTTCCCTTTAGTACAAAAGCCAAATGGTCAAAAACGCTGGGTCGTCCTAATGCTGCTGACGCTGCAGCTATAGCTGAAGGATCCACTTCTAATGACCAAGTGCCATCAACTCTGAAAGACATATCAATTACTGAACCGAGGTCGTAAGGGCCAATAGAGTCGTAATTAAACTTATATTCACTAACCCCATTCACTAAAACATCATTAGTATACTCAGTATCCGCATCACCCAAATGAATCCAGCCGGGATCAATTAGATTGGTACCACCCGTCACATCAACCATCGAGTCAGCAGGGTTTGTTAGAAACTGCTCTCCGGGAACAAAATAAGCATCATGACCTTGACCTCCTACTTCTCCATTCAGCAATCCAACTCCAAGCTTGCCATTATTGGGATTAGGTTCATTCCCAAAATCATTATGAGGATCGGCGATAAATCCCAGACAAGAAGTAGCATCGATGTCTCCTTCCGTAACAATATTTTCGTCTAATCCCCCATAAATGACTTCCTTGATCTGTGTGATTTGGACGCTTGATTTCGAACATGTACTACCACCAAGTATAACGCCGGCATGACTGAACCCGCTGGCGATAAAAGCAATAATTGCGGAGGAAAATATGATTTTTTTCATTTTTAGTCCTTTAATGTGTTAACTTTGTGAAATTATTGCAATATATATGCCGTAACAATAATGTTTCAAATTATTAGTCAGTTAGCTTTCGTTGAGTTCAATTTAAAATCATAACTGTAAAAAAAGTTGACACTATAATGAATAATAGTGGTATCCAGAAACTCATAGTAAAATGAACTACTTGTCTAACATGATAGTTTCATGAGTGTTCCCCCAAAATTAATTTTTCGGTTACACTATCCGCACTCATGGAATTTAATTCGTTTAATCTTGGATGAAGAGCAAAATCCGCTTCGTAATCCTCATTATTGGAATAGCTTCTGGTGTGAAAAACTCAATAATCGAAAATTTTTACTAAAAAATAGTAAACAGTGAGCATTCCAAGATGAATAATCACAGGCGGATTTGAGCATTGAGGGGCATAGATGATGATCTTGTTCTATGGCTGTAATTTGCTTTTTGTGATCATAAAACCGATTTCGGCAACGTTTGCTTTACCTTAAACTTTAAAGTTACCTATCAGCTTGATTAGCTCAACTAACAGGCATACAGCCGACCTAGACAAACACTCATAATTTAAAAGTTTTAATGCCGCAATGCGCACCAAGAAGTCATAAAAACGAAATATTGAAATGTCAGCAACCTTAACAAAGTGATAGTTATGCGGGATGATTTTTATTTGTAAATTTAGACCGCTTTGCCGCAAAATTTAGTGTTCTGAGATGGAAGCCGACTGGCAGCAATGAACTTGAAGCAGACTTTGTCATTTGTGGGTTACTAACTTTCACAAATCGCATAAGTTATTTTTACAAACCCTAAGATAATGAATAGGAAAACTACCAGCAATAAATTATATCTGTTGGGCTGTTTTAATTTTAGATGACCTTATTGTATGTCTAACATTTCAACTTATATTCTGACCAATGCAAAGTATTACCTAACAAAACGACACTGCCAGAAACAATCAAGATTGCTGTACTCAAAATACCCGTCATAATGATACATTCCGCTATACCGCCATCGTCACAATCTCCTAGCTCCCCCATTTGAGTGGATTTTAAGGTTAGTTTTTTTGTCACCATATCGCAGTCATAATAGTAAGGCTGGTCAGGTGAAGAAGAGGGAACGAATGCACATGAACTGACGGAAATACAAATAAAACAACTCAACAGCACTTTCTTTAAACTCATCAACTGCAATATCCATATAATTAATTTTTCATTAAAAGTGAGACCAATAAGAGATTTATCGCCTTTTATTGAGCTAAAGGTCGAACTTTGTGTAAATTAATTATAATAAAATACAAAACATTAACTGTTCAGTTTTTGTATTTCATTTGTTTAACTTTGTAAGATTATTTTAATTTTTATGGCAAATTTTTAATAAAAAATAACGCCTCCCTGAAGCAGAGAGGCGTTATTTTATTATCATTAATGGCGGGCTTAATTGAAGTTTTTCTATTTTAGCTACCTTTAGCCAAAACATAAAAAGTACTTATTTGTTTTTATTCTTGAGCATATCACGCAAATTCGCCACACCCATTTTAGTGGTTTTGTCTTTGTGCTCTTGGCTTTTTTTAGTTTCTGTTAGCTCCCAACTTAAATCGTCTTGCGGTAATTCGTGTAAAAATCGACTCGCTTCGGTGCGAGAAACTTCACCATATTGTCGGCGCTCTTTGGCATAAGTAAAAATCAATTCACGTTGCGCACGGGTAATTCCCACATAAGCCAATCGACGCTCTTCTTCAACATTACCTTCGTCCATACTTGTTTGGTGTGGCAATAAACCTTCTTCCATGCCAATCAAGAAGACATAAGGAAATTCTAGCCCCTTAGAAGCGTGTAGTGTCATTAATTGTACTTGGTCAGCATCGTCTTCATCTTCGCCACGTTCCATCATATCGCGCAAGGTTAAGCGGGTTACAATGGCTGGCAATAACATAGGCTCTTCTTCTTCATCCCCTTCAAGCATATTAGTTACCCAACTAAAAAGTTGCGTAACATTTTTCATGCGCATTTCTGCCGCTTTTGGGCTAGGCGAAGTGTCGTACAGCCAATCTTCATAATTTATTTCACGGATCATCGCTCTAAGCACGGCAGGTGTATCACCTCGCTCCGCGTGATCGCCAGTTTCAACTAACCAACGAGTAAACCTTTGCACATGCACTAAACCACGACCGGTTAAATGCTGTTCAAGCCCCAACTCAAAACTAGCGGCGAACATACTTATTTGCCGCATATTGGCGTAATTACCCAGTTTTTCTAGTGTCGTGGGTCCAATCTCTCTACGTGGTACATTAACTATTCTTAGAAATGCATTGTCATCATCCGGGTTCACCAAAACACGTAAAAATGCCATCATGTCTTTAATTTCGCTGCGAGAGAAGAATGAAGTCCCGCCGCTGATCTTATAAGGAATACGGTTAAGCATTAATGCTTTTTCTAATAAGCGTGATTGATGATTACCACGATACAAGATCGCATAATTTTTAAATTTACTTTTGTTTAAGAACTTATGACCAATTAACTCACCGACCACTCGCTCAATTTCATGCTCTTCATTTTTCGCTTGAATAACGCGCAGTTCAACGCCATAAGCCAACTCACTAAACAACGCTTTGTCATAAACATGAGGGTTGTTCGCGATTAAAGTATTGGCACACTTAAGAATACGACCACTTGAGCGGTAATTTTGTTCTAACTTAATCAACTTAAGTTGCGGAAAATCTTCTCCGAGTAAAACAAGGTTTTGAGGTTTCGCACCACGCCATGAATATATAGATTGATCGTCATCGCCAACAACCGTTAACAAGGCCCGTTCACCCGCAATTAATTTTACTAACTCATATTGGCTGGCATTGGTATCTTGATATTCATCAACCAGTAAGTATTGAATTTTTTTCTGCCAGCGTGCTTTAACGTCAGGAAAGTTTTTTAACAACAAGGTAGGGATTAAGATTAAGTCATCAAAATCAAGCGCGTTATAGGCTTTCATATGTTTTTGATAGAGCTGGTAGAATTCAGCAAACATCGTGGTGTCTGCATCACCAGCCATTTTTATCGCGGTGTCGGGTAACATTAAGTCATTTTTCCAATTGGAAATCATGCTCTGTAATTTACTCAGTAAATCTTTATCACCATCAAGCTCATCATGTGTTAATTCTTTTAATAAAGACAACGTGTCTTGGTCGTCAAATAAGGTAAAACCGGGTTTATAACCTAAGGTTTTAATTTCTTTACGAATAATATCAAGACCCAGCGAGTGAAAAGTCGAAACGGTGAGACCTCGCGTTAAACTTTTGTCCATCATCTTAATCACACGTTCTTTCATTTCTCGTGCGGCTTTATTGGTAAAGGTTACTGCCGCAATATTACGGGCTTTGTAATCACATTTTTCAATAAGATAAGCAATTTTCTTACAGATAACCCCTGTTTTACCACTACCCGCGCCGGCTAAGACTAAGCAGGGGCCAGTAACATATTTTACCGCTTCATTTTGTCCGGGGTTAAGTTTCATAGTGTTCAGTTTTTCAGATAATTAGATTTTCAGGGCGATGATTTTACCTTGTTTGCTCTATATCGTATATACCCGCGCACAGGTCAAACTCTACATTGTTAAATATCTTGTAGTTAATAAATTAGCCATTGGCAAAACCATTAAATACATTACAATGAGCTCATTGATGAACTAAGGATAATGATTATGTTTAACGCTAAAAAGATTGAAGAAATCGCCAAACAAGTTTCTGATGCAATTCCACCTAAATTCAAAGATATAGCTGCAGATATTGAAGAAAAAACCAAAGTGGTGTTACAACGAAAATTAACACAGCTTGACGTAGTTTCTCGTGAAGAGTTTGATGTTCAAACACAAGTATTATTAAAAACACGTCAGAAACTGGCTGAGTTAGAAAATAAGCTCGCTGAAATCGAAACTAAGTTAGCTGAATAAAGTCACAAATAGCGATAAGTTATTATCGGTACAACTAACTTATCGCTTCTAAGAGTATGACTAAGTGACTATTTTATATATACGCCGCTCTAAAATAAAGCCCATAATTCCCATGAAAAACAAGAATACACCCGCTATTCGTAGCCATGCATTTATTGGCTGAGCAATCATTTTTTCACTATCAGCACGATAAAGCCGAAGACCTTTTGGTAATGTTACTACATAGTTTTTCCCTAAGAATTTCTCAGACAATATGAATTTTTCGTCCTTACGTTGTGTCATCTCCATCTTCTTTTTATAGTAAAGCTGGTTTTTTACATCTTCTCGCGGGATCATCTTCTCCCAATCATCAAATATATCTTTTGGCTCTCCAGCTAAAACAACGCCTTGAGAATAGTACCCAAACTGTACCTCTGGAAACAATATTTTACTTTGCCCGACATAGAATAAAGTAAGCGCAAGGACAATCAGTGCACTGCATATATAAAGATAACGCCTTTGATTTAACATTTGTGATTGCTGTTGCTGCTTTAACCAATACTCTATATCAGGTATCTGCTTAAGCTGAGTCTCAGCGTAGCGTCTGTCGAATGCAGCTATAAAATCAGCTAAAGATAACTCATAAGCGGCTAATAACCTTCTAAAAATATCATTTGATGGCATTGACTTATCATTTTCTAACTTTGATAAATAAGATTGCTCTATTCCCGTTAAATCAGCTAAATCAGGCTGACTTAATGCTTTTTCATTTCTAAGTTTTTTTAACTGTTCACCAAGCGTCATTTGCTTTTCCTTTTTAGATTAAGTATTAAAATGCCGTCGACAGCAGACTTATTCTTGGTTATTCCTGCAATAATATAAAGGTGAATATTTAAGAATATTGTTGAATATAGAAATGTTGTTAGGGTTATTTGACATAAATGTTTATTGTCATTGCTTACCCATAAAAAAGCAGCCGGTGGCTGCTTTTTTATTTTAAGGATAAACTTAATTTAATTGATATCTTTTAGTTTCTCAATATATTGTAGCTTCTCAATATTTAGCATAACGCGGCAATAGAATTCTTCGGGACAAAAAGGTTTTCGTAGAAAATCATCGGCACCATTTTTAATGAATCGTGCTGATTGAAAACTCTTTTCTGAGCTCGCTACCGCTATAATGATTAACTCATTAATCGGGTGTTTGGCTCTAATTTTATGCACTAATTCTAAGCCACTCACCCCGGTTAAATCTTGCTCAAGGATCACAATTTTTATATCTGGTTGCTCCTCAAGCTTTTTAATTGCTTTGGTACCATCTTCAACATCATAAACTGTAAAGTTTCTTCGTTTAAGTAACTGACAAACATGATTTCTTGAGGCTAAAGAATCATCAACGACTAAAACACCAATTTTTGGGTTATGAAGTTGACCATGAAGGATTCGAAGTAAGTAATGATAAGCCTGAGCATTCGTTTTTGTAATGTAATCAATAATGGGTTGGTTAAGTAATTTCTTATGCGTAGTGTCATCAATTCGGCCCGTCATGATAATACTGGGAATATTGTGCTGAACAATATAGGGCACAACTTCACCATTAGGCGCATCAGGTAAACCATAATCAAGCGTCGCTAAGAAAAAACTATGCTCTTGGGCGAGCAACACTTTAACATGAGCAAAGGTGTGAGCGATGGTCACGGAATATCCTAAGGAAACAGCAATTTTTTCAATAACTAGCGCAATTGATTTACTGTCCTCAACAACGAGCAATCTTTTTTGGGTCATATAAAACTCACTCGCATTAGTAAAACTTAATTATAAATTACTATACCTGAGAGTTTCACTAAGTAAACTTATATTACCCGGTGGCTCTTCTTTGCTTAACTGCTTCTGCTAAACAAAGAGAATTTTCGTCATTAAAGTAAACAATAAAACAAGTTAATCTATATTCTTTATGCAACAAGCAGCCAATGGCTGCTTGTTAACTTTTAAAGGTAAAATCGCTTAAATCTACCGCAGGTTACAACTTCATTGGCTGCATTTGTTTATAGGTTAGGCTACGCCATAACCATTCCATGGGACCAAAGCGGTAGCGGTTTAACCACCATTTAGATAATATTATTTGAGTCACTATAATGGCTATAACAATAAGCATTTGCGGTGCTCTTGATATCTCACCGTATTGCCCTCCCGCATAACCATAAAAGATACTCGTTAAAATAACTGAGTGCATTAAATAATTGGTTAATGCCATTTGCCCCATGGGTGAAAATGCGACAAAAAACTGCTGCCACTTTTGTTTGTTTAACGCACAAACAACAAGACCTAAATATCCTGCCGAGAGTAAATATTGGCCGATATAAAAAAGTGTTTGCCCAACACCTTGCAGCACGACTGAAATAGCTGCGGCAGGGTGTTGAATAATTAAGATGCTAGCAACATTTAATGGAATACCAACGCATAAACCGACTTTAGCCAAGAGACTAAAAAATTTATGATGCTCTTGGTGTTTGGTTATTTTTTCTGTCACCACCAGCCAAAAACCTAAGATAAATATTGGTATTAAAACGAACAACGACATAATAGGCGTGAACATCAACATAAATCCCAGAAAGCCAAGCCGGTATTCTGTAGCTTGCCAATAACTATTTTGCATAAAGGCACTATCTTCTTCAGCAATATCCGCCTGTAATGCTTTACGTTGCTCAATAGTTTCAGCAATAGTGATTTCTCTAAGTTCTTCATCGGTAAGTATAGCTTCTTCAGCACTAGATTCTTCACTATCAATAGCATCGTTCTTTTCTAATATAACATCAGTATTTGTCAGTAATTGCTGTTCAACTGCTGTATATATATCAAGGTCGTTTTGCCATATTTCTTGATACTTAGACTCGTTAAAAACCATGCCCAATATAGAACCCAAAAAACTCACCAGAAAAAGAGGGATCATTAGCCACATTAAGGCTAATTTTAAATAAGCTTTTGGGTCTTCTGTTTTTTTATAGGTAACCCAAGCTAATAGGATTAAACCCGCGATAGCGTACTGGTGTAAAATATCACCGCCCCATAAAAAAATCATATGGGCTATACCGATGAGCAGCAATACCAACATGCGACGAACAAACCAAGCACCAAAGGGGCGACCTGCATCTTTGGCACGTAACAACATAACAGCAAAGCCCATTCCAAAGATAAGAGCAAATAATTTATAAAATTTACCTTCAACAAAACAACGAATTAACCAACCAATTGCATGGTCAATACCAGTTAATGTTGTATCGTGTCCACCTAAAGAAATAATTGCACGGTTAAACCATTCAATATTCATCAATAAAATACCAACGAGAGCTAGGCCGCGTAAAATATCTAAGGCATCAACACGTTTATGTTTATCCAAGGGTTTTAACTTAGAGGGAGGTATTACCGATTCATCTTCTTGGCTTACTTGCATCATGAATTGTCCATATAGTTTTTATGGATATAGAATAAACTAATTTTTCTGCAATTGAAAAGTATAAAATATAAGAAGCCACTTCAATTAAAGTGGCTTTAGTATATGATCAGTAAAGGTTATTTAAATAATCGCTCGATTTAATTTAAAAATGCTTGATAGGCTTTATTTTCGGTTTCTTCTTGCCACTCATAACCTAAATCTTTTAGATGATTAAAAAAGGCAAGCTGGTCATCATTCTTCACTTCAAAGCCAGCTAATACTTGCCCGAAAGCCGCACCATGATTACGGTAATGAAATAAAGTAATATTCCAATGCTCACCTAAGGTATCTAAGAACTTTTCCAATGCACCTGGATATTCAGGAAACTGAAAACGAAAAATACGCTCTGGCGTTGGTGAAGAGTTTTGGCCACCAATCATATAGCGGACATGAAGTTTAGCTAATTCGTTATCAGTAAGATCTGTTGCTCGATAATCTCTTTTAGTTAACTGTGACAGTAAGTGATTTCGATCATCTTCACCACTGGTTCTAACACCTACAAAAATATTAGCACTTTTATGGCTGCCATCGGCTTTTGTTGCATAACGGTAATTAAACTCAGTGATCACTCGTCCATCTAAGGCATGACAGAAGGTTCTAAAACTACCTTTCTTTTCTGGAATTTTTACTGCGAGCACCGCTTCTTTTTGCTCACCTAATTCACATCGCTCTGAAATATATCGTAACGTGTGAAAATTCATATTAGCGCCAGACAGAATAGCAACTAATGCTTCATCTCCAGCGCTGGTTTTACAATACTTCTGTAAGCCCGCCAATGACAATGCGCCAGCAGGTTCTGAAATCACGCGCGTCTGTTCAAAGATGTCTTTGATAGAAGTACAAATTTCATCGGTTGTTACCGTGATCACGTCATCGCAATAATGTTTAATGACATTGAAGGTGTTTTCACCAATCCTCTTTACGGCAACCCCGTCAGCAAACAGCCCCACTTGTTCTAAGTCGACCGGTTTACCGGCTTCCATCGCGGCTTTCAAGCAAGCAGAGTCTTCTGCTTCAACACCGATGACTTTTATATTGGGTCGTAGTTGCTTTAAGTAAACCGACATACCTGCTAGTAAACCGCCACCACCGACTGGAACAAAAACAACGTCAATTTTTGGGTGCTGCTGTAAAAGTTCTTTGGCAACCGTGCCTTGTCCAGCGATAATATCGATATCATCAAAAGGAGGAACTATTGTTTTATTTTCATCTCGGGCAAAATCTAATGAAGCAACTTGCGCTTCATTGAAACTTTTACCGACTAAACGCACTTCGGCGCCAAAACGACGTACATTATCAACTTTTATATCAGGTGTTGTTATTGGCATAACAATCGTGGCTTTAATACCGAGCTTATTTGCTGCAAGTGCCAAGCCCTGAGCATGATTACCGGCAGAAGCGGCAATCACCCCATGAATACACTGCTCTTCAGTTAAATTAACAAGCTTATTATAAGCACCACGGATCTTAAAAGAATGAACCGGTTGCTGGTCTTCACGTTTAAGGAAAATTTGATTGCCTAAACGTGATGACAACTTAGTTAATGATGTTAATTCACTTTCTATAGCAACATCATAAACGGGTGCCAATAGAATTCTTCGTAAATAGTCGAGCCCTTGTTCTTGAGTTTCTTTCGCAAGCACTAAAGCTTGCTGTTCAGCTTCAGTCATTATATTTAATCCAAAAGGTCATCAAGAAATTCACCTTACGCCCCAACTAAACCGTCAAGTAAATCACGGTTACGTACTGCACCTTTGTCAGCACTTGTTGCTAACATCGCGTAATTTTTCAAGGCATAGCTAATTGGGCGTACACGGTTAAGTGGTTTCCAAGCATCCTTGCCTTTTGCTTCCATGTTAGTGCGACGTTCAGCTAAAACTGCTTCGCTGACGTTTAATGTAATATCGCGATTAGGAATATCGATATGAATAATGTCACCTTGTTCAACTAAGGCAATCATACCGCCACTGCCAGCTTCAGGAGAAACATGGCCAATAGATAAACCAGAAGTGCCACCAGAGAAACGGCCATCGGTTAATAAGGCACATTCTTTACCTAACCCCATAGATTTTAAGTAAGTGGTTGGGTAAAGCATTTCTTGCATACCAGGACCCCCTTTAGGGCCTTCGTAACGAATAACAACCACTTCGCCAGCAACAACCTTGCCCGCTAAAATACCTGAAACCGCATCATCTTGGCTTTCAAAAACATGAGCTGGACCGGTAAAGACTAAATTATCATCTGATACACCCGCCGTTTTAACAACACAACCATCAGGGGCAATATTACCGGCTAATACCGCTAAGCCACCCTCTAATGAATACGCGTGTTCAAGTGAACGTATACAGCCGTTTTCACGATCGTCATCAACAGTATCCCAACGACAATCTTGACTAAAAGCTTTAGTGGTACGAATGCCTGCGGGGCCTGCACGGAAAAAGTCGATCACGCTTTGGTCTTTAGTTAACGTTATATCATATTTTTCTAGCATTTCATCAAGTGTTAAACCCAGTACGTTTTTGATGTCCATGGTTAATAAATTAGCACGAGCTAATTCACCTAAAATTGCAATGACACCACCGGCGCGATGTACATCTTCCATATGGTATTTAGGTGTAGAAGGAGCAACTTTACATAACTGCGGGACAATTCTTGATAAGCGATCCATATCTTTCATAGTGAAATCAATATCAGCTTCTTGCGCAGCGGCGATTAAATGCAATACGGTATTTGTTGAACCACCCATAGCAATATCTAAACAAGTGGCATTTTCGAACGCCGCTTTGTTAGCAATATTACGAGGCAACGCCGACTCGTCATTTTCTTGATAGTAGCGCTTAGTTAATTTAACAATTTCTTTACCCGCGTTTAAGAACAGTTGTTCACGGTCAGCATGGGTTGCAAGCATTGAACCGTTACCCGGTTGTGCTAAACCTAACGCTTCTGCTAAACAGTTCATTGAATTTGCGGTAAACATACCCGAACAAGAGCCACAAGTAGGACAAGCCGAACGTTCAACTTGGTCACTTTGCGCATCAGAGACTTTTGGGTCAGCACCTTGGATCATCGCATCAACAAGGTCAAGTTTGATAATTTGGTTAGAAAGCTTAGTTTTACCGGCTTCCATTGGACCACCGGAAACAAAAATCACTGGAATATTTAAGCGCATAGCCGCCATTAACATGCCCGGCGTGATTTTGTCACAGTTTGAAATACAGACCATAGCATCGGCACAATGCGCATTAACCATATATTCAACCGAGTCGGCAATTAAATCACGCGAAGGTAAGCTGTAAAGCATACCGCTGTGACCCATGGCAATGCCGTCATCAACCGCAATGGTATTAAATTCTTTAGCGACACCACCCGCTTTTTCAATAGCGCCAGCAACAAGCTGCCCCATATCTTTTAAATGTACATGACCGGGTACAAACTGAGTAAAGGAGTTAACAACCGCAATAATTGGTTTGCCAAAATCATTATCCGTCATTCCTGTTGCGCGCCATAAAGCACGAGCCCCAGCCATATTACGGCCTTGAGTAGAAGTTGCAGATCTTAATTTAGGCATGATATTTACATTCCAATTGATAATGTGAATTAATATTGTGAAAAATTTTATTTTGAAAGCTACTGTTCCAAGAAGCTCTTAAAATAAAACCTTATCGGTTTTATTTATAGTTTACGGTTATAGCAACTCTTCAACATTTGCCACTTTAGCAAAGAAGGCGTAACGGGCTTAACGCGATAAGCGAGTATTGCCGATGCCGATAAAGTGATAATGACAACGAGTTGCTTTTATTACCGCTATTTAACGGGATCTAACCAATTATCTGGAACAGTAGTCGTTCCGTTGAAAATACCAAAAAATGCTTCTTGAATAGCTTTAGTGATCGGTCCACGGGTACCATTACCGACGAGCATTCCGTCCACTGATTTTACCGGTACAACTTCCGTTGCTGTGCCACACATAAAGAACTCATCAACTAAGTACAATGACTCACGAGAAATTGGCTCTTCACGTACTTCATAACCCAATTGTTCTGCAAGGAAAAACACAGTATCGCGGGTTAAACCTTGTAAAATCGAAGCCGTTCCAGGAGGGGTATAAAGAATACCTTTGCGGATCAAAAATAAGTTTTGACCGGCTCCTTCACTAACCATATTATTGATATCAAGTGCGACACCTTCAGCATAACCATGACGAGCAGCTTCAGCTGAAATCAGTTGTGATGAAAGGTAATTACCACCGGCTTTTGCTGCTGTTGGCATAGTGTTAGGTGCTAATCGATTCCAACTTGACACTCCAACTTCTACACCATTCTCAATAGCATCAGCGCCTAGGTAAGCTTCCCAACTAAATGCAGCAATCATTACATCAGCTTTTGCATCAATAGGTGGACGTAACCCCATACCGATATCACCCAAAAAAGCCAACGGACGTAAGTAAGCGGAAGCTAAACCATTTTCAGCAACGGCATCTTTACAGGCTTGAACAATTTCTTCTTGGGTAAAAGGGATATTCATTCGATAGATTTTTGCTGAATCAAATAAACGTTTAATATGTTCTTCTAAACGAAAAATACACGTACCTTTATGAGTATCATAAGCACGGATACCTTCAAATACCGAGGAACCATAATGCAAAGCGTGACTCATTACATGCACGGTAGCATTTTTCCAAGGCATGAGTTCACCATTAAACCAAATTAGTTCTGCATTTACTTTAGCCATTTTTCTTCCTAATTTATAATATTTTTAACGAGTTAGCTGTAGTTTAGTTACCCAACCAACTCTGAATTTTTATGGGTGCTTGTTGCGCAATTATTATAACTGGTTATGAGCGACATTACTTCGTGGTATTTTTGTCTACCTTGACGTCTTTGATATCAATCAGTTTATTAATTTGATCAACTAAAAGTGAAATAGGTCGCTCACTTCGCACCATTAATTCTATAGTGCCGATATTTGTACCGGTATTAACTCGCGCCTTAATGCCTTCGATTAGGAAGCCTCGGTAGCGGGTGACTTGTAAAATACGCTCTAACACCACTTGCTTATCATCAGCCTTTATACGTAATTGATAGTGGTTCATCTTAAGTACTCTCCATCATTTTATCATTGGCTGTATTGGGTGGAACTAGTGGCCAAACATTATCTGCGGCATCTATTTTAACTTGTAAAAGATAAGGCCCGTTATGCGCTAACATCTCTTCAATCGCCTCAGAAACCTCTGCCTTAGAGCTTATCTGTTTAGCTTTAATGTCAAATGCATTTGCAAGCATGACAAAATCAGGGTTATCAGAAAGATCAGTTTCACTTAAACGTCCATCAAAAAATAAATCTTGCCATTGGCGGACCATACCTAATTTGGCATTATCAATGAGGACAATTTTTACCGGTAACTGAAAACGCTTTATTGTTGAGAGTTCTTGCACATTCATCATGATAGAGCCATCGCCTGAAACAGTAATAATACAATCTGTTGGTCGGCTAACTTGTGCACCGATCGCAGCCGGTAAGCCAAAGCCCATGGTGCCCATTCCAGCACTGGTTAAAAAGTTACTAGGGTGATCAAATGACATATGCTGTGCCGCCCACATTTGATGTTGACCAACATCAGTGGTAACACAGCTGTTTAGCGGCATTTTATCGCTCAACTCTTTAAGTACCGCTGGTGCAAAAATAGTGCTGCCAGGATGATTATAATCCCAAGAAAAATCAGCTTTCATTTGCTGACATTTTTGTTGCCAACTTTTGATTTCTAAAGGAATCGATAAGGCAGGTAGATTAGTTTTTAAATCACCTAAGATCGCTGAATCAGCGGCTCGGCGTTTATTAATCTCGGCTGTATCTATATCAAAATGAATAACTTTCGCATGGGGCGCAAACTCAGTTAATTTCCCAGTAACTCGGTCATCAAAACGTGCACCAACAACCACCAATAAATCACTTTCTTGTACCGCTAAGTTTGCCGCTTTAGTGCCGTGCATGCCTAACATGCCAAGATAGTTTTCATTATTAGGCGAAATAGCACCTAAACCTTTTAATGTTGAAACACTCGGTATATGGGTAATATCAATAAAATCGCGTAATTCATCGACCGCGTTTGCCATACCTACACCGCCACCCACATACAAAACAGGCTGTTTTGCATGACAAAGCATAGCGATTGCAGAACCAACATTAGCCGGTGGTAAATTAACTTTATTTTTCAAGGTTGAAACTACACTGCCTTGGCTAACCACATGCGCAATTTGAATGTCTTTTGGGATATCGACAAGAACAGGACCTTGTCTCCCTTCCAATGCTATAGCAAAGGCTTGATGTAAAACTTTTTCAAGATCATTAATATCTGTTACCTGAAAAGAATGCTTAGTACAGGCGAGTGATAAACCAAAAATATCGATTTCCTGAAAAGCATCAGAGCCCATCACCGAAGTAGCAACTTGTCCAGTTATGGCAACAATAGGAATTGAATCGGCAAGGGCGTCAGCAAGGCCAGTAATTAAATTAGTTGCCCCCGGTCCAGAAGTCGCAAAACAAACCCCTACTTTACCGGATGCTCTTGCATAACCTACTGCTGAAAATGCCGCACCTTGCTCATGACGACACAAGAAGTGTTGGATGTCACTGTCGGTAAGTGCATCATAAATTGGCATTATAGCGCCACCAGGATAACCAAAAACATGCTCAACACCGTGTTGCTGAAGTACGTCAAAAAGTAATGAACCGCCTGTTTGTTTCTTTTCACTTGTCATCTTTTTTTTAACCCACCCAACTGAATACATTTTGCATAACCGTTAGTTTGAGCTTTCTCCTTTGCGCTGAGTTGGTATGATTTATTGATATAAAATATTGATATTAAAACTGACCATCATTATTTTCATCTTTATCTATAAAAAAACCCCCGTTCCTTTCGGAGCGAGGGTTTGTTTTTTGCTTTAGTTTTTCTTAGCTCAACAAACAACCTCGCGATGATTTAATAATCACCACGACGAGAATGTTAATAATCACTGAACTAAATTTTTGCATGTTTATTCAATTACCTTGATTCTTTATAAAAACAAAATGAAAAACTTTTAAATTTGTTGGCTATTGCGCTGCCTATTTAAATTAGTACCATAGCTCTAATATTAAGTGCAAGTTTTTTTACTAGCGTTTTTTAATTGAAATAAATAATTTAGTTATATGATGCGTTAGCACTTTAGATAAATCCTGCCTAAACTTAACTTACAGGATGCTAACTAAATGGATTTTTATGAGCTTAGCTTGTATTTATAGCAGAGCCCGGGTTGGGCTTGAATCTCCCCTTGTCACTGTCGAAGTGCATTTAGCCAATGGACTGCCGGTATTTAATATTGTCGGTTTACCAGAAACCTCGGTACGTGAATCAAAAGATCGGGTGCGCAGTGCTATCATCAATTGTGGTTATCAGTTCCCAGCAAAGCGAATTACCATAAATCTAGCACCCGCTGATTTACCTAAAGAAGGAGGTCGCTTCGACTTACCGATAGCGCTTGGTATTTTGGTTGCCAGTAAGCAACTGCCTAATACAGATTTAAGCCAATATGAGTTTGCTGGCGAACTTGCGCTTTCTGGTGAATTACGTGAAATTATTGGTGAAATTCCAATGGCAATTGCTTGCGCTAACGCTAAAAGAACCTTAGTTATTCCTAAACAAAATGCTGAGCAAGCGAGTTGGGTTAAGCAGGCCAATATTTTATCAATAGAACATTTAAGTCAATTATACCCACATTTTTTAAAGCAACGCTCGCTACCTTTGGTGTCTGCAAAAGCAGTAGAGCATTATCAAGTGCCTACCAGCAAAGACATTGCTGATGTTATTGGCCAACCACTGGCAAAAAGAGCTCTAGAAATCTCCGCTTGTGGCGCGCACAACCTACTTTTTATTGGGCCACCTGGTACGGGCAAAACCATGCTAGCCAGCCGTTTACCTGGAATATTACCACCAATGAGCGAAAGTGAAGCGTTAGAGGCAGCAGCTATCGCTTCGATTAGCCATCAAAAAATCAATCATAAATCTTGGTTAACTCGCCCCTTTCGCGCTCCCCATCATACGGCTTCTTCTGCGGCACTGGTTGGTGGTGGCAGCCAACCACAAGCGGGAGAGATTTCATTAGCGCATAATGGCGTATTATTTCTGGATGAATTACCAGAATTTGCTCGTAAAGTGCTCGATGTTTTACGTGAACCCATGGAATCAGCCGAAGTTACCATTTCTAGAGCAATGTACAAACAAACCTTTCCAGCAAAATTTCAATTAGTAGCTGCGATGAATCCTAGCCCAACCGGATTTTACAATGATAACCGCAGCACACCCGAACAAGTGCTACGTTATTTAAATCGCCTATCGGGGCCTTTTCTTGACCGAATTGACATTCAAATTGAGGTGACCCGTTTACCCAAGGGTATGTGGGCAAAGGATGATCATAACAATGAAAGTTCTGCGCAAATACAGAAAAGGGTTGCGCTGTGTAGAGAATTACAATTACAGCGGCAAGGGAAAGCAAATGCTCACTTAGGGAGTGCTGAAACACGGATATTTTGCAAACTGAGTACTGATGAGCATGAGTTTTTAGAGCTTGCCGTTGAAAAACTTGGTTTGTCTACCCGCGCCCACCATAAAATATTAAAGATAGCGCGCACCTTGGCAGACATGAATAGTATTGAAGATATTCAACATGAACATATCATTGAAGCGCTGTCTTATCGCGCAATGGACCGATTACTGAGACACCTAACCGATGCTGTTTCTTTTTAACCGGACATCACAATTAATAAGATTAAAGTCGTCATATTGAATATATCTGGCATTAGCATCTTATCAAAAAGCCTTCTAGCCAATAACAATGGCTATTCTCTTGCGATAAAGCGGTTGCTGAGACTATTTAATTGCCTCAAAGAAGGCTTTGACTAAGGTTTGTTCTCGACTTTGGTTTAAACAACAAATGCCGAGGTCGAACGGCTCAATGTCGCCAACATTTTGTAAATATTGCACCCGGTCTTTTACCGGGCTATTTTCAACAACAACTTTTGGGGCCATGCCGACACCACAACCTAAAGCAACCATGCTAACAAGCGCTTCATGACCCGAAACTGTTGCATAAATATTGGGTTTACCTTGTTGCTTTTTACGATACCAAAGTTCAAAACGCTTACGCGCCGCACCATGCTCAGCTAAAATAATCGGTACTTCAGACCAAATAATTGTTTCGTCTTGTAATTGTTGCTGAACTCGACAAGCCATCGTTGGTGCAATAACGGCCAACGGCACAGTAGCAATATGCTGAAAATAAAACATTCTTGATAAGCTTTCAGGTTTTACACCAAAAGCAAAATCTACCAACTTTTGCTGTACTTGGTCAAAGGCATCAGCAGCATCACCGGTCGTTAATACAATTTCAACTAGCGGGTGTTGTTGGCGAAAGCGTTCCAATAGCGGTGGTAAATGACTATAAGCGGCAGTAACAGAACAATAAATGTGAAGTTTACCCTGTAGTTCAGCCTGCTTTTGGTCGAGCGACAATTGCAATAATTGCCATTGTTCAAGTTGCTGTTCGGCATATTTATAAAATAACATGCCTGCCTCAGTTAGCACGACTGAACGATTATCACGATGTAATAGCAAACAACCTAACTGATCTTCCAGCCTTTGAATAATTCGACTTAAGGTAGAAGTACTGACATGGTGCGCTTCAGCGGTTTTCCCAAAATGAAGACTGTGGGTTAAATGCACAAACATTTTTAACGATTTAAGATCCATTATTTACTCTTACCATTCATTGACAACATTTTACCCACCAATCATTGCACTTTATGCAACACCACCTTGCGAATATATCATTTTAAGCAACATTAATCTTGCGCTATGATAACTCCATCGTCGGAAAGACCGATAAAGCCATTAAATAATCACATCGCCAGCATTACGTTGAGTCGATTTGAGACAAAAGGATAACCCAATGAGCAATTATTTTAACACCTTAAGTTTACGCGAAAAATTAGGTCAGTTAGGCAAATGTCGTTTTATGCAGCGTGAAGAATTCAGCGATGGCTGTAATTTTATTAAAGACTGGAATATTGTCATTGTCGGTTGTGGCGCGCAAGGGCTAAACCAAGGTTTGAACATGCGTGATTCGGGTTTAAATATCTCTTACGCATTACGCGAAGCTGCCATTTCATCAAAACGTCAATCTTGGCAATGGGCGACAGAGAACGGTTTTACCGTAGGTACTTACGCAGAATTAATACCACAAGCTGACTTAGTGCTTAATTTAACACCAGACAAGCAACATACCTCTGCTGTTACTGCTGTTATGCCTCATATGAAACAGGGTTCAACTTTAGCCTACTCACACGGTTTTAATATCGTTGAAGAAGGTATGAAAATTCGTGAAGATATTACTGTAGTCATGGTTGCCCCTAAATGTCCGGGTACTGAAGTACGTGAAGAATACAAACGTGGTTTTGGTGTACCTACTTTAATTGCTGTTCACCCTGAGAATGATCCACAAGGTAACGGCTTAGCAATAGCTAAGGCTTACGCATCAGCTACTGGTGGCGATCGTGCCGGCGTACTTGAATCATCATTTATTGCTGAAGTGAAGTCTGACTTAATGGGCGAGCAAACTATTTTATGTGGCATGTTGCAAACCGCAGCAGTACTTGGCCATAAGCAGTTAGTTGCGCAAGGTATGGATGCTGCGTATGCACGTAAGCTATTACAATACGGCATTGAAACAACAACGGAAGGCTTAAAGCATGGCGGTATTACCAATATGATGGACCGTTTATCAAACCCTGCTAAAGTTAAAGCGTTTGATATGTCTGAAGCATTAAAAGTCATCTTACGTCCGTTATTTGAAAAACATATGGACGATATTATCGAAGGTCGCTTCTCTGCCACTATGATGGAAGATTGGGCAAATGATGATGTGAACTTATTAAAATGGCGTGAAGAAACAGCTGAGTCTTCTTTTGAAAAAGCAGCTGATTGCGACATTGAAATTACCGAACAAGAATACTACGACAAAGGCATCTTTGTGGTAGCTATGGTAAAAGCCGGTGTTGAACTAGCCTTTGAAGCTATGGTTGCTGCGGGTATCATTGAGGAGTCAGCGTATTATGAGTCATTACACGAAACACCGTTAATTGCTAACTGTATTGCCCGTAACAAATTGTACGAAATGAACGTAGTCATTTCAGATACCGCTGAATACGGTAACTATTTATTTACCCATGCTGCACAACCTTTACTTAGTGATTTCGTCAGCAAATTGTCACTTGAAGAATTAGGTGAAGGCTTAAAGGAAAGCTCAAATGGCGTTGATAACGTACGCTTGATTGAAGTTAACGAAGCAATTCGCAGCCATGGTGTCGAAAGCGTAGGTAAAAAATTACGTGGCTACATGACAGATATGAAACGCATTGTAGAGTCGAATCAATAAAATAAAATAAAACGAGCGTTGTAGGTCACTAAAGGTAAACACTTAGGCCAGAGAGTCTAATGGTATTATTTTCTGGCCAGCAAGTGCTACACTGCAGCGCTTTATTTTATATCAAAGAGGAAAATTATCATGACAGAATTAAAGAATGTAACACTGACCAAGGCCGCTAATGTTTATTTTGACGGCAACGTAACTAGCAGAAAAGTAACGCTAGCAGATGGTTCAGTAGTAACCTTAGGCATTATGATGCCTGGTGAGTATACCTTTGCTACGGCAGAAAAAGAATTGATGGAAATTATCGCTGGTGAGGTTGAAATATTATTACCTAACGAGACGCAATGGCAAAGCATTTCTGCAGGTGGACACTTTTATGTCGACGCCGATGCTAAATTTGATATCAAAGTAAAAGCGTTAGCTGATTATTGCTGTTCTTATATAGCAGCATAAAGCCACATCTATTGGCTTTAACAGTACCTCCGAAGATAATGGAGGTGCTTATCATTAGCTTAAGTCACCCTTATCGACAAAAACTCACTGATACCTTAAAAGTGACACCTTCTTAAAACGGACTTCGACATTTAACGTTAAGTTATCATTATAATTTAACTCGCTCTTGCCGATAACCGCTAAACCTTATTTAACACCTCGCCACTAAAAACATTGCTGATTTACTATCAATAATACTCATTTAATGAAAAAATCATCTTTAATAGCCATTGCTGAATATAAATAATGAAACTCAATAAAACCACGCAAAAAATCGATAATAATGTTTGTAAAGCACTTAAATTAGCCTGCGAAGACTTCACTAACGAAGTTGATGGTTTCTGTTGGCTAACCCACCGCGCTAATTACACTAATTTTCCCGCAAGTTTAGTGGTGACCTGTATTTTCGATATCGATGCAGAAGTGATTGCAGCGAAAGAACAAAAAGTTGATGATCACTTGCGTGATGTCATTCAAAAGCAGTTACTCAAAGTGGGTATTGTCTTAAAAAACGTTCGCCACAATGTCCATTTAGATAGTGAAGAGTCTTGCTTACGTGACCATAGTGGTCAATGGCCTGAACGTCTAAAATTAAGAGTGACTAAGCAAAAGCCAACACAAAGTAAACAGTTTGGCCGCTAGAGCCTCAGTTAATTACCCCGTTACCTAGCCTTATAAAACAACCATATCATCACGATGAATAATCACTTTACTGGGACAACAGCCTAATAAAGTGATTATCTGTTCACTATTACACCCCATAATACGCAATAAATCTCGTTGACTGTATTGGCAAATACCTTTAGCAATCAAATTTTTAGAATGCGCGTCAATAATATCAACAGACTCTCCAGCGACAAAATCACCGTCAACTTGACTGACACCTGAGGGTAATAGCGAAGCTCCTTCATTAACCACAGCATGCACTGCACCGGCATCAAGATGTACTTTTCCGCTGCTTTTTAAGGTATGTTTTAACCAGTGTTTGCGTGCTTTGGTCGCCGCTTGTTTGGCACTAAAATGTGTACCTGGGTTTTCACCTTTTAATATCTGTTGAAAAACTTCACTACGACTACCATTTAAAATATAAGTCTCTATGCCATTTTCAACCGCTTTTTCGGCGGCCTGAATTTTTGTTTTCATACCACCGGTGGCAATAACGTTATTTGTTGTTCCAGCCATGGCATGAATTTCAGCGGTAATTTCGTGAATTTCAGGGAGTAACCTTGCCTTAGGGTTTTCACGCGGGTCTTGGTCATAAACACCGTCGATATCGCTTAAGATGAATAAGCAGTCAGCCTCACTCACTAAAGCGACTAAGGCGGCTAAATTATCGTTATCACCGACTTTCAATTCATCGGTCGCGACCGTGTCATTTTCATTAACAATAGGGATAACACCATTTTCCAATAAAATGCGTAGGGTGTTTTTAATATTGATGTAGCGCTGGCGATCTTTTAAATCTCCATGGGTAATGAGTAACTGACTACAAGGAACATCAAAAAATCGCTGCCAATTCGCCATCATTTTCATTTGCCCAACAGATGCCATCGCTTGTTTAGTGGGAATAGAGGGTACGGGAGAGCCGTGCTTAATTAATTGTCGTCCTGCAGCAACACTGCCAGATGAAACGATAATAATTTCTTTACCTGCCTGTTGGCATTCGGTAATAAAACGAGCAATAGCAAGAATATACTTACCACTACAGCCCTTATTGTCTGGTGCAACTAAAGCACTGCCTACTTTAATTACCGCACGATTAAAATTCATTGTTGTTCCCCTATGATCCAGCCCCTAGCATGCCTCGATATGCAGGTAATTTGCAATCAACTTTTTGCCATAATATAGATGAGTTTATCCTTTTTAGGCTGTTGACTTCTTATATCGAATTAATTCGGTATTTATATCCATTAAAACTTAAGAAATGGCGAGTTACTTAACTTGAAATAACAAGATGGTGTTTTTTACCTCATTCTAAAATATCAATAATAGACGCCTAAAACGCCTTTCTCTGCTAATTATTAACATTAAGCCTCGTTAACTTTCACTCATTTCAACAACTTGATGAATAATCGTTTTCAAACGGTTGTTAATCGTGATTAATTTATTTCACTGTTTTTGCTGAAAATTACTTCAAATCAGATTATGATCGGACATCTATTTATTTTTGTTATATTGAGCAAGTATTCCATGTTGAATTTTTTACCTCCGCTACTTATTCATATTATTTCGCTAACAATTTATACCGTTAATACGCTTTTCTGGTTAATACCTATTATTATATTTTCATTTTGTAAGGCTATTATTCCCTTAACCTTTGCTAAAAAAATATTCAGCTATTTATTAGATCAAATGGCAAGCAATTGGGTGGGTGTTAACACCTTTATTCAAAAGCTCTTTAATAAAACAGAAATTAAGGTAACCGGCTTAGATCAACTAACCATGAAAGAATGGTATTTGGTAGTCTGTAATCACCAAAGCTGGGTTGATATTGTTATCTTGCAGCGAGTAATGCATCGCAAAATTCCTTTTTTGAAATTCTTCTTAAAAAAAGAACTTATTTTTGTGCCTTTTTTAGGCTTGGCTTGGTGGGCCCTCGACTTTCCATTTATGAAGCGTTATAGCCAATCTTTCATTAAAAAGAACCCTCATTTAAAAGGCAAAGACGTTGAAACCACACGTAAAGCTTGTGCTAAATTCAAGCATAAACCCGTCAGTATAATGAACTTTATAGAAGGAACACGCTTCACTAACGAAAAGCACGATAAGCAAAATTCCACGTTTAAACATCTACTTAAACCTAAAGCTGGTGGCATAGGTTTTGTGCTAGAAGCCATGGGTGGCAACTTGCATAAAATAGTCAATGTTACCATTCATTACCCAGAGGGGATCCCTACTTTTAGTGATTTTTTAGCGGGAAAAATTAAACAGGTAAATGTCGATGTAGAGGTTTCAAACATTGGGGATGATCTTGTTGGCGACTATGTGCGCGATCGACATTTTAAAATAAAATTTCAAAAGTGGGTTAATCAATTATGGCTTGATAAAGACCAAAAACTTATCGAGTTTAATAATGATAATACCGCTAAATAACATTGAAATTGAAAAAGGAAACTTAAATGAGTGAACTCATTAGCACATGGTTAACTAACCAAGGTATCGCCGAAGCGTATTTAGCGATGGCCACCATTTTTGTTGGTTGCATGCTCATTTTTGTCATTTCAGCATTGGGTTACTACCTCGCAAAATATCAGGTATTAGCTTTTGTTAACAAAATGGTCAGCAGAACAAAAAATACTTGGGATGATGTTTTATTAGAGCATAATGTTTTTTCTCGCTTCGCTTTTTTAATTCCGTTATTCGTACTACTGTTTTTAACGCCTATTTTACTGCCCGAACAAGCATTACTTGGCGCCGTTTTAGTGGTTTTTGTAAAAATAGCTCTCAGCTTTCAAATTGCACGTTCTATTAGTGCTATTTTAAACGTCATTAGAAGTCTTTATCAAAATACTGCGCGTGACCGCTACTTACCCTTAAGCTCAACGATACAAGTGATAAAACTGGTTATTTATTTGGTTGCTACGATTCTATCTATTTCATTTATTTTAGATAAGTCACCTATTTATTTACTCAGTGGTTTAGGTGCATTAACTGCTGTTTTATTATTAGTATTTCAGGACACGATTAAAGGTTTAGTCGCTAGTATTCAAATATCAGCAAACAAAATGGTCGCGCCTGGTGACTGGATTGAAATTCCTAATTATGGTGCTGATGGCGATGTTATTGAGATTGGTTTAAATACGGTTAAAGTAAAAAACTTTGATAATACAGTGACAACTGTTCCTACGTACGCCTTAATAAACGGCTCATTTAAGAATTGGCGAGGCATGCTTAATTCAGGTGGTCGACGCATTAAGCGTAGCATTATTATTGATATCAACAGTATTTCATTTTATCAAAGTGCTGAGATTGAAAAACTCAAAGAAATTAGTTTATTAAAAGATTATTTACAGCAAAAATCTGATGAAATCACCACGAGTTTAAAAACGGCTAATTTATCTAACGATAATGTTAATAGCCGGCAGTTAACCAATGTCGGAACTTTTCGCGCTTATATTACCGCTTACTTAGCTAAACATGAAAAAATACATGATGAGATGACTTGTATGGTCAGGCAATTAGCGGCAACCGACTCAGGCTTACCGCTGGAGATATATTGTTTCAGTAATGACCAAAACTGGAAGAATTATGAGAGTATACAAGCCGATATTTTTGACCATTTATTCGCTATGGCACCGGTATTCAGTTTACGTGTTTTTCAGCATCCTACCGGCTATGACTGGCAAAAAAGTCGCTCAAGTCGACAACTTTAACGTTGACGAACTACGCCTTCTTGCATCGTTGAGGCAACAAGCTGTCCTTGACGATTAAAAATTTGCCCTTTAACTAAGCCTCGACCGCCACTTGCTGACGGACTATCCATAACGTAAAGCAGCCAATCATCAAAACGAAATGGACGATGAAACCACATGGCATGGTCAATAGTGGCAATCTGTAAATTGGGTTGCCAATGACTCAAGCCATGTGGAAATAAAGCCGTTGGTAAAAACAAGAAGTCAGAAGTATAAGCCAGCATATAGGTATGAATACGTAAATCATCAGATAAGGTGCCGTTTGCTTTTATCCACATCTGAGACTTAGGTGCTGTCTTTTCGGGTTGCAGCCAATTATAAGGTTTAACAGGACGCATTTCGATGGGCTTTTCAGCTAAAAATTTACCTCTAATTTCTTCAGGTATTTTATCTTGGTTGTCGAAAATGAAATCTGTGTAAGACGCTAAATCTTCAGGTGCGGGTACATCGGGCATAAGATCTTGATGCTCAATGCCTTTTTCATATTGTTGAAAAGAGGCCGTCATATAGAATATATCTTTACCGTTTTGAATTGCTTTAACACGCCGGGTGCTAAAACTTTTACCATCACGGATATTTTCGACTTCATAAACAACCGGCTTACTGGCATCACCTGGACGTAGAAAATAAGAATGAAGCGAGTGAACATTACGTGCTGAATCAACTGTTTCTTGAGCGGCAGAAACAGCTTGTCCCATTACTTGACCACCAAACAGCGCACGAAAGCCTAAATCTTGGCTTTGACCACGATAAATTCCTTGTTCGATTACCTCTAATTCTAATAATGAAGATAAATCATCCAACACTTGACTCATAATATTTAGCACTCACTGATATAAAATTTTGACTATAGCATATTTATAATTTATATCTTTAGCGACATTTTAAAATTGTTGAAAATTCATACGCTGCAAGGTAGTATCTAGGGAATAAGAAAATTATTGACTAAAAATACGAAGAGATCTCAATGGAAGCGCTATTAGAAAGAGAAGTATTGTTAGAAAGAAGGCAAGGTAGTAATGAGGAACAGTCGCTATGGGACAGGCTTTCTCTTGCACAAAAATTTGCCGCCAGTAGCATGACTCAGTTTGGTTACGACTTATCTTTTATTAGAAATAGCAATAACGGCAGCTTAGCCATATTACAATGCAATGGTAAAACAGCAACCATTAACGGTGAAGGTGAAGTAGACTCAACACCAAGTATAATTATTCGTCCTTAATTATTCGTCCTTAATTATTCATCCTTGATTAAAGGCAAATACCTAGCCTACTTTCAGAGATACATGAAAAGATGCCCCTATTAGGCATCTTTTTTAGTTTTAGTCAGTAATAAAGCTTCAATTAAAGAAATATACCCCGTCAAATTATTACTTGACCACATTCGTCTTACGCTGGCATCTTGCTTAGCAACATGCGCCACGAACCTTTTAAAAGCGTCACCGTCAAAATTTCCATAACACTTTTTAGTGATTGACTGCAGTTTACCTTTTCCTTTTAAACACTCAATAAAAATCGAGGCATAGTTATTAACCAGTGGTGAAATAATTTCAATCGTCTCAGGTTCTAATGCCTGACAATTTTTAATTATTTGTAATCGATTTTTAACAAAATCTTCGTGTCGCTTGGCAATTATTGCCATAGAGTCTATATAAAACTTATTTTCTTTCTGACTACTACTGAGCTCTTTTTTCACACTAAATAATTCGCGTTGCAGACCTTCTGCTCGAAAATAAAAATAAATACTCAAAGCTACAAAAATAGCAGCAATGGACAATACAAAAATCATATTAAGCCTATTAAAATAAAAAGTAATATTGACTACGCTTTAGTGGTTTCACTTAAACGCGATAAAAATATGTAAGGGTCAATATCTTGTGCTGTGGGTGAGCCATAGGCGTAGCCAATTTTAAGTGAATAATCACCTAAATTAGCGAAGAATCTCAGTTTAATTGCATTAGCTAAACTATTTAACTTAATCGCTATTTCAGCTTGAGTTTGGTGAGGACCTATCAGTAAATATTCACCATCGTTAATCGTACCCGCTTCATCAAATTCACCTTTTGACTCATTAAGTAAGGTCGCTAATGTTTTTGAAACTTCGAGCATAATTTTATCATTAAAGTGAAAGGTAAGCTCTTGCCAGTTAACAACTGATAAGTAGCCAATCGCTAAGGGATAGTCGTATTTCCTCGCCATTTTATAATTCAGTTGATAATTTCTTTTCGTTTGGGAGGGCGTTACCAAATAAGATAATGGCTGTTCCTCTTCATCGTATACTTGATTTAAGCGCAACGTTCTTTGTCTTAACCCAAAAAAAACCAACGTAATGACTAATAAAATAACGATCACAATCAATAAATATATAACTTCTTTTTGCGCGATAAATTTTGCACTGAATTGAGTTTGTAGCTTACTCTGTTCAGCGAGATTCAGGATTAAATTTCGACTTTTATCATTTGCACTTAACATTTGACTGGAGTCAATAATTAAAGAGGGTTCAGCCTTTTTCTGAAACTGTTGAAGTAATTCAAGATAATTTTTATGGGCCATTAACGCATTTTTATAATCACCGTTTTGCTGATACATATGACTTAATAAAAGTAATAATTTAGCCTGCTTTTTTGATAGCTTTATGTGTTTAGCAGTTAATTCAGCTAATTGAAGGTAATGTTGGTATACAGCTTTATTGTTTAATAGACTTGAGGTCTCTGCTAATAGAATTAACGAGGTTAAATAAGGCTTATTTAAGCTCTTTTCATTAAATGTAGCACTGGCTGATAATAGCCAATTATGTGAGTCACTAAATTCTCCCTGCTTTAATAACACCTCTGCCAATCCTAATTCAGCATAGGCAGCACTAATTGGAGCATTTTTATTTTTGCCGTGTTTTTGTGCTTCCCAAAAAGCATTGTAAGCATCATCAAATAAATTTAACTGAAAATAAGCACGGCCTAAGTGTAAATAAGTTTGGTCAATATTAGCCAGTTTGTCTAAATCAAATTTTAACGTTAATAGCTTATTTTGCATGGTTAGCGATGTTTGATAATCGCCTAAATAATAATATGCCGTTGCTAAAATTTCTAAAAGACAAAGGTGATCCTCATACTGAGGATTTACCGAAATCAGCACCTTAACTTGATTAAGATCATTCATCGATAAATCGTTTTTATTTTGCAACGCATAGGTAACAGCTCGATAACTCAAAGCAATTAAACGATATTTTAGCACTTGTGGAGAATCTGCCATTAAAATAACATTGGTTGCCATATTTTGAGTTTGTTCATACTTCTCTTGTAAATAATAGCCATCTGCAACTTTCAGCAATAAATTAAACTTTATGGCTGGTTCAAGTCCTTGCAGAGAAATTCCATCTTGCGCAAAATGAAATGCTTCGCTATTTTCACCCTTATTATTGGCAACATCAGCAAGAAGGATGAAGGTTTTTCCACGAATTTGGACGGTATAATTTTCTTGAGATCCCAAAATTTTTTTTGAAAGTGTAATGATCTCTTCGTAGGGAAGGTTTTCAGCGTCTTGTAAAAAATAGCGCTCAACATCTTTAATGTTTTGCTCAACGTTTAAAGCATCATTGGCAAAACAAAATAAAGGAGCTATAAAAAAACAAAGGATCAACAACAGTTTACAGGGCATTATTAACTAAAATCCTTTATCTAATGATCAGTAGAGTGATCAGCCATAACCTATAAATTTATCTATTACTTATAGGTTTTCGTTACGGTTCAACAAATTATTCATAATAAAGGTTTACAAGCATAGTTCAACGCTTATAATGAATTTAGAGTTTCTAAAACTCGAAAAGGGCAAATCTAGTGAAAGCTAGAGACGCAAAGTTACCGGTCTAAGGGGAAACCTAGGATAGCGGAACTGCCAAGTATAGATATAGTGGGGGCTTGTCTTTATTTTGAACAGTTTGCTTTCGGTATACTTTGCGGTCCTTCCCTTATTTTTAATTATTTTCTGTCATATATTACCTTCATTTAAAATACTATATAACTAAATATATGTTTTTTATAGACAAAAAATATATGTGGTACTTTACTTGTTTATACTAGAAAATGGTCTATTGATATTATTAATTGGGTGTGCAAATTGAGATGGAACAATGAAATATCATGATTCCATAAAACAAGCTGAACTAAAAATGAACATGGCCGTAAAACAATTACAGCGGTGGTTTTTACCTGTCAGCCCAATTAATTATTCAGTTAGCTACGAATATATTAATAAAAAAAACATTCTTCTTAATACTGCCATTGAAAATAAACTTGCCACGGGTAAAAAGCTTGATGATTTTTTCATTGAAGAAAACTATCGCCAATTCATTTTAGGCCAAAGTAAATTCAGAGATGAACTCATTGACGACCTAGATGACGTTGTCACCCATGTTGAAAAAAACAGCCAAAAATCATCGCAGAGTATTAATAAACTGATTACCACGCTAGACGGCAATATTTCTGATCTACAATCTGCCGATAAAGAAAAAATAGTCGTTGCGGTAAATAGCATTCGCCAGGCATCTAAAGCCTTTAAACTACACCAACAAAAATTTGCTGAACATATTTCTTTTACCCGTAAAAAGACCCAGGCGTTAAAAGTTGAATTAAAAGAAGTACGTGAAGAAATTTACATGGATCCACTTACCGGTCTTTATAATCGTAAAGCTATGTCTAAGCATTTAGATTTATGGCTAACAGAAGATCCAAGTCGGCAAGTTGCCGCAATTGTCGTCTGTGTTGATCAAATTTCAGAAGTTAATCTGCAATTCGGTCATTTAATTAGTGATGTTCTCTTATCAAAAATAGCCAGTAAAGTGAGTAGTTATGTTGATGGCAGCGGTCTACCAATACGTTCAGGTGGCGATGAATTTTTAATTCTGTTACCTGATATTGACAAAGAAAGTGCTCGAGAAATTGCCAGTAAAATAACACATGGCGTTGAAAAGCTGCGCTTTGTTAGTAGTAAGTCTGGTATTAGATTACCTCAAATGACATTGTCTACTGGTGTAGACACCTTTAATATTGCTGAAAATGCCAGCAGTATCTTAAAAAAATCACGCCTGTTACTACCCGATTTATACAAAAAAAATAATACATTAAGTTCTTAATCGCTCAACAAGATACTTTTTGCTTGATGACATTTTTCTCTCGCTGATATTTTCACTTCAATAAATAATATCAGTGATAGTATGCCCAACTTTACTCAATATAATCGGTAATAATCTTAATATACTCGGTGGTAAATCAAAGAAGATTACATTGCGAGTGCTTAGCTAAAAATAGTCGACGACAGCCTCCTTGTTTTCTCATATACTGAATGCAGTGTAAAATTCCTAACGACTAAGAGAGAAATAATTTATGAAAAAAATTACTTTAGCTGTTGCTGCTACTTTAATGATGGCGTCTCCTGTTTTTGCTGGTGATGCTGCTGCTGGTAAAGCAAAAACTGGTATGTGTGCTGCTTGTCATGGTGCTGCTGGTATCTCTGCGGTACCTATGTACCCAAACCTTGCTGGTCAAAAAGAAGCTTATCTTGCTAAACAGTTGAAAGACTTTAAAGCGGGTAAACGTAAAGATCCTGTTATGGGACCTATGGCTATGGGTTTAAGTGATGAAGATATCGCAAATATTTCGGCTTATTACGCTAGTTTAAAATAAACTCAGTAATTATTGTTGAACCTGGTTCATCAAAAATAAAATTAAAAAACGCTCAATTGAGCGTTTTTTGTTTTAAGCATTATGCTGTTGAATAACTTGCAAAAAGTCATGTCCATAACGGGCAAGTTTTGTATCACCAATACCATTAATATTTAGCATTTGCTGTGATGTTTTTGGCTTTATACGCGCAAGCTCTGACAACGTTGCATCATTGAAAACAATGAATGGCGCAATATCCTCTGCATCTGCAATCGTTTTACGCAAACTTCTTAATTTAACAAATAAGACACGGTCATAACGTTTATCGGTTTTATCTTGTTGCCAATAACTCGCTTTTTGCAACCTTGGTGAAGCTAACATTAAGGGTTCATCCCCTTTCAACACCGAGCGCGATGCTTGTGTTAAAAATAACGCAGATTGTTGAGAAATATCTTGCTGTAAAAATCCCAAATGAATCAATTGTCTAATAATAGCAAACCAATATCCCGGAGTTTTACTTTTACCGATAGCGAAAGTGGACACTTTTTCATGCTGCAGTTGCCTAACTTTTTCAGTTAACTCCCCTCTGAGCACTTGCACAACATGTTCAATATCACCTTGTTGCTGGATACGAAACACACAAGATAAGACTTTTTGTGCCGCTTCAGTAGCGTCAAATTGAGTGGGTGGATCTAAACAAATATCACAGTTACCACATTTTTTAGTGGTAAATTCTGCAAAATAATTAAGTACAACTTGTCGACGGCAGGTTTGAGCTTCAATAAAGCCTTTTAACGCTTGAAAACGCTGTTGTTCAACGTTCACCCTTTCTTCATTATCACCATCAGCTATATACTTGGTAATGCGTTCTACATCTTTTTCATCATACAAAAATAACGCTTCTGCCGCTAAACCGTCTCGGCCAGCACGGCCAATCTCTTGATAATATGACTCGAGTGTTCTTGGAGGTTCAAAATGAATCACAAAGCGGATATTTGATTTATTGATGCCCAATCCAAAAGCTACGGTGGCAATAACCACTTGAATATTATCTTTGGCAAAACCATCTTGGACAATATTGCGCATCTCTGTTTCCATGCCAGCATGATAGGCAGAACAATTTATACCCGCACTTGCTAACATTTTAGATAATTTCTCAACTTGCCAGCGGCTACTACAGTAAACAATGCCGCAATCATCACCACGCTTTTTAATGTAGCGTAACACCTGGTGATCGCCCTTATATTTATCCGCTAAGGTAAAACGAATATTAGGCCGGTCAAAGCTATCAAGATGAATATAAGGATCAGTCAATGCGAGTTGAAGAAGAATATCTCTTCGGGTTGTAACATCGGCAGTTGCTGTTAACGCCATAACCGGTACCGATGGAAATCGTTGTTTAATTGTATGAAGTTGTGTGTATGCCGGCCGAAAATCATGTCCCCATTGTGAAATACAATGTGCTTCGTCAATAGCAAATAAACTTATCTGTATGCTTGCCAAGCGTTGCATAAAATAATAATTTTTTAAACGCTCTGGAGCTATGTATAACAACTTAAGCTCACTACGAGATAAGCGCTCAAAAATATCATTGATTGTTTCTTGATCTAAACTCGAATTAACAAAAGCCGCTGAAATACCTTGTCGAGTCAAACCATCAACTTGATCTTTCATTAAAGCTATTAAGGGTGAAACAACGATGGTTATTCCTGGTAATAATACGGCAGGCAGTTGATAACACATCGATTTACCACCACCCGTTGGCATAAGTACTAAACTGTCTCGACCTTGAAATAATTGCTGAATAATTTCTAATTGTCCGCTTCGAAAAGTTTGATAACCAAAATGATGCTTTAACGCATCTTCAAGCTGAGCTTGTGAGACTGTGGGGGGAGCTTTTAGCAACGGAGTAAACTTTATTAAACGACAATTATTGTTATTTTACCCCAGCCACAAAAAAAGTCGAGAGCACTATTTTAGTATTTATTGAATGCTTAGAAAGATAAGTGCTAAGCTACAATGAAGACATTAGACCAGTTAGAAGAATCTGCTGGTTAAATTGGAAGGATTATGACAAATAATTTAGATGAAAAACAAATGATTGAGCAACTTACTCATTTTTGGTCACACAGCCTTCCCTTTAATAAATTACTGGGCCTAACCGTTAGTAAATTTGATTGTAATACCTCTGAAGTACGTTTTTTATGGCAAGATAAGTTAATGGGCAACCCATTACAGAAAACGCTACATGGTGGTGTCACTGCATCAGCCCTTGATTTTGCTGGTGGTGTTGTCGTGGCAGCGAATATGATTGAACAACTTGAGCACAAAACACCAACAACAATTCAACAAAGTTTGAGCTGCCTAGGAACGATAGATCTGCGTACCGATTATTTACGACCAGGTCGTGGTGAGGAGTTTATCGCTACAGCTCATATTATTCGTAGTGGCAATAAAGTCGCGGTTGCTCGCATGGAATTACATAACGAAAAAGGTGACCACATTGCTTTTGGCACCGGTACTTATCTAGTTGGTTAATATTCACCCGTTAATTTTTAAAGTGCTGGCTTTGTGTTCATACGATAGCTAGATTCAGGTCTATTTAAAAACGTACAACAGATATTCATTGTAAATGAGTAGTTATTAGCTAATTAAAGTGAATAACGTTAGCAAAAGTATTATCAATATACAGCCGACAGTTTGCGGTTATCGAACAAGTAAAGCGCTGAAATTAAAATCATTGTGTTATAATTCGGCTCTTTATTTTTGCTGCTAAAGTTTACTGAAAATCATGACTGTAACTGATAACAAAGACCGTAATGGCGTAATTAACGCGATTAGTGCTTATCTGCTTTGGGGTTTAGCGCCCATCTATTTCAAATTAATTTCTTCTATCAGCCCTGATGAAATTATGGTTCATCGTATTATTTGGTCGAGCCTACTGTTATTTCTAATCGTTATCATCAGTAAAAGATTTCGGGTATTAATCGATACACTCAAACAACCTAGGTTATTGGCTAAACTTGCCTTATCCGCTACTTTTCTATTAGTAAATTGGTTTTTATTCATCTGGGCGATAAATAATGATCATCTACTAGACGCGAGTTTAGGTTATTTTATCAATCCTTTATTTAGTGTCGCACTCGGTGTTATTTTTTTAGGTGAGCGTTTGCGAAAAATGCAGAAGTTTGCCGTTGCGCTGGCATTATGTGGCGTGTTAATTCAACTGGTTGCATTAGGTTCATTACCGGTAATTTCATTAGCACTTGCTGGAACGTTTGGTATTTATGGCTTGTTACGTAAAAAAATGCACCTTGATTCTTTTGTTGGTTTATTAATTGAATCAAGCATGATGCTACCGCTCGCGATTGTTTATTGGTTGTTATTTGTTAATACTAATACCGCTAACATGTTTGAAAACAGCTCAAATTTAAACCTGCTATTGATCGCTGCAGGCGTAGTTACTACAGCGCCACTGTTATGTTTTACTGCTGCGGCAAAGAGATTAACATTATCAACGCTAGGTTTTTTTCAATACATTGGACCCAGTATTATGTTTTTTTTAGCAACCTTCTATTATCAAGAAACATTGCAACCTGCTAAATTAGCCACCTTTGCTGCGATTTGGTTAGCTTTAGTTATTTATAGCCTTGACTCACTAAAAGCCAGAAATGAAAAACGTAAATTAGCATTGAATGAAGGATTAAGCCGTTAATTGTATTACCGGGATTATATCTAAGGTTGGTTAAGTACTGGCCTTAAGCTTTTTTGCCAGAGTAAGCTGAACACTAGAAACTTGTGCTAGTTTACTTTCAAGCTTTATTGGCAGGGTGATCTGAAAACTAGACCCTAGTGCTAGTTTACTTTCAATCTTGATCTTATCTTGTAGTTTTTAACTGTTAGCAATGCTGTAGAGACTATTTAAAAAGACTATGTCATTTAGTTAAGTTAAGTATTGGCTTTAAGCTTTATTGGCAGGGTGATCTGCAAACTAGACCCTAGGGCTAGTTTACTTTTAATTTTGATATTGCCTTGTAGTTTTTGACATATAATATTATAAACAATATTCATTCCTAAGCCAGTACCGCCAGAATTTCTTTTGGTGGTGAAGAAAGGTTCAAAAATATTATCTAGCACATGTTGAGTCATGCCATGGCCATCATCTTTAAAGACGATAACAACATGACCGTCTTGGGTTTTCGTTAAGTTGATAGCAATATTGCCCTGTGCTTTATTTTCAAAAGCGTGCTTTAACGCATTCGTGACTAAATTTGTTAGCACCTGCGCTAACGCTCCTGGAATGGTGGTTATTTTCAATTCACTTTCACCGCTATATTGATAACTCACCCTAAAGCGCTTCATTTCTGCCGATAACGTAGACATGACCTCTTCAATATAACTGACTAAATCAATTTCTCGCTCTTCTCCCACCATTTGATCGGCTGCGACTTGCTTGAAGTTATTCAACAACTCAATAACACGCTCTAAAGCGTTAGTATTCAAGTTAGAAGCCTTCTCCATACCACTAAAGTAATGTTGCATTGCCGTGCGGGTTAAGTTGCCTGTTTCAAAGTTTTTACGAATCTTGAGAGTACTTTCTAAAGCTGTACTTGTTGATGTTACTGCAATACCAAGCGGGGTATTAATTTCATGGGCAACCCCTGCAGTTAAGGTGCCTAACGACGCCATTTTTTCAGATTGAATTAATTTTTTTTGCATCTTTTGTAAATTTTCGAGCGTACGAGTTAATGTTCGTGTTGTCTGCCTATTTTTAACAAAAAGTACGACTACCAATCCTGAAATCACTACTAACAGGGTAAGAAAGGACGCCATTACAATCAAATAAAGTCGCTGTTTATCAATGCGTTCTTCGCGATTATCTAACTCTTCATTTTTTTTATTTAATTGCATGCCTTGAAAACTTATTTGTTGCTGTTGCCGTTGCAAAATATCTTTATTAGTCAATATTTTTTCAGCCATAGCCCTATTTTCTTGTTCTTTATTGACAACCGAGCTTTGCTGGTTCTCTAAGTTTGTTTTTGCTACTTTTAACTGGGTTGCTACTTGCTGTAATTGCAGCTCTTTGGTTTTTATCGAGCGTTGCTGTTGTTCAGTATCTATTTTTAGGATATTTAGCTCTTGCTGACGCTTACCCGCCATTTTTTCTTGCTGTGTTAAATTCTTATTTAAGGTATTAAGCTTTTCTTTTGCTGAGGATATTTGATTTTCTTGATCGGTTAACTTTTGGTTCAACCTTGCTTCACGCGCCCTAATGACTTGTAATGCCAACTCTGTTTCTCTATACAAGGTAGCCACCTGAAGTTCAGTCCCACCTGACAATAATAATTCAGCAGACATCACCAAACCCTCAAAGACAATATTTGATTTATTCACTTCAAAATCTATCGCAGAATTTTCAACATCGTTAACTAGGTTGATCATCACATTATGCTTATCAATACTGTTATCAGTAATCAAAAGTGTGCTGCTACTGCGAAGAATGGCAGCAATATCGGCTATTTCAGTATTGGTATTGGCCGCAGTAAAAAACAAGTCAGTTTGTTTACCCGCTTCGATATTTTTTATGACAATAACTTTGATTGGCTTGTTTCTAATGACACGCTTAGCCAAAGTTTTATTAAGCAAGGCAGCAAAGATATCATCACCATAAACACCAACAACAAATTGCTGTTTGTTATTTTCATTTTGCCAGCTAACATGTTTAATAAAATTGTAAATATAAGCGGCTTTAACTTGCTCACTATCAATTTGCTGTGCAAAAATTGAGTTTGAGGTGCTAATAAAAAAACAAAACAACATCAGCAAATGTTTGCTCATGAGCATTATTTTTTTCTTCATTTAGTGCACCCTGTTGTTAAAATAGTTTAACCACTTTACTTTTTTTTATAAAAAAAAGCACCTTTAAGTTAATTCAAGCTCGGCATAACTTTAACATCTACATTTTAACTAAAGCGTTAATCATCGACGCCAAAAAGACTCAATTGATTGCGGCCATTTTCTTTAGCATTATAAAGCGCACTTTCCGCTTGATTCAGTTGTTTAGCAAACGTCTCTGTACTATTACAAACCAAGCCTATACTGATGTTAAAGGCAATATGGTGCTCTTCAAAAGTTAGCTGAGAAACAGAAATGTCTCGACGAAGATCGTCTAATTTAGTGTAAAGTTGATCCTCATCAGTACCGTACATTAAGACGGCAAACTCTTCACCACCTAAGCGGGCCAACAAACCTGATCCTAGATGTTTACGCATATATAATGCCAGTACTTTTAAGACATGATCGCCAGCATCATTTCCGTAGTTATCATTGATTTTTTTGAAAAAATCAATGTCGAGCATAGCAACACAATAAGGCATGTCTCTTTTAATATATTGCGGTACCAGTTGTTCTGCTTTAGAGAAAAAAGCCCGTCTGTTAGGTAAGTCGGTTAAATAGTCTACGTTTGCTGCTTTTTGGATTTGTTCAATATTGTTTAAATTCTCAATATTTTGGGTAATTCGACAATAAAACTCTTCTGGGCAAAAAGGTTTACGTAAAAAGTCATCAGCACCATTTTTAATAAAGCGTGCCGAATGCATACCGTTGTCTGCTCCAGATATACCAATAATAGCGAGTTGATCACGACTATAGATTTTACGGATTTCATTGGTTAATTCGATACCGTCCATGATGGGCATTTCCAGATCGGTGATCACCAATTTAATGTCTTTGTGCTGCTTTAAGCGTTCTAGCGCTTGCACACCGTCATTGGCTAAATAAACATTAAAGTTGCGGCGCTTTAAGAGCTGAGAAACATAATTTCGTGCCGCTAAAGAATCATCAACAACAAGAATACCTGTACTGCTGTTGGTTATTTGCCAATGTAAAATACGTTTTAAATAAAGGAAAGCTTGGCTATTCTCTTTAGGGATATAGTCAACAACGGGCTGAGCAAGTATTTGCTGTCGAGTCGTTTCATCCATTTTACCTGTCATAACGACACTTGGAATACCATGAGAGAGCACACAAGCTATTGCTTCGCCATTGGGAGCATCTGGTAAGGCATAATCTATAGTGGCAGCAAAAAAATCATTTTTGCCCTGTAAAATTTCTTCTACTTCAGCAAGTGTGGTAGCAATAGTTACCTGATAATTTAATGCCTCGCCAATTTGCTTAATAACACGAGCAATAGGCTTACTGTCTTCTACTACGAGTAACTGCATTGACATATAATTTCATACCTTATTTTTATAATGGCATCACATGAAAGAACCAATGATTTTTATGTGATATTAAACGTTGGCTTGTAAATTAGCATAGGCGACCACCAGCCATTTACTACCTACACCAGCAAAATTAACTTGAATACGGCTTTGAGCTCCAGAACCTTCATAATTTAAGACAACGCCTTCGCCAAATTTAGCATGAACGACTGACTGTCCTAAACTAAAACCGCTGTTCTCAAACGTTTCCAGTGTAAAAGTCGAAGAAAACTTACCTTTAGTTGATGGACGAGTCACTTGGTTTTGTAATCTTATTTCTTCGGTACATTCAGGAGGTAATTCACGTAAAAAGCGACTGGCTTTATGGAATTTTTCTTGTCCATAAAGTCGACGGCTTTCTGCATGACACAAGTATAGCTTATTCATAGCACGTGTCATGCCGACGTAACATAAACGTCTTTCCTCTTCTAAACGTCCTATTTCTTCTACTGATTTTTGTGAGGGAAACATTCCCTCCTCTAAGCCGGCAATAAACACTAATGGAAACTCTAAACCTTTCGCAGAGTGCATAGTCATTAACTGCACAGCGGGTTCATAATCATCGGCTTGTGACTCGCCTGCTTCAAGGGCGGCATGGGTTAAAAATGAGGTGAGTTTTGTTTGTTCTTCTATTAACTCGGGGTCCGCTTCGAAGGTCTGACAAGCGGTAACAAGCTCATTTAAGTTTTCTATTCTTGCCTCGGCACGTTCACCTTTTTCAGCTTGATACATGGCTTTTAAACCACTGTGTTGAATAACATAGTTGGCCTGTTGGTCGAGGTCAAGGTGGCTAGAGTCATCTTCGAGGGTGTCGATAATATTAATAAAATTTTGAATGACTTTCGCACTTCGTCCTTTCAATTCATCATTTTTTAGCATGAATTGACACGCTTGCCATAATGTCATTTCTAAACTGCGCGCAGCGTCACGTATTAACGACAGGCTAGTATTACCAACGCCACGTGTTGGGGTATTAATAATACGTTCAAAAGCCGCATCATCATCGCGATTATTTAATAAGCGTAAGTAAGCAAGTGCATCCTTAATTTCTAAACGTTCAAAGAAGCGTTGACCACCATAAATACGATAAGGTAAGCGACTCTGCAAGAGCGCTTCTTCGAGTAAACGAGATTGCGCATTACTGCGATATAAAATAGCGACATCATCTAAGCTGCCTTCTTTACGCCAATCCGTAATTCGACCCGCAATAAAGCGAGCTTCATCTATTTCGTTGAATGCCGTATAAATAGATATTTTTTCGCCCGCTTCATCTTCGGTCCATAACTTTTTACCTAAGCGGTTATTATTATTGGCGATAAGTTTATTAGCCGCATTAAGAATATTGGCTGTGGAGCGATAATTCTGCTCTAAACGGATAGTTTTTGTGTCGTCAAATTCATTGAGAAAACGCTGAATATTTTCAATTTTTGCGCCACGCCAGCCGTAAATTGATTGATCGTCATCACCAACAATCATCACCTTACTCGATGCGTTACCTAGAATATTTAACCAGGCGTATTGAATGGCATTGGTGTCTTGAAATTCATCGACTAAAATATGCTTAAAACGTTGCTGATAATGGGCAAGCAAAACGGGGTTATTCAACCAAAGTTCATGAGCACGCAATAATAACTCGGCAAAATCGACTAAACCGGCTCGATCACAAGCTTCTTGATATCCTTGATAAACTTTAACAAATGTTTGCTCAGTGGGATCATCGTAAACCTCTATGTGCTGTGGACGAATGCCTTCATCTTTTTTTCCATTGATATACCACTGCATCTGCTTGGGTGGCCAACGTTTTTCGTCAATACCTAACGAACGTACGATGCGCTTCACTAAGCGCAGTTGATCATCTGAATCAAGCACTTGAAAGTTCTGTGGTAATTTAGCTTCTTGAAAATGCATACGAAGTAAGCGATGGGCTAAACCATGGAAAGTACCGACCCACATACCGTGAACATTACCTTCAACTGTTTTTTCAACACGCACTCGCATTTCTGCTGCTGCTTTATTGGTAAAAGTAACGGCTAAAATACTATGAGAAGAGGCGTTTTCAACTTGCATTAACCAGGCAATACGTTGCACTAATACCCGAGTTTTACCACTTCCTGCGCCAGCTAATACCAACATATTTTGTAGTGGAGCGGCGACAACATCTCGTTGTTTTTCATTGAGTGACTCAAGTAGTTCAGAAACGTCCATAACGGAAAAATAACCTTAGAAAAGTAGAAAGTAAGTATAGATAAAATTATAACAAGTGACACAATTCGCTAATATCTGCTAGCTCAATATTAGGTAAAACAGTTAGTGGTTTACCAACATCATAGCAGGAAATCCATGCGGTTTGGCAGCCAGCATCGATAGCACCTAAAATATCAGAGCGACCACAATCACCAACATGTAATAGTTGTGACGGTTTTATTATTAATTTTTCGCAAGCTTCAACAAACATATCTGCTGCGGGCTTTTGCCGTAGTCGTTGATTTTTATTTAAAGCTGTTGTTGATAAATCCCCGGCATGAAATCGATAGCTAAAGTAAGCTGAAATACCTATTTTATCAGTATCAACATTGCCGTTACTGATGGCCACCAAGGGATATTTTTTTTGTAAGCTTTGCAATAATTGATGCACAGCTTCTGGCACCACAAAATCACTGCGTTGTTGAACAAAATAATCTAACGCTTTTTGTGCTTGGTCACTCGCAATGTCATCAGCTAAACCCAATGCTTTCATGCCTAGGGTGTAAGTGGCTAAACGTATATCACCCACATGGTGTATTAATTGTGGATTCGCGGCTATGGCTTGCTCGCGAAAAGGTGACCAAAACCGGTAATCAAAAAGAGTATTTTTTGTCGCATGAGTGGCGATGATCTGTAATGAGAAAAGTGCCGAAAAATAAGCAACCATTTTGGCATCTGTTGCCATCATTACCGGATAATTACTATACAGGGTATCATCAAGGTCAAAACTAATGGCTTGAAAGGGGGCTAAGCGACGATAAAATTTCATTGTCTGTGTTATTTATACAGTTGTTGAAAAAGTAATTTTGCCACCAGCTTTCTAAATTGACTAAGCAATAAAGTATCCATGCGTGGATCAAAGTGGTCGGCGTCGGCACTGCTTATTGCCATAAAACCAATGTCATCATTAATATGATTTAGCTTAATTAAGACCACAGAGCCTTCTTGATGTTGCGAAAAAATAAGTTCTTGCTCGCTTTTTTGTAAGCGCCCAAAATAATAATCATCTTTGGATAAACGATTATTCATCACCCCTGCACAATCGTTTTTAACGATGCTAGCATGGTCAACCTCAGTATGCTCTTTTAACCAGACTTTCAAACCCGATAATGACAATAATTCTGTGGTTGCTTGATACAAACAATCAAGCAACTCAGGTGCGGAGCTGCAATCTAGCAAGCGTAAATACAAGTCGCTATACAAAGCAAAAAGCTGTTCATTATGGTTAGCTATCGCCATAAGTTGAGTGATTTCTTCTTCTAGACCATGAATTTTTTGACGTTGCTGGCTTTGTTGTCTTTGCACTAACGAGACGGTGCCACGATTAACATCGGATAAACGTAGACTAGTGATCAGCTCAGGATTACGATTAAAAAATTCTGGGTTATCATGTAAGTAATCAACAATGAGATCATCCGTTAAACTTACTTCATCTAATTGCATTGGGGTTGAGTCGTTCAAATTAATTCTCTATATCTTGAATAGTTAAATAAGCTAACTTTATGCTGATTATAAATTTAATTGCCCGTCAAATACATGTACGGCTGGGCCAGTCATTTTGACTGAATTACCCGGTCCTTTCCAATAAACCTTTAAGTTACCGCCCGGTAATTCCACCGTAACATCTCGACCTAATTTATTTTGTATTTGGCCAATAACTACTGCTGCACAAGCACCACTACCACAGGCTAACGTTTCAGCTGAACCACGTTCATAAACACGAAGTTTAATATAGTCAGGGGCAACAATTTCCATAAAGCCAACATTCACTTGCTGGGGAAAGCGTTCGTGATGTGACAAGGCTTTACCTAACGTCTCAACAGGAGCCTCATCAACCGAGTCAACTGTCAGCACACAATGCGGATTACCTAAAGAAACCACGCCACACAATACGGTATCTTCATCACTGCGAAGAATGTAAGTACCTTCTACTTTTTGGGCAGTAAATGGAATCTGGCTTGGTTCAAACTTAGGTGTTGGCATATTCACTGAAACGTTACCATCGCGCTCAACAAATAAGGTCATCTTGCCTGACTGTGTCGACACCTTAATTTTATTTTTATTCGTTAAGCCTTTTAAACGCACAAATTTAGCAAAACAACGAGCACCATTGCCACACTGCCCAACTTCACTACCGTCGGCATTAAAGATGCGATAATGAAAATCTAAATCGGGATCGTACGGTGGCTCAACCACTAACACTTGATCAAAACCGACACCGAAATTACGATCGGATAACTGCTTTATTTGCTCATTAGACAAATAAACATTCTGGGTAACATTGTCTAGTACTAGGAAGTCATTACCTAAACCGTGCATTTTTGAAAAATTAACTAACATTTACTTCCCATATTCAATTTGATACTTATTTTGGTAACAAAGACTCGCCTTGCCATAATTGCTCAAGTGTTTCCCGAGCACGGATCAAATGATTTTCTTCACCATCGACCATAATTTCAGCCGCTTTTGGGCGACTATTATAATTTGAACTCATCGAAAAACCATAGGCACCCGAAGAGCGGATCGCTAAGAGATCACCGGCCACGATACTTAGTTCTCGAGCTTTACCCAGAAAATCACCCGTTTCACAAATAGGACCAACAATGTCGTAAGTTTTTTTACTGGTGAGTTCATTTTTTTCAACTTCGATAATCGCTTGCCATGCTTGATAAAGCGACGGACGAATTAAATCATTCATCGCGGCATCAACAATCGCAAAATGTCTATCTTGATTCGTTTTTAGTAATTCAACTTCGGTCACTAAAATTCCGGCATTAGCCATAATGGCACGACCGGGCTCATAAATCAGCGTAATATCACGATCAGCTAACTTATCCGCAATCGCTTTCGCGTATTCATTAGGATGAGGTGGCGTTTCGTCGTTATAACATACGCCTAAACCACCGCCAACATCGATATGCGATAAGGCAATATTTACCTCTGCGAGGCGGTCAACGAGTGCTAGTACTCGGTCAAGTGCGTCTAAAAAGGGTTGTACTTCAGTTAACTGCGAACCAATATGGCAATCAATGCCCTTTACCGCAATATTCGATAAACTATTGGCGTGTTGGTAAAGCTCAAAGGCATCATCAATGCTAATACCAAATTTATTTTCTTTTAAGCCTGTTGATATATAAGGATGCGTACCAGCATCTACATCAGGGTTTACTCTTAAAGAGACCGGTGCAGTCATTTTCATGCGCTCGGCTACCTGCTGAATACGCGTTAGCTCTGCTGCTGATTCAACATTGAAGCAGTAAATACCCTTTTCTAAGGCAAAAGCAATTTCATCTGACTTTTTGCCAACGCCCGAAAACACCACTTTGCGGGCATCACCGCCGGCTTGTAATACACGAGCAAGTTCGCCTTTTGAAACGATATCAAAACCACTACCTAAACGTGCCATCACATTGAGTACGGCAATGTTACTGTTGGCTTTCACCGCATAACACACTAAATGTGGTTTATCACCGGCCGCTTGGTCAAACGCATGCCAGTGGCGCTCAATAGTCGCTCGTGAATATATATATAACGGCGTACCATGTTGCTTAACAAGTTGAGTAACGGCACAATCTTCAGCATACAGAGAAGTGTTTTTGTAATTGAAAAAATCCACGATTAATTTTCCTGCGATTTTGGTGCTGGTGAGTTTTGTTTTGGCTGTGTATTAGCGTGTTCAGTTTGCTGCTGTACTTTTACTTGCACAGATTTTTGCGTTAGTGGACCTTTAATTCCACATCCACTTAAAAGCACTGATATAATAAAAAACGCTAAAATAATTGAATTTTGTTTACGCATACTTGATTTATTCGATTTTTTTCTCATGATAGACGTTTTATAATCTCATGACCAACAAATAGCTAGCAAAGATGAATAAATTTCATTGCGCTAGAAAAGGAAGCATTAATGAACGACAGCCAATACAATTTACTTGCCGATGAAATTATTCTTCAAATAGAAGAAGCCATTGAAGATTGTGGTACCGACATTGATTATGAGGGTGTGGGTGGCATGTTAACACTGACCTTTAAAAGTGGCAGCAAAGTCATCATTAATAAACAAGCACCCTTGCAGGAAATATGGGTAGCAACTAAATTTAATGGTCATCATTTTCAGTGTGAAGATGGCCAATGGACAGACAAACGTGGTGGTGGCGAACTTTGGCAATTCTTATCAAAAGCGATCAGTATTCAGGCCGACACCGAAATAACTATTAGCGCAGGATAATTTAATGAGCACAACAACCGTACGCATTGCCACACGTAAAAGTGCACTCGCTTTATGGCAAGCCGAATATGTAAAAGCACAATTAGAGCATTTCCACGCTGGCATTATTGTTGAACTTGTTCCCATGACCACCAAAGGCGATATTATTTTAGATACACCTTTAGCTAAAGTCGGTGGTAAAGGTTTATTTGTTAAAGAACTCGAAGTTGCCATGTTAGAAGACCGTGCTGACATCGCGGTTCATTCAATGAAAGATGTCCCCGTAGAATTTCCTGAAGGGCTAGGCTTAGAAGTAATTTGTCCTCGTGAAGACCCTCGTGATGCCTTCGTCTCCAACACCATTAACAGTTTAGCCGAACTGCCACAGGGTGCTGTTGTTGGTACCTCAAGTTTACGTCGTCAATGCCAAATTAAAGCCATGCGCCCAGATTTAGACATTCGTGATTTGCGCGGTAACGTAAATACCCGTTTAAAAAAATTAGATAATGGCGAATATGATGCCATTATACTTGCCGCAGCCGGATTAATACGTTTAGCGATGCCTGAGCGAATTCAAGAGTTTATTGAACCTGAGGTCATGTTGCCAGCAAACGGACAAGGTGCTGTCGGAATTGAATGTAGAACGAACGATGAAACCCTTAAAGCTTTACTTGCGCCATTAGGTTGTGAAACTACCCGTATTCGAGTGTTAGCAGAACGAGCGATGAACCGGGCTTTAGAAGGTGGTTGCCAGGTCCCTATTGGGAGCTACGCTGTTATTCAAAACAATGGTCAAGTTTTTTTACGTGGTTTAGTGGGCGCAACTGACGGTAGTGAAATACTGACCAGTGAAATAACTGGTGAGAGTAAAAATGCTGAACAACTAGGTAATACACTGGCTGAGCAACTCCTTGAAAAAGGCGCTGATAGAATATTGCGTCAGGTTTATGCACAACAGTAACACACACGTTTTAATCACACGTCCTGAAAAAGTAGGACGTGCTTTAGCGCAACAGTTAAAAAGTATCGGCATTGACAGTCACTGCCAACCGTTCTTTGACTATCAATCACTTGCTTGTAAAATCACCACTAAAAAGCTCATCAAACAATATCCGCAAGCCATTGTTATTTTTGTTAGTGTCGCTGCGGTTGAGTTTGCTCATTGCGCTGTTGATTTTTCTCAATGGCAACAAAAACGCATTATTGCTATCGGTAGCGCAACACTAAACGCTTTAAAAGCAAAAGGGCTTAGTGCTGTTTCCCCTGAACTTCATACCAGCGAAGGTTTATTAACACTTAATATACTTGATGAAAAAACAATCAGTGGCGAAACCATTATTATTGTTCGTGGTGACGGTGGTCGAGAGCATATTGCCCAGCAACTCACCTTGCGAGGCGCCAAAGTTCACTATTTAGAAAGCTATAAAAAAGTCTGGCTTCCCGTCACGCAAAAACAGGTTCAACAATGGCGAAATCAGCGAATAAATTGTATTGTCATAACCAGTAACGCTTTGCTAGAAAGCATAGTACACTTAATAAAGCATTCAGAGAGTTATTGGCAAACTACTTGTTTATGGATTGTCGCTAGTGAGCGCATTGCCGAACAAGCGAAACAACTAGGATTACTCAATATCATTAATGCTAACGGTGCTAATGATCAAGCCATGCTTAGTGCAATCACTTCATATGGAAAAAATAATGACTGATAAAAAGCTAAACGAGTCAAATACTTCAGAAACAAAAGCGACTGACGAAAAGTCAGAGCAAGGTTTTTCAACTTCTATTTCACTAGCGTCAGCGACAACAGCATCCTCGAGTGAAGAACAGAAGTCCCCTGAAAAAAATAAAGCCTCAGCTGTGGTTAACGAGAAAAAACCAGCCATTAAAACCTCGGAAAAAAAAGCTAAATCACCGGTGGCAAATGATACAAAGATGAATAAACAAAAATTATCTAAGACTGCTGTAGTTTCCTTAATCATAGCTTTAGCAGCAAGTGTTGGTGTCGGCGGTTTATATTACTGGGATATACAGCAACAAGCACAGAGCAAAGCAGAGTTTTTACAACAAACTCAGCAAATTTTAGCCACTAGTGAGCAAAAAACCCAACAAAGTTTGGCCAGTAGTGAGCAAAAAGTTAAGCAGTTATTTGCTCAGCAACAAACCATGTTTTCACAGCGCTTAAACCGTGAGATTGCAACAATAACAACAGACAGCCAAGTTAAAATCGCTCAACTTGAAAAGACTGTTGAACGATTATCACAAAATCAACCCAGTGATTGGTTATTACACGAAGCAGAGTACCTTATTCGTATTGCCACTCGCACGATGTGGCTAGAGCAAGATACAAGAGCTGCAATTGGCTTGTTACAAGATGCGGATATGCGTCTCAAAGAACTTAAAGATCCGCAGTTTTTACCTATTCGTCAATTAATTCGTCAAGACATCGCACAGTTAACATTAATACCTGTTGTAGACAACGAAGAAACCGTTATGACCTTAATGGCGATGAGTCATCAACTGGCAAACTTACCCTTGGCTATGGTTAAAATTCCAGATAATGACAACAAGAGCAGTGATTTCACATTATCTGAAAGCACCAATGATTGGCGAGAAAACCTCGCTAAAACATGGCAAAAAATTCTTGCAGATTTTATTACTGTCCGCAGAAGTAGTGGTAATGTAAAACCATTAATGTCGCCACAACATCAACAAAACCTTATTGAGAACCTTAGCTTAAAGCTACAATTAGCTCAGTGGGCAGTGACAGAGAAAAAACAGAAGATTTATAATCAAACCTTAAATGACATTCAACTATGGTTAACAGAATACTTTGATATGCAAAAAGTTGAAAATCAAAGCTTTTATCAAGCTATTCAAAAACTAAAAGGTAAGATAATCACTTATGATTACCCCAGTACGCTTTTATCGCTAAAAGCGATGAGTAAAGTGCTAGCAGAAACGCCTTTAAAACCAACACTTGAACAATTAACGCCTCAAGTAATGCCTGATAAATTACCCGAGGGCAAAGAAAAAGCCCTAAATGGCTCATCTCAAACACCACCTGAAGAAGTTGCACCACAAGAGTCAAAAGTGCAGCCTAACAGCACGAATGAGGCCTTATAATGAAAAAATTAATACTGTGGATATTAATATTTTTTGCTGCGGTTGCGATTAGCCCACTACTAATAAATGAAAAAGGTTATATCTTAATTGCGATGGGCGATTTAACCATAGAATCAACCGTAGTAATGGCATGTATTATGTTAACGCTATTATTTATCGCCTTAGGGTTATCGATGACACTTGTGCGTGGCAGTCTACGTTTGGGTTTTGGCGGCTGGAACAAAATTGCTTTTGCTAATCGCCGTCGAGGTTTAAGGGACTTTAATCGCGGCATTGCTGCTTTTATTCTTGAAGACAACCAACAAGCAGAGCATTTGTTTGCTAAAGCGGCTGAACCCTCAAGATTTACACATACGTCTTATCTATTGGCTGCTGCAGCATCGTCGAAACAATCGCTGCGATCAAACACTAATCACTACTTAGCTTTATTAGCACAAGAAGACAATAGCGTTAAAGGCTCTGGTTTAGAATCAGTACTCGTGACGATTAAGTTATTAATCTCTCAGGAAGACTTTGCACAGGCACGGAGTATTATTGATAAACATCACAAACAAATTGGTCATGATGCAAGGTTATTAAGCTTAGAGATCATCTTAAGCTTGCAAGAAAAACGTTTTGATTATGTAATAGAGCAACTTGTTTCAGCCCGTAAACAAAAAACCATTACGAATGAAAAAATAGCATTATGGGAAGCAAGCGCTTTCTATGGTGCTTTTAATGAAACAATACGCAAAGAAAATAACGATTCATTGGCACAGCGGTGGCACAAACTTACTCGAAAATTAAAACATAATGAAGTTATTCTCTGGGCTTATTGTCAAGTATTAGCCGAGCACAAGATCACTGAACCACTCAATAAAATATTATTACCCGTGATTAAAAAAGGCGCAGACGATACTTTTTTAAAGAATATTCGCCAGCTACCTATTTCGGCGACTGATGAATTAATCAGTGCCGTTCAAAAACAGTTACATAATGATCCTCACAGCGGAAAATGGTTAAGTTGTTTAGCTAATTTAGCCGCAAAATCTCAACAACTGCCGATGGCAGAAAAAGCCTTTAATAGCCTGATTAATTTAGCAGGTACACAATATGATGTTATTGATCTACTGAACTTTTCTCAAGTATTAGAGCAGCAAGGCGAATATAAAAAAGCCAATCAAGTATTAAATAAAGCTTTAGGTCAAATTGGCAGCTTTAACAATAATACCTTAGTTATAAATAACGGAAACGAACAAAAATGAATTTAACAGTCGACTTTAAAAAACCTGAAATTGCCGGTGCTTTTGATTGGCAATTATGCCAAGAAATCAATGTAAAAAACGAGCAAGGCGATATTATTGCTAAAGCTGAAATTGAGCTAATCACCCTCAATAAACACCGTGATGCTGTTGGCTCTTATACTTTATTAGCCAACGAAGATACTGACTGGGAAATTCCACTTAACCTTTATTTTAAAGGCCAAAACCTTGAACAAGGCTTATGTGAACAATTAAGCATTACTGCTGAGACCAAAAAAGCTAAAACACATATTTTACTTGAAGCGATCAGTGTTCTGCCACAATATCGTAAACAAGCGATTGGGCAATACCTGCTTAAAGAAATTGTTAAACATCATCAAAAGGCTCAATCTATTACGGTCTTAAGCATGCCAATGCATCTCTTTGTTGATGCCGATGAATGTGAGGATGAAGGTATTAAAGCTTATTATCAAGCGGCTGATTTGCAAACTGAAAAAGTGGCGATAGATGATCTCACTCACTTTTTTACTAAAAGTGGCTTCGTTGAGTTTACCGTCGACGAAAGTTTACTGGCTGAGCCTTTACCCTATCAAATATTTGTTGCTAGCCCACAAAGTATATTAAAAGACTCAATCTAAAAATATTTTCAGCTTAAGCACATTATATCAAAAGCAAATAAAAGAGGCCTATTATGTTTAGCATTCACGGAGAATGGAAAATTGAAGTTCGTGGCAATGTTGTTGTGCAATGGTTTTCTGGCACTTGGAACGAAGAAGCTATTATTGCTTATGTTAAAGAGTTTCGTGCTAAAGCGAGCCCGCTTAAAGGTAGTCCTTGGGCTATTGTTTCTTCTTTTGAGGATTGGGAGTTAGGTGTTCCTGCAATTGATAAACATATTGAAGAACATTGCCAGTGGTTCAAGGACAATGGTTGCAGCAAAGATTGTCATATTTACACAAAGAGCGCAGCCAAAGAAATGCAATTAGAAAGGCTAATACCCCATACTGATGCGTATTATGAACGGCAAGTGTTTACCAATGCTAAAGATGCATCAACTTGGTTAGCGAGTCATGGCTTTTTAATTGATGGTTTAAGTATCAATCGAATCGCGAATAAATAGCCACTTAATCTAGTCAGTCATTATAAAAAATAAAATAGTCATCGGCACCTACGCCATGATGACTATCTTCACAAAGCCCTATTTAATAAATACTAACGTACTAAGCATTCATTAAATAAGGTTCTCTACCTTGATGTTTGTTGCTACGTTTGAATGAACCTTTACCTTTTTTAGCCTGCACCACCTGCAGTTTATAAACTTTCGATGTGACAAGAGCCGCGAAAAAATTATCTTTGATTTTCCCTCGCCCTAAGTCTGTTGCTAAAGTATTTTGCAATACTTGACCCTGTTTATTTTTACTCATTAATTTTACTCTTCAATAATAAAAGCCATCGGTATGATGGCTTTATCGGTTATTCATTTAAAAACTTTATCTAATATTAAATATAGGCAAAAGCATCAGCAAACATATGTTCAACTAAGGCTCCTTGCGCTAAAAAGTCGGTGCGAACTGCGCCTACCATATCAAAACGTCCAGCCAAATAAATATCATAATCGGCTAAATTTTTAATATCTTTCATCACAACGTGGTGAACCATGCCAACTTGACCTTGCCAATTGTCATCAGGGTTCTCTACCACCGGGTGAAAAGTACCATTTTCTAGACCTGCAATAATTTTAGCTGTTTTTTCTAGTTCATAACAAGCACTTTGATCACGCAAACCCCAATAAACAGTAATCTTTCGCGATGACCTTTGTGACGCTAACAATTCATACATAGATTTTATATAAGAAAACCCTGTACCACCCGCCAAAAGTAAAAGCGGACGTTCGCTTTCACTGCGCAGCTGCGCATTGCCTAGTGGCATTTCTACAGTAACGGTATTATTGGCTTTAATATGTTCAATAACTTGCATTGGGTAACTGTCAGCACCTGAAGCACCAATTTGTAGTTCAATTAATTCAGCATTGGGTGCACTGGCAATAGAGAAAGGACGTTTATCATCCTCACTCATCACAAAATTTAAGTATTGGCCGGCTTGAAAATCAATTTGCTCACTTGGCTTTAATAGCACTTTATAAACAAACTCTGTCAGAGATGTTAATGATTCTACCTGACACTTAATTTTATTCATTTATTTAAACCTTTCATTATTCAGATCCTAAAACATGTTCAGGATAACAGTTACTAATTCTTTTTATCAGTTGTTGGAAATATATTAAGTTCATCCCAAATATTATCAACATCTGTTTTAACTTCTTCGGTCATCACGATAGGTTCACCCCATTCGCGATTTGTTTCACCTGGCCATTTATTTGTTGCATCCATACCCATCTTTGAACCTAAACCAGACACAGGAGATGCAAAGTCTAAATAATCAATCGGTGTGTTTTCAATTAATACCGTATCTCGACTTGGATCCATCCGCGTGGTCATTGCCCAAATTACATCTTTCCAATCACGAGCATTAATATCATCGTCACAAACAATAACAAACTTAGTATACATAAATTGACGTAGGAAAGACCAAACACCCATCATTACGCGTTTTGCATGTCCAGCATATTGCTTTTTAATAGTAACAATCGCCAAACGATATGAACAACCTTCGGGTGGTAAATAGAAATCCTGAATTTCAGGAAATTGTTTCTGTAAAATAGGCACAAACACTTCATTTAATGCCACACCTAAAATGGCGGGTTCATCCGGTGGACGGCCAGTATAAGTACTGTGATAAATAGGGTCTTTACGATGAGTAATATGGGTTACCGTCATCACAGGGAAGTTATCAACTTCATTATAGTAACCGGTATGATCGCCGTATGGTCCTTCTGGAGCAACTTCAGCTGGGTCTAGATAACCTTCTAAAATAATCTCAGCCGTCGCCGGTACTTCTAAATCGTTACTAATACATTTTGCCACTTCTGTTTTAGCACCACGTAGTAAGCCAGCAAAAGCGTACTCTGATAAAGTATCAGGAACAGGCGTTACCGCGCCTAAAATAGTGGCAGGATCTGCACCTAAAGCAACAGAAATAGGGTATTTTTCACCTGGATTGGTTTGCTTAAATTCTTGAAAATCTAATGCACCACCACGATGTGATAACCAACGCATAATAATTTTATTTTTACTGATTAATTGCTGTCGATAAATACCTAAATTTTGACGTTCTTTATGAGGACCTCGTGTAACCGTTAACCCCCAAGTAATTAAAGGAGCAACATCACCTGGCCAACATTTTTGAATAGGTAGTTTATTTAAATCTACATCGGCACCCTCAATAATAACTTGCTGACACAACGGCTTTTTAATCATTTTTACCGGCATATTTAAGACTTGCTTATAAACCGGGATTTTACTTATCGCGTCACGAAAACCTTTAGGAGGTTCAGGCTCTTTTAACATGGCAAGTAATTTACCAACATCACGTAAAGCACGCACATCAGGTTGTCCCATAGCCAAGGCAACACGATCAGGCGTACCAAACAAATTAGTTAGTACTGGCATGCCATGTGGTACACCATTTTTGTCGACGGGGTTTTCAAATAATAACGCTGGCCCCTCAGCACGTAGCGTACGGTCACTGATTTCGGTCATCGTTAAATCTGTAGAAATAGGCTGGGAAATACGCTTGAGCTGGCCTATTTTTTCCAACTGTTTTATAAAGTCTCTTAAGTCACTATATTTCATAAATTTAAATCACTCATCCGCTTAATAGTTTGACAGTGTTTTAAGCAAAAACGCCAGCTGTTATTGCTAACACTGGCGTTTATGTACAGGATGTACGGTATGTCGCAATCACACGGATGTGAATAAGCGACCAATAAACTATTTACGTTTCATAGAATCAAAAAATTCGTTATTCGTTTTAGTCATTGCTAGTTTGTCGATGAGGAATTCAATTGCACCAACTTCGTCCATTTCATGAACAATTTTACGTAAAATCCACATTTTCTGTAATTCTGCAGGTTTAGTGATCAATTCTTCACGACGAGTACCACTACGATTAATATTAATCGCTGGGAAAACACGCTTTTCAGACACTTTACGAGAAAGGTGTAATTCCATGTTACCGGTACCTTTAAACTCTTCGTAAATAACTTCGTCCATTTTAGAGCCGGTTTCTACTAGAGCTGTCGCGATAATCGTTAAACTACCACCGTGCTCAATATTACGCGCGGCACCAAAAAAGCGTTTTGGACGGTGTAAAGCATTGGCGTCAACACCACCGGTAAGAATTTTACCTGATGATGGAATAACCGTGTTATAAGCTCGAGCTAAACGTGTAATTGAGTCAAGTAGAATAACAACATCTTTTTTATGTTCAACTAAACGCTTAGCCTTTTCAATAACCATTTCAGCTACTTGTACATGGCGGTTTGCTGGTTCATCGAACGTTGATGCAATGACTTCGCCTTTTACCAAGCGCTGCATCTCTGTCACTTCTTCTGGACGTTCATCGATAAGCAATACCATTAACTCGGCATCAGGATGGTTATGAGCAATACTTTGCGCAATGTTTTGAAGTAATAATGTTTTACCCGCTTTTGGTGGAGCAACAATTAAACCACGTTGCCCTTTACCAATTGGAGAAGCCAAATCTAAAACACGTGCGGTAATATCTTCAGTTGAACCATTACCACGTTCCATGATTAAACGTTCATCAGGATGGATTGGGGTTAAATTTTCAAAGAGTATTTTGTTGCGAACATTTTCTGGCTTGTCGAAATTAACTTCAGCTACTTTTAATAACGCGAAATAACGTTCACCTTTTTTAGGTGGACGGATTTTTCCGTGAATAGTATCACCCGTTCGCATACTGAAACGGCGAATTTGACTCGGTGAAACATAAATATCATCAGGTCCTGCTAAATATGAGGAATCTGAAGAACGCAAAAAACCAAAGCCGTCTTGTAAAATTTCTAGAACACCGCCACCAAAAATATCATTATCGTTTTCGGCATGAGCATTTAATATAGCAAAAATTATGTCTTGTTTACGATTGCGGCCTAAATTATCAAGCTTCATAGATGCGGCAAGCTCGACAAGTTCGCTTATTGGTTTTTCTTTAAGTTCGATCAGGTTCATAGTGGGGTTCTTTAACTATTTATATTGAAGTGAGTTTGCCTGTTGGCATCATTGAAATTGGAGTTTGGTTTGAAATGTGGTTCATTAGAAAGCTAAATTTAGCACTAAAATTTAATCAGGTAAAGGATCAAAATTTGATCTATGGCTTTCTTCTTTAATTAATAAGCTAATATATACAAAAAAGGCTCGTAAATACGAACCTTTTTATGAAAACTTATAAATTATTATCAATAAACTCTTTTAATTGAGTTTTAGATAAAGCGCCAACCTTAGTATCAGCGACTGCGCCATCTTTAAATAACAATAACGTAGGAATACCACGAATACCGTATTTAGGTGGAGTAATTGAGTTTTGATCGATATTTAATTTACCAACAGTTACTTGACCTGCATATTCTTCTGCAATGTCATTTAATAAAGGTGCGATCATTTTACAAGGACCACACCATTCAGCCCAAAAATCGACTAATATAAGGCCTGAGGCGGTAATTACGTCAGTATCAAAACTGTCGTCTGTTAACTGAACAATTCTATCGCTCATTTCTATCTCCGTTAAATGGTGGCATTTTGCCAATTGGTGGGGATTATAACGCCATCATTATGAATTACCAACTTTGATCTTATAACTGTTGGCTATTTCTAACATTAATTGAGTATTTATGAATACATTTACTCGATACCGTTTTTTATTAACTATATAACCTGTTAAGCTGTGCGCATGAATAAAACACACTTAACTGAAACTAAGTTCTCAGAACTTAACCTCGACACTAAAGTTGTCGCAGGTCTTGACGCTATGGGCTTTGAGTATTGCACTTCAATTCAAGAGCAATCTTTACCCATTTTATTGAAAGGTACTGATATTGCAGGCCAAGCACAAACAGGCGAAGGTAAAACAATCGCCTTTTTAGCTGCAACCTTTCATCACTTATTACAAAAACCAGATCCAAAGCATAATCAACCTCGTGCCTTAATCATGGCACCAACACGTGAATTAGCCGTACAAATTCACCGTGATGCTAAAGAAATGGCAAAAAGCACTGGCTTACGCTTAGGCGTAGTTTATGGTGGTGAAGGCTATGAAAGCCAACGCTTAGAGCTTGAAGCTGGTGTAGATATTCTTATTGGTACCTGTGGTCGTTTGCTCGATTATATGAAACAAGGTATTTATAACCTAAACAATATCGAAGTTGTTGTGCTTGATGAAGCCGATCGTATGTTTGATCTAGGCTTCATTAAAGATATCAGATATATGTTTAATCGTATGCCTGCCGCCACAGCACGTTTAAGCATGTTATTTTCAGCAACCTTATCTTTTCGTGTAAAAGAACTTGCATTTGAACACATGAATGAGCCAGAAAGTGTTGAAATCGCGCCAGAACAAAAAACAAACACTCGAATTTCTGAAGAATTATTTTATCCTTCTAACGAAGATAAAATGGCTTTGTTACAAACATTAATTGAAGAAGAATGGCCTGAAAAAGCGATCATCTTTGCCAATACTAAGCATGTTTGTGAAAAAGTTTATTCACATTTAGAAATTGATAACATCCGCGTTGGTTTATTAACTGGCGATGTACCTCAGAAGAAACGTTTAAAGATTCTTGAGCAATTTAGTGCCGGTGAACTAGATATCTTAGTTGCCACTGATGTAGCCGCACGCGGTTTGCATATTCCTAGCGTAAGTCATGTCTTTAATTATGATTTACCAGATGATTGTGAAGATTATGTACATCGTATAGGCCGTACTGGCCGTGCTGGTGCAACAGGTCATGCAATTAGTTTCGCATGTGAAGGCTATGTTTTTAACTTACCTCCTATCGAAACCTATATTGAACATGCCTTACCGGTAAGTAAATATAATCAAGATGCATTATTAACTGATTTTCCTACTCCTAAGCCTCGTCCTCGTCGCCATAAGCCTCAAAATGGTGGACAAAATCGTGGCAGAACGGGTGGCAACAACCAGCGTCGCCACTAGACGACTATGACGATCACCCATACTGAGATTTCCACACCTCTTTATGCGGTGATCGATTTAGGTTCAAACAGCTTTCATATGTTGATCACCCGACAGCTAGCTAATAGCGTTCAGGTGGTTGATAAAGTTAAACGTAAAGTTCGTTTAGCCTCCGGTTTAAACTCAGACAACCAACTAAGCCAAGCCGCGATTGCTCGAGGGCTTGAATGTTTAAGCTTTTTCGCTGAACGGCTGCAAGATATTCCTCAAAAAAACGTCCGTATTGTCGCGACAGCAACCCTGCGTCTTGCTAAAAATCGTGAAGAGTTTTTAACACAAGCTAATAAAATTTTGGGACAAAAAATAAAGCTACTCAGTGGCAAACAAGAAGCCAAAAATATTTATTTAGGGGTGGCACATACCAGTTGTGGTGCTAAACAACGCTTTGTTATTGATATTGGCGGCGCAAGTACTGAGCTTATTTTAGGTGATGGTTTTGTAACTAAGCAAGTCGAAAGCTTAGATATTGGCTGTGTCACTTTTAATAGCCGTTATTTCTCGGATAATAAATTAACGGCTGAAAATTTTGCTCTTGCTATAGCTGCAGCAAAAAAAGTAATATTTCCTTTGGTTGAGCGTTTTAAAGAAACGGGTTGGAAGTTAGTGTTAAGTGGCTCTGGCACCATGCAAGCCCTGACCGAAATGCAACAATTTAACCATAAGAGTACTGGTGTTAATCTGCTTTTCTTACAGACTATTCAACAACAGTTAATACAATGTAAAACCATCAGTGAAATTAAGATTGCTGGGCTTAGCCAGGAAAGATCGCCCGTTATAGCCAGTGGCGTCGCTATTTTAATTGCCGTCATTGAAAGCTTCAACATTGAGAACATTCAGTTATCAAGTGGTGCTTTACGTGAAGGTTTACTTTACAGCATGCTGCCTAAAAGGGTAGATATGAGTATCCGTCAGAGTACGATTAATTCTCTCACTGAAAAATTTCATATTGATAATCAACATTCCGTACGAATTCAAAGACAAGCGACAAGTTTATTTCACACCTATAAGGAAACTTGGTCATTAGATGAAGAAAACAGCTTAGCATTATTGAATGCTGCCTGTGAATTACATGAAATTGGTTTGTTATTAGAGTTTAAGCAGCATCAGCATCATGGTGCCTACATATTACAACACGCTGATTTACCAGGATTTAATCAAATTGAACGACAATTACTCGTCACCTTAGTCCGGTTACACAAAGGTAATATTGATGTCGATTTACTAGAAAATCAAACGGCAGTAAATTTTCAGCAAGCAAGCTACCTGTTAGTTATTTTACGTTTAGCCATCATTTTATGTCGACGCCGCAAAGATGATGCTTTGCCCGATTATCAAACCGCTATTATTAAAAGTACGGGTGATGATATTATCAATTTATGTTTACCAACGACTTGGCTTGCTGCACACCCACTCATCGCTGACGAACTGCTCCAAGAAAGTGCCCATTTAACAACGCTTCATTTATCACTTAACATCTTTTGTGAGACTCAAGAAGCTCTTAAATAACCATTCATTTATCGTTTAATATCGGCTATGGAAAACTCAATAACACACTTAAATATCAATATTTAATGATCATTAGCTATTAGTTTTAGATGCCCAAAGATTGGTAAAAATAACAATACTGCCACCAATCACCATCATGAACGTTATTTGTTCACCTAAAAGAAAATACGCGGCTATAGAACCGTAGATAGGCTCTAAACTTACTGCGATACTTGCTGTTTGCGCTTTAACCACCTTTAGAGAATGATTAAATAATGTATGAGCAACTGCCGTGAAAAGAACACCTAAAATAATTAATACCGACAACTGTTGGTAAGATATGGTGATCGGATATAAAAACATTAAGGGTAATAAACATACCGTGGCACAAGCGTTTTGATAGAAGGCCACTTTTTTAGCCGATGTTTTGGCAACAAACTTTCGATTTAACAGTGTTAACAAAGCAAAACTCATCGCCGATGTCATTCCCCATATAACACCATCGATATCCCCTGCACTTAAATGGTCAAGTGGTAGAATAAATAAGATACCAACAACCGTGAGTAAAGCCTGCAATAACGCCTTATAATGGAATTTTTCTTTAAACAACATCGGTTCGAGGAAACTAACAAAAACAGGGAAAGTTGCAAAAGTGATCAAGCCAATTGCGACACTTGATACCTGAATAGCATAAAAGAAACTGCCCCAATGAAAAGCTAAAACCAAACCAGTAAAAGCAAGTGGCAATAGTAGTGACTTTTCAACTTTTAGAGACTGCTTTCTTATCAGTAAAACAAAAAGCGCAATAGTTGCCGCGGCAAAAGCAGCACGACCAAAAACAATATGGCTGGCTGGCATATTTAGCCACTTAGCAAAAAGACCCGATATAGCGAAAAGTAACACCGCACTATGCAGTGAAAATAATGACTGTTTGTGACTGGGCATTCATGCTCGATTTAGTAAAATTAAACAAGCCATTCTACCAGCTAAAATAGCTCAGCTAATAGAATAAGTCGTTTGCCTATATATTTTTACTATCTACTTATAGCATTGCAAATTAAAATTTTTACAATAAGCCCCTTAAGATCGGGCGATCACATTATTGTTCTTTTAACCAGTAAGCCACTTTTTTAGCAAAGTAAGTTAAAATACCATCGGCGCCCGCACGTTTAAAAGCGAGTAAACCTTCCATAACACAGGGTTTTTCAGCTAACCAGCCATTTTGAATGGCTGCCATGTGCATTGCATATTCGCCACTCACCTGATAAGCATATGTTGGCACTTGAAAGGTATCTTTAACTCGGCGCACAATATCTAAATAAGGCATACCCGGTTTTACCATGACCATATCTGCACCTTCGGCGATGTCTTGAGCAACTTCATGTAATGCTTCATCACTGTTTGCTGGGTCCATTTGATATGAGAATTTATTACCGCCTTTAATGTTACTTGCAGAGCCAACAGCATCACGAAAAGGACCATAATAATTAGAAGCATATTTTGCTGAATAAGCTAAAATTCGCGTGTTTACAAAACCATGTTTTTCTAATTCTTGACGAATTGCCCCAACACGACCATCCATCATATCTGAAGGGGCAACCACATCGGCACCCGCTTGAGCATGAGACAACGCCTGCTTAACTAAAATTTCTTTGGTAATGTCATTTAATACGTAACCCTCATCTTTACCCTTTATGCCAAGAATGCCATCTTGTCCATGGGTCGTAAAAGGGTCAAGAGCAACATCGGTTATTACCCCTAATTCAGGAAACTTTGCTTTTAGTGCACGAACAGTACGTTGAGCTAACCCTTCAGGGTTATAGGCTTCTTCAGCCATTAATGACTTTTTATTTGCTGGAGTGACAGGAAATATAGCAATGGCAGGAATACCTAAATCAACCAGTTCTTGCGCTTCTTCTAATAATAAATCAATACTTTTACGTTCGACGCCAGGCATAGACGCTATAGCTTCGCGCTGATTTTCACCATCAAGAACAAAGACCGGGTAAATTAAATCATTAACGGTTAATTGATTTTCTGACATTAAACGACGCGAAAAATCATCACGGCGCATGCGGCGCATTCTGCGGGCAGGAAATTGCCCAAAAGCGTTACTCATAAAATTTTCCTATATAAATAAAGTTGATAAGTTAGCGGTTAACTATCGCTAGCTTTGACAAAGTCTTGTTGTCTCACTTGATTGCGGCCATTATGTTTTGCTTGATATAAGGCTTGATCTGCTGCGGCAAAGAGATGCTCGGCTTGAACATCTTTTTGTTGTAAATAAGTGCTAACACCACAGCTAATGGTTAGACTTATGATAGTGTTATTGTAGCTAACCTGACAGCTAGCAATACTTTCCCTTAATTCTTCAGCCAGTGCTAATGCCCCTTGGCTATCGGTTTCAGGCAAAATTAAACAAAATTCTTCACCGCCATAACGACAACTGATGTCTGCACTTCTTCGCAAGCAACTTTTAATGCAAGCAGCCACTATGATTAAACATTCATCACCGGCTAAGTGACCATAAGTATCATTTACTTTTTTAAAATGATCGATGTCAAGAATCACTAAGCTCAAGGGCGTTAAGTTACGGCGACTACGTCGATATTCAGCGAGTATTTTTTGATCATAAAATCTCCGGTTATACAAACCAGTAAGGTCGTCTAACGTATTCTTTTCTTCTAACTCTTTATTAACTTCTTCGAGTTCTTGCAAAGCAATATTGAGCTCTAAAGTACGCTCTTGTACTTTACTTTCAAGCTCATCGTTATCTTGAACTTCATTTTCAACGTGCTGATCTGTTGCATTGCTAGCAAGAGCGTTTTTAGTGTTTTTTTCTTGTGAAAAGACTAACAACGCCATAAAGAGAGCCATAATTAATAACAATAAGGTCAGCGATGAAAATTGCACAACTAACTGAATTATCGATAAAATCACCACTAATATTGCAACAATAAAAAGGTAATAAGTTGACCGATTAAAGAGTGAGATCATTAACGCTCACCTAAGTTGAAAACTTTTCGCGCATTTTCACTGGTGGCATTAATAATGTCGTCGCTATGGCATTGGTACAATTGGGCGAGCTTTTCTATGACGTAAGGTAAATAGCTTGGTTCATTGCGACTGCTTTTGGGTTTAGGCTTAATGCTTCTAGGTGTTAAATATGGCGCATCTGTTTCAATCATTAACCTATCTAATGGGATTGATGGAATAAGCGCTTGTAATGGTTCTCCACGACGTTCGTCACACACCCATCCGGTAATACCAATATACATACCAGCTGATAAGCATTGATTTAACTCATTTTCATTACCGGTAAAGCAATGAGAAACCATAGCGGGCACAGCGGTTAAGTAAGGAGATAGTAATTGAAACCAGACAGGGAAAGCATCCCGTTGATGTAAAAAAAGTGGTAATTGAAGTTCTGCAGCTAATGATATTTGTTCAGCAAACACTTTTTCTTGTTGCTTTGGCGTAGAAAAATTACGGTTAAAATCTAAACCACATTCACCAATCGCTTTTACCGCTTTATTTTTAGCTAATAATCGAATGTCATCTAAATAGTTATCACTGACATTATCGGCATCATGGGGATGTATACCCGCTGTGGTATAAAGATAATCAGGATATTGTGCAGATAATTGTAAAGCTTTATGACTTTCAGAGATATTAGTTCCGGTAACCAACATAGCCCTGATACCAGCAGATTTAGCCCGCGCGATTAATTCATCACGGTCTTTATCAAAACGAGTATTTGTTAAATTAACGCCAATATCGATCATTAGCTATCCAGTTTCATCAAACTAAGCTTCTTCAGATTCGTTTTTTTTCTGGTAAATAGACGCTATAAAAACGCCTAATTCAAATAATAACAGCATGGGTACGGCCAATAATGTTTGTGAAATAATATCAGGCGGTGTTAACAACATGCCAACCACAAACGCACCAACAACAACATAGGGTCTTTTTGCACGCAAACTGTCGGGATCGGTAAAACCGGTCCAACACAGTAAAATAATAACAATGGGTATTTCAAAAACAATCCCAAAGGCAAAGAATAATTTTAGAACAAAATCTAAATAACTGGTAATGTCGGTGGCAATATTTACCCCTTCAGGAGCTACAGAAGTAAAAAAAGCAAAAATTATTGGGAAAACCACATAATAGACAAAAGCAATACCACCATAAAATAGCAAGGTGCTGCCGAACATCAGTGGAATAACTAAGCGTTTTTCATTCTTGTATAAGCCAGGCGCAACAAAGGCCCAAATTTGATAAAGAATAAAGGGCATGGCAATAAAAATAGAAAGTACCATGGTTAATTTAAAAGGAGCAAAGAAAGAAGAGGCAACATCGGTTGCGATCATTTGCCCCCCTTCAGGTAAGGTTTCCATTAAGGGTTTGGAAACATATTCATAAATTTCATTAGCGAAATAGAATAAGCCTAAAAAGACAACCAAAACGCCCACCACAACGTTCAACAATCGGCTGCGTAATTCGAGTAAATGATCAAATAAAGTATAACTACTTGCTGGAGATGGATTCATGGTGTTACTTTTTATTTTCTTGTGAAGATGAAAGGTTAGCAGTGACTGCTGCTTCTTCAGTCACCTTATCATTTTTTTCAATATTTTCTGAGACAATACTTTGTGAGTCAACTTTTTCAGGCTCTTTATCGAGTTGATAAGGACGATTGACCATCTCAGCAGCTTCTTGTAATGTTTTTAATGATTCAGCAATCTCAGGTGATAGATTTTTCATATCCGCTTGTTCAGCTTTTTTCAAATTAGCATGTAATTCTTGTATGCGTAATTCTTCGGTAAGCTCGGTTTTTACACTATCACTAAATTTACGAACACCACTTATCCAACCGCGCACCGTTCTAATAGCAACAGGTAAACGTTCTGGACCTAAAACGATCATACCTATTATCGCAATCAGCGACAGCTCCCAAAAGCCAATATCAAACATCGCTTACGCCTGATCTTTTTCTTTTGTTTTTACTTTATCTTCGGTGTCGGTAGTAACAGACTTATCAGCAATATTTTCTGCACTTTCTTCTTCCTTTTTAGCGTTACTATCTGTCATAGCATTTTTAAAACCTTTAACCGCAGAGCCTAAATCGCCACCTAGATTACGTAATTTTTTTGTGCCAAATAACAACACTATAATAACCGCAACAATTAATAATTGCCAAATACCCATATTTCCCATGATAAACCCCTATTATTTAGAATGGATTCATTATAAAGTTTTAAAATGAAAAATCATCCTTTGATAGACAAAATAATGCGATAGGACAAACTTTGCAGAAAAAGCACCTTATTTATCTGAGTTGCTTGTTGATGATCAGCATTACTTTCACTACTTTTCAGAGTAATGCTAAACAAGATCAAAACATGGACAGTGACACTGAAAAGCAAATAGTAAAACCTATCAAACATCCACAAAGGCATGTTGTACCCACACTTGTGTCCGATGACTGGGGTCAAGAGGTACACGACACCATCGCTAATTCCGTTTATCAATCAGCGACTTGGTTCGATAGTTTTTTTACCGATATAGATAGCCAACAAATTGAACCCAAAGCAACAGCCAAAATACGTTTTGGCTGGATACCCAAAGCACGTCATTTGGCGGAGCTTGACTCTCGTTTTCGATTAAAAGTAAAGTTACCTCACTTTAAAGATAAGATGAGCTTGATTCTTTCCGATGAAGATGACGTTGAAGACGGCCAGTTACCCCTCGATGGTATTGGTACTCGCCCAGAAATAAATGAAGAAAGCTTCGCCGCTGCCTTACGTTATGTGGTTAAAAAGAAGAGCGATAGCTTAGTTGATACTCGATTAGGAATTTCAGGCGGCGATATTTTTGTAAAAATACGTAAGCGCAAGTTGTATACCTTCAATGAAAAGCATGGTTTTAAAGTTGAACCTTCAACCTATTACTTTTTAGGCGACGGTCTTGGAGCTAAGTTATTTCTTGAATATAATTATCAATATAATGAAAAATCACAATATAGGATCAATTATACTATTCGCGGCTCTGAATCATTTAGTGGCATTCGATGGAAACACGGATTTTATCAATTAAATCAATTAGATTCAACAACGGCCTCCGTTGTTGGTTTACAAGTTGAAGGTGAGCGTAATGGTCAATATGGTTTTTTTACCGACAAATATACGCTGAGTTATCGTTATCGATTCAATGCACTAGAAAAATGGTTGTTTTTTGAAGTAGAACCATTTTTAGAGTGGTCAAAAGAGGATAACTACACCACCACACCCGGAATTGCATTACGCATAGAAGGTTTTTTTAGTAAAATATAATTAATTGTTGACGAAAAATTAGGCGCTAACTTTAACTATAACCTCACTTTCGGTTATTATACGTGGCATTTTTATCGGTCGACTAATATGAAAGCCCTGACCAAATTCACAACCGGCGTTCTGTAACTTTTTCAACATTTCCTCTGACTCGATTCCTTCAGCGACTAAATGGTAGCCAAAGTTACTGCCCAAATCATGCAAAGCCTTAACTAACGATAAATTTTTATTATTAGTATTTAGCGTACGAACAAAACTTCTGTCTAATTTGATAAATTCAAACGGGTAGTTGTGTAAGAAATTTAATGACGATGAACCCGCGCCGTAATCATCTAGAGCGAGTTTAACCCCAAATTCTTTTAATCGACGTAAGTTCTTCAGGGCTAATTCACTTTGTTGAGCAAATGCAGATTCATTAAATTCAAGAATTAAACGATGAGGCTCTATACCTGCGTCTTTAATTTGCTTGATCAGCTTATTGAGCTGATTCGCTTGAACTAAGTGACGTCCCGATAAGTTAATACCAATAAAAGCATTAAAATACTCGGTATTTTGTTGCCAGCTTTTTAATTGTTGACTAACTTCTTTAATAACCCAAGCTTCGATGTCTAATATCATGCCGGTTTCTTCGGCCATATATAAAAATTCACTTGGCGTTAGTAAGCCTTTAGTTGGATGCTGCCAACGTAATAAAGCTTCAAAACCAATGGTATTTGTTAACGTTAAGTTGGATATTTGCTGATAATGCAGTTCAAATTGACTCTTGGTAATGGCAACGCGTAATTCTTGCTCTAAAGTCATACTTGCCATAAGTTGTTCTCGCATGCTTTCATCAAAAAAGACATAACGACCACGACCTAAGTTTTTCGCTTGATACATAGCGGCATCAGCATCACGTAAAATTTCATGAGAATCCTTATAATGACTGCTACATTGCGCAATACCTATACTGGCATTCGAGTAAAGTGTATGACCACCTAAACTGAAAGGTTTGGCAACAGCGGTAATAATGCGTGAGGCCACTTCTTCAATATCATCTTGACATTGTAGTGAATCAAGCAAAATAACAAATTCATCTCCCCCTAAACGCGCTAAAATATCATTATCTCTGACACAGTCTTGTAATCTTAGTGCTATCTCAATAAGAAACTCATCTCCAGCATGGTGTCCCAATGTATCGTTAATCATTTTAAAGCGATCTAAATCGATAAATAACACGGCAAAGCGTTGATCGGGATGACGCTTCAAATGTCGTAATGAGTAGCTCAATCGGTCTGAAAACATCGCTCTATTGGGCAGTTTTGTTAGGCCATCATGGTGTGCTTCATAGTAAAGTTGCGCTTCTGCTTTTCGTCTCTCATCAATTTGCATACGCAAATTTAAATTACTCGCTTGTAGCTCTTGGGTACGTTGATTAACCGTATTTTCTAATTTTTCATGGTGTTTTTTTATTTCGGCTTGCGAACGCTTACGTAAAATAGCGGTATCAACGTGCTGGCTAATAAAGCGTATTAAGGTTAGGTCACTCTGCTGATAGGCTTGCGAATCTTGGTAATGCTGAATAGCTAATATGCCGAATATCTTGCCATCTTCCATCAATGGTGCAGCAAGCCATGCTTGTGGCATCTTATTTTTAGGATAATCTATCGTCAGCGGTTCACTCGTTATTTCACCTTGCTCAGATAAATAAAAGACTTTACCTTCGGTGATCAATGTCGGTGCAACAGCATTTATCGCTAATTCTGTCAGCCCAAAACCTAACATTCGAGGCAAAGGTGTATGCACATTTTCATCGTCATAATAGGGAAAAGTCACGATAGAGTTATCTTTGTTATCACCCGTATCTAACAGAGCAATATATAAGTTCTTTGCGGCTAATAGAGTATTAATTTCTTGATGGATAGCTCGATAGAAGCAATCAATATCTTGTGAATTAGCCGTAATTTCTGAAATTGATAATAAGGCTTTATGCATTTTTACCGCTTTCTTACGCTCAGCAATTTCAACTTGTAACTGCTTATTCATTTCGGTTAGCGTTTCAGTACGCAGTAAAATACTTTCTTCTAATAATTCACGACTACGTACACGATCAATAGCGGTCACTAAATGCAAGGCAATAAATTCAAGCAACTGACAATCATATTCATCAAAGTAAAGTTTATCATCGTAACTTTGTAATGCCAGAACACCAATAACCTGATTGCCACGTCTAAGCGGAACACCAAGCCAATCAACACAGGATGAACCATAAAGAAAAATATCGCCTGATTTTGCTAATGCTAAACGCTCTTTAGCAGAGCAATGCATCGGCTTTTCATTTTCAAAAACCATACCTGTTAAGCATTTTCGCCAATCTGCAACTTTTAAATGATCATGTAAACGAATTTCTTCAGGGTTGTGACAATGAGCAAGCTCAAGATTATCTTTTGAATTGATCAGGGTGATGTGAAAACTATCGGTAATTAATAATGTTTTGATCACCGATTTAAGCTCAGCATAAAAGGCTGCCATATCGGTAACTGTGCTTGCCAATTCAGACAACTGCAACAAACCCGACTGCATGGTTTTAACCTGCCGATACTTTTTAAGTAGAGACTTTAATTTGGGAAGCTGACGTAATGCCAGAATGTCTTCCTTTGCCTTTAATTCCGTCAAGGCTATTCCATAGTTAGTTATTAGTATTATTTTTAAGCGGTTAGTCTACCAAATTAATATCACTTGGCTAGTACCTTATTTGAATTGATAAGATCAATACAGTATATGTCTATTTTTTGTACACTATAATTGACGAGTTGCGCAACATTTACCGAAAAGAGACAAAAGACCGTTAATGATTAACATAAGCAAGCTAGTATCAGTGCTCACAAGAGAAAGTCTACAAAAAGCAGACATAAAAAAACCGACGTAAATCGGTTTTTTTGTTGGTACAGACATGAGCCAATAACTAAGCAGCCATTGAGCCTTTAAGTTTATTAAGGGCATTTTTTTCTAACTGTCTGACACGCTCTGCAGAAATATGATACTTGTTAGCTAAATCTTGTAACGTCGTTTTATCTTCAGTTAACCAACGGGTTCTTATAATATCTTGGCTGCGTTCATCAAGAATGACTAAGGCATTAGATAAACGCTTATTAGCATGAGAAGAGTGATCTTCATCTTCAACCTGAACAGCGAGATCTGACTGATGATCTTCAAGATATAAGGCTGGAGAGTAACCTCCACCAGCAGAATTATCAACATCGTCAGATGACAGCTCAAAAGCCTGATCTTGATTACTCATTCTAGATTCCATCTCTAAAACATCTTTAGGTGTAACACCTAGAGTCTCTGCAACATTATTAATTTCGTCGTTACTGAACCAACCTAAACGTTTTTTGTTTTTACGAAGGTTAAAAAACAATTTACGTTGTGCCTTGGTTGTTGCCACTTTAACAATACGCCAATTACGTAACACAAACTCATGAATCTCAGCTTTTATCCAATGAACAGCAAACGACACTAAACGTACACCCACTTCCGGGTTAAAACGCTTAACAGCTTTCATTAAACCAACGTTACCTTCTTGAATTAAATCGGCTTGAGGTAAACCATAACCTGCATAACCTTTTGCTACATGAATAACAAAACGTAAATGCGACATAATAAGCTCTTGTGCCGCTTGTAAATCATTTTCTGAATATAAACGAGTGGCGAGTTCATTCTCACGCTGTGCAGTAAGCATAGGAATGCCATAAGCAGACTGCATGTAAGATTCAATACTACCGCTACGTGGAACTGTTAGCGCCATTGATTGTATCGGTTTACTCATTTTAAAAACCCCTCTTTATTGCTCTTTAATAACTCTTAAATAATTTTTAACTTTCTAGCTCGCTATAATAGCATACATCGACCGTGTAGGCGAGCAACGCATCACACATTACCTTACAACACAAGACGAAACAACTCAGTCTAGTAAATTTATCTGCTTTTTTTGTGTACATTTGTTAACATAAAAGCATAAAAAAACACTTAAAACTTACAAAACAATAACTTAGCTTTTGTGTCAAGATGTAATTTAACAAGGATGTGGCTATTACTTTATGTATTTAAGTAACTTATAAATTGTATTTAAGTAACTTATAAATGAATTTTAGAGGGTCATAATTTGTACTCATATGTTGCTCGTCAACCCATCTTAGATATTAAACAAAATGTTGTTGCCTATGAATTGCTTTTTCGCGATGGTAAAAGTAACAGTTTTCCTGATATTGATCCTAACCAAGCAACATCTAACATACTAACTAATAACCATTTAAGCTTAGGCATAGAGCAAGTCACTGGTGATCTACCCGCATATATTAACTTTCATGCTGATACCTTGATTTTTCACTTCCCAAGCTTCCTTGATCCCAAAAACGTGGTATTAGAAATTTTAGAAGACGTTCCGGTAACCCCTGAGCTATTAGCTGCTTGCCAGTCACTTCATGAGAAGGGTTATAAATTAGCCTTAGACGATTTTGACTTTGATGAAAAGTGGGCTCCATTTTACCCCATCATAGACATTATCAAAATTGATGTCCTACAATTTTCTATTCTAGAAATTAGCAAGCTGGTCAGAAAACTTGCCGGACTAAACGTAACACTATTAGCTGAAAAAGTAGAAACTTCACAACAATTTGAACGATTAAAAATGCTGGGATTTACACTTTTTCAAGGTTATTTTTTTGCAAAACCAGAAATGCTAAAACAGCGAAAAATTACCACGGCAAAACAAAACATCCTCGAACTGATCAGCCAAGCAAGCCAAGTAGAGTTAAACATTAACAAAATCAGTGAAATTTTTGCCGTTGACCCCGGCTTAACCTATAAATTACTGCGTTTTATCAATAGTCCTACCTATGGTAGTAGCCAGGAAATAACCTCGTTAAAACATGCTCTTGCTTATATAGGACAAGTTGAACTGAAAAAATTTATTGCGTTGCTTGCGCTGTCAGATTTAAGCTCAGATAAAAATCCAGAAATTATGCGTCTTTCTTTAGCACGAGCTAAGTTTTGTGAAAAAATAGCCCTTTACCGCTTTGAAAGTGAAAATCCGCCTAAAGCTTTTCTCACCGGTATATTATCGTTAATCGATGGTATTTTAGACCATGAATTAGAATATATATTAGGTGTATTACCTATTCATCAAGGCATAAAATCGGCATTAAGAAGCGAGCAGTGTGACCTTGGAGATTACTTGTCATTAGTAAAAAACATTGAACAAGGCTTATGGGCAGAGGGTGAAGAAATTGCTAAGAGAATTACCTTAGAGAGTGAACTTTGTTTTCAAGCTTATAAAGACTCACTGTCATGGGCAGACGAAATGATCGCCTGTGGAACTTAAATCGACATTTAGTCGGCTTTATTAATCAGCGGTAGGCTCTATGGCACGAATATGCTTACGCACTGAAATATAACTTCCTGATAAACCGAGTATAACGGCAAATAATATCAGTGTCATCGCTTCTGAAAAGCTTAAACCACTAATAATAAAGTTACTCTGATATAAATGGGTTAATTCAGAGAGAGCTCCCGATAAATATTTAGCGAGCAGAGCCACACATAACCAAGAGACCACACCCCCCAAAATACCATACCAAAGGCCCGCATATAAAAAAGGACGCTGAATAAAGCTATCCGTCGCGCCGACAAGTTTCATCACAGCAATCGCATCTTTTTGATTTAAAATAGCCAAGCGTATAGTGTTGCCAATAATGAGCACCACAGACAAACACAGTAATGCACCGATACCTACCACGATATCTTCAATAAGTTTAGCAATAGCTTCTAATCGAGAAAGCCATTCTAGGTCTAATTTTCCTTGCTGAACCTCTCGTTCTTTTTCTAGCTTCAATAATAACTCTCCAGCCGCCTGTGTTTGACTAGCACGCGTTGTTGGGGTCACTAACAGTGTTGCTGGCAAGGGATTTTTATCTAAATATTCTAGCGCCTGTCCAAAACCAGATAAGGTTTTAAACTCTTGTAAAGCCTGCTCTGCCGAGATGTAAGTAACTTTGGCAACCTCAGGATAAAGTTCAATTCGATGAACTAAGTTTTGTGCCGCTTTGTCAGTCACTGACAATTTCAAAAACAAACTGATTTCTGAGGCGGTATCCCACTGTTCACTGATGGCTTTAGCATTTTTGACAAATAAATGTAACGTAGCCGGTAAGGTTAAACTGATACCTAAAACCAAAACCGTCATTATTGAGGTGAAAGGAGTACGCCATAAATCGCCTAAACTACCTACTGCTTGTTGAACATGTCGAATTAATCTATCTGTTATTTTTGCTGCAAAATTTAATTTCTGCGAAGGTTGGCCAAAACGGGTAGGTTTATTCATTGTTTTCATGCCTAACTTGTAAACCTTCAACGATACCATCGGTGATCATTGAACCTTGCTTAAGCGTCAGCGTTCTATATTTCATTCTAGCAATTAGCCCCAGATCATGCGTAGCTATGAGTACGGTAACGCCAAAATCATTAAATTCTTCAAACAAGCGAATAATATCCAAGGAAAGCTTAGGATCTAAGTTTCCGGTTGGCTCATCAGCAAGCAAGATTAATGGCTTATTCACTAATGCTCTAGCAATGCCAACTCGCTGCTGCTCTCCACCTGACAACATATTAGGAAAACAACGTAATTTATCGCTCAAGTGGACTTTATCTAGCGCTGCTTCCACTCGTTTTCGGGTTTCCTTGTGGCTATACCCTTCAATGACTAAAGGTAATGCAACATTATCGAAAATAGTTCTGTCCATTAATAGATTATGGTTTTGAAAAATCATTCCTATTTTTCGGCGAGCATAAGGAATATCTTTATACTTTATATTTGATATTTCATTACCGTTAATTTGGATTTTACCACTGGTCGGCTTTTCCATTAAGCTCATTAGCTTTAAGAGTGTACTTTTCCCCGCTCCTGAATGTCCGGTTAAAAATGCCATTTCCCCCGCAGCCAATTCAAAACTAACATTTTTAAGTGCTAGAAAGCCACCGGGATAGGTTTTACTGACATTGTTAAAGTGGATCATAAAATGGCCATACTCTTATTTTTATTATTCTTCACATAGTGTAGTCGGGCATCAAAACTATACCGTAAATCTTAGCTATCTTGGGTGAATAATGCATCAATAAAATCTTCACCGTTAAACGGACGTAAATCATCAATGCCTTCACCGACGCCTAAATAGCGGATAGGAATCGCATTTTTATCGGCAATAGCAAACACAACACCACCTTTAGCCGTACCATCAAGCTTGGTTAATGTTAGTCCCGTCAAACCAACCGCTTCATTAAATAATTTTGTTTGGCTTAACGCATTCTGTCCAGTACCTGCATCTAAAGTTAACATCACTTCATGAGGTGCTTTATCATCAATCTTTTTCATAACACGGACAACTTTTTTCAATTCATCCATTAAGTGACTTTTGTTCTGCAGCCGGCCAGCCGTATCGGCAATGAGTACATCAACACCACGGGCTTTTGCGGCACTAATCGCATCAAAAATAACAGAAGCACTGTCTGCGCCAGTATGCTGGGCAATAACAGGAATATCGTTGCGCTCGCCCCACACTTGTAATTGCTCAACCGCCGCTGCTCTAAACGTGTCACCGGCCGCTAGCATGACCGATTTACCTTCAGCTTGAAATTTTTTCGCTAATTTACCAATAGTGGTGGTTTTTCCAACCCCATTAACACCGACCATTAAGATAACAAAAGGACCTGAATCATTATTAATCTCTAACGGCACACTTGCTGGCTCAATAATTTTCTTTAACTCTTCTTTGAGTAAATCATACAAAGCTTCAGCATTTTTAAGCTGTTTACGTGATGCACTTTCTGTAAGTGATTTAATAATTTTTGTGGTCGTTTCAATACCCACATCAGCTAACAGTAAATGTGTTTCAAGTTCTTCAAATAACTCGTCATCAATTTTTTTGCCACTGAATAAAGTAAATATTCCACCACCAATATTTTGGCGTGTTTTAGTGAGTCCTTGCTTTAATCGAGCAAAGAAACCAGCCTTAGCTGCTGGCTCTGGCTCTGGCTCTGGCTCTGCAAGAATATTGTCGACAACAATGTCATCGATTACAAGGCTTTCACCTTGAATTTCTTCAACATTCTCTGCGATTTTTTCTTCAGAAACATCAGATGTTTCTACTGATGTTTCAACAACATCTGTAACTTCTTCAACAGCTTCTTCTTGCTGACGTCCCAAACCTAACCAGGAAAATAGACCTTTTTTCTTTGACATAACAATAAATTCTTCTCTGCACCATCATTTTGATGGCAATAGTTCACTAAACAAGGATAAAATCCTCGCTATAGTAGCACCTAAAAACAATACAAAAAACAAAAGCTGAGTAAGATATGAACAAACAACGTAAACAATCAGCAAAACCTAACAATAAAGGCAGTATTCGTATTATTGGCGGATCACACCGTGGCCGAAAGCTGCCTGTTTTAATGGCAGAAGGTTTAAGACCCACCACAGATAGGGTAAAAGAAACCGTCTTTAATTGGTTAATGCCTTTTATTCAAGACAGTCTCTGTTTAGATTGCTTTGCTGGCTCTGGTGGTTTGGGTTTTGAGGCATTATCACGAGGGGCAAGCCATGTTAGCTTCGTAGAATTAAACAAAGCGGCGGCTCAGCAATTACTTGAAAACCAACGTTTACTGAAATCAGCTAATATCTCGATAGTAAATAGTGATGCGCTCAGTTTCATTGAAAAAAATATCAGCAAATTTGATATTGTCTTTATTGATCCGCCTTTTCGCAAAAATTTAGTTGAGCAAACGGCCAAACGATTAGACCAACATAGTTTGGCTGACAACGCATTGATTTATATAGAAATGGAAAGTGAACAAAATAACCAACAGCTGCCCATGAACTGGACACTATTAAAAGAAAAAATAGCCGGACAAGTCGCTTATCGTTTATATCAAAAAATGTAACCTTCGTTTATCGCTGGGAGTTAACCTTAAACGCCCCCAGCTTAACATTATTAATAAAACGCTTACTGCTTAGGTTTAAGCTTTAAGTCATGAAAATCAAAGCTAAAATCGGTTGCGCGCGACACAGCTTGCATTGTTACCTCGTTAATTGAACCATCCGGATTCAGATTAAAATTAACAAAAGCATCGGCTTCCAAGGTTCTATCATCCCAGCGCACAATAAAAGTATTATGTTGATAATGCTCTAATACACCGCGCAATGCCGGTGTATGACCAAACTGCATGCTTAAAGCATTATTTGCATAGTTAATCGCAATATCACCGTACCAATTATCTTGATAGGTTTGTGCATAAGCTTTTAAAGGTAAAGAATGACGTGAATTTTTATCAACATTACTGGCGGCTTCTGCTAAACGATTTTTTTCTGCACTTTTTCGTTGCTCACTCATCGTCGCATAGAAATCCACCCAGTCTTTTTCAGGCAAGTCTAAATATTCATTTAATATTTGATGATAAATCGCATTAAAAGCATATCCCGATTGCTGATTGGTTAAAATAACCATCGCTAAGTTTTCTTCTGGAACTAAAACAACTTTAGAGACCATACCTAGAATGCCACCACTGTGATGAACTAACTTTACACCGTGATAATCATTTAAAAACCAACCTAGACCATAACCAGAAAAATGGGTTTTATCATTTTTTGTCGCGGTAGCTGATACCGGTAATATTGTTCGCATTTGCCACATGTTGTGGCTTTGACGTTCACTAAAAAGTTTTTTGTTATCACCGTAAACGCCTTCGTTTAACTGCGCTTTGAGCCATAAAGACATATCATTAACACTTGAGGCAACAGATCCCGCTGAAGAAAACTGCTCTAAGAAGTTACCACCAACCACATTTAGCTTGCCATCTAACGGAACATGAGCACGAGCAACATTTTTGTTGTCTGTTGAAATCAGTGAAAACTTTGCTTTAGTATTCTTCATCCCTAACGGCTTAAAAATAGTTTCTTTAATATTTTCTTGCCAAGTTTTACCGGTAACTTTTGCGATGATCTCACCGGCAATAACATACATTAAATTGTCGTAAGCGAACTCACTGCGAAAACTTGAAACCTCGGGTAAATGCTTTAAGCCTTTAATAATATCTTTATTGGTTAACGTTGTACCTGGCCAAATCATCAGGTCGCCTGCACCTAGGCCTAAACCACTGTTGTGTGATAATAAATCGAGCAGGGTAAACTCGCGAGTCACGTAAGCGTTTGGCATTTGAAATTCAGGGAGTATATCAATAACTTTTGTTTGCCATGTCAATTTCCCTTGATCCACCAAATTGGCTAATAACGCTGCGGTCATCGCCTTAGTGTTAGAGGCAATACCAAAAAGAGTATCGCCATTAACCTTATTATTTTTACCATATTCAGTTAAACCGAAACCTTTACTCATCACCACTTTATTATCTTTAATAATAGCAACAGCAACACCAGGCACTTGAAAAGTATTCATTGCCTTATTAATCGATTTTTCGATATTTTGATTTTTTTGTTCAAGCGTATTTGCAGGATTACCAAAAGCTAAAGAGGCAAATAGATAGGCTACCGTCATCAAAATAGTGTGGAATAATTTCATCTTTTATCCTAATTGTTTAGTTATTCTAATAAGTAGGTTGTGCGTCCTAAGTAATTTCAATGCCTAAATTGGATAATCCTTCTTCAAGAACCATCGCTTTAATTTTAATACAGGTTTCTTTATTTTCAGGAGAATCTTTTAGTGCGTAATAGAGCTCATTTTGCGTATCAAACTCCCACTCCATTAATGGGTGTTGTTCTATTTCTTTAGTAGTAATGTCACTGTCGTCATTAGCGTCTCTTTGATCAGCGATCATCAGTTCAACATAATAAGTTACGCTATTCTCTGATAATCGTGAGACAATTTCAGCGCCTTCTACCTCTTTATCTTGCATCGCCTGTAAAAGTGACATTGTTGCCATAGTTGCATCAATGGCTGGAAATACCCCAAAAAAATCAAAACCTTCTGGATCGGGTATTTGTGGCTCCAGTTTATTTATTTGTGCTTCATAATTTATTTTACAACGATTATTTTTATCAAGCCACTGCCAGATAAGCTCTAATTGATTACGTAATACTGAAAATTCACCAAAATCTGCATGTTCAGAAAAAACTTTATAATTGGGGATCATTCGCTCTAATAATGCAGCAGAAAAAGCGATCTGTTGCCATTGACTTAAATGGGAAAAAGGAAGTTGAATAGCCACTGTACTCTCCATGGAAAAGTTTAAAAAATGAGTATATCCCAAAATATAACATTACGTTTATTTAGATATAAAAAAAGAGCCATAAGGCTCTTCTCTTTAAAACCGTTAAGCGATTACGCTTCAGCAGTTTCTTTAGCAAATTGTATTTGAATAGCCGTTACTTTTTGCTCACTATCAGATAGATTGCGTAATTGAGCTAAACGATTAATCTGACCAATCGATCCTAACATCGCATGAATAGGAATAAATAGACCTCGTTTATGGAAATCTAAAACTTTAGCTTCGCTAAGTTCCTGAAGTTTTTTCTCATTAATGCCAAATAAACCAACCAGTTTTTTATTTTCGCCGGTACTGAAATTAATATGCAATTCTAATTCTCGCAATAAATCATTTTCAGCTAATTCAACCATGAATCGTTCAGTCATCGTTTCATTTTCATATAAACGGCCTAATGATTCTTGAACGTTTTTATAAAAATCGGTAACCAAACCTTCAGCGTCAAACAAGGCATTATCTTTATCATCGCCTACATAAGCACTGTCTAAATCGATATAAGTCGTTAACGTTTTTTCTTTATCTGGGTCTATACCTAAACCAAACGGCATCATAGATGCACCGTGTGGTAAGTAAGTACCAGTCCAACGTTCATCTTTATAGTATAAGTTTTCGCCAGCTTCTAGTCCTAGCATAACGATACTGCGGAAGCTTGAGCCCTCAGGCTGTTTAACTAAGAAGATAGGAAAGCTGTTAGCGGCTTTGGTATATTCTGCTGCGGTAATTGGAGCAATGTGTTGCTTCTCAATATGTTCTAAGCCACGTTTAGTAGTAACTTTTAAATTCTGGTGTTGATCTTTTCTTACTGGAACGACGTTAGCCATAATAATATTCTTCTCTTTAATGCATGCGCTTTTCATTTAAAAATTTTAGCGCTTATATAATGTTATAAATAGTTATGGTGCCAATAGGGAGAGCTTTCAATGGTATATAAAAAAAAATGTTCTTTTTATTTAAATATTAAATCACTTTTCACTCTACACAATAAGTCAGCTATACTTTTGTAAAGAATATCAAATAGCTAATACTTCCTTATTATCTAAAGAAAATAATGTAAATTTAATGAAAAACTTACTCATCACCCTATTTTTTGCTGTATTAATATTGTTATTAACAAATATCGTCCATGCGAAGCCAAAAACAAAAACTATTTATGGCCGTAATTTAGACGGATTTGCACAGGTTAAAATAAAAAACAACACGACTGAAAACCTTGCCTGTTATGTTGCAATCGACGGGTACAAAATTAAATTTCGATTACAGGCACTTCGTGAATCGAAATGGTACACCGCCACAGATAAACGTTTTCAATACCGTAGCTTTAGTTCTTGGTGCGACTACTTAACTTTATATCCCGAATATTTAAAATATCAAACTTTCTAATTTTTGATAGATGCAGATAATAAAATATATAAATCCCACTTAAATATAGCAAAAATTAGCGCTAAAAAACTAGCGCTAATAGTCAACTATTGGCTAAGCTTGAGCATTTAGCGAGCTCTGTAAAGCTTAATAAGGGCATTCGTTGAGCCATCCATATCTAGCGTTTCACTGGGGTCAGTTATTTTTGTTAGTACTTTATTACCCAGCGACTTGCCTAATTCAACCCCCCATTGATCAAAAGAGTTCACTTTCCAAATAACCCCCTGCACAAACACTTTATGCTCATACATAGCAATTAAACTGCCAAGCACCTTAGGTGTTAACTTTTCAAATAAAAGCGTGTTACTGGGTTTATTACCCTCCATAACTTTATGTGTAGACAGCTTTTGAATCTCTGATACATCACAGTTCGCTTTTTTCATTGCCGCTTTCACTTCTTCGAGACTTTGCCCCGCCATTAAGGCCTGACTTTGACCAAAACAGTTAGACGCCAGCATGTCATGATGATTCCCCATCTCGTGAAAGGGGAATAACGGCATCAAAAAATCAACAGGAATAGGGGTTTTGCTTTGATGAATAAGTTGATGAAACGAGTGCTGACCGTTGGTCCCTTCGCTTCCCCAAATGATCGGCCCAGTATCATAAGACATCGATTTATTATCAAGTGAAATAGATTTTCCGTTACTCTCCATATCCAACTGTTGGATATAAGCCGGTAAACCCCGTAAATAATGGTAATAAGGTAATAAAACCTGTGATTGCGCGCCATGAAAATTTCGGTACCAAATACCTAATAACGCCAAAATAACCGGGAGGTTTTTTTCAAGTGGCGCCTGGGTGAAATGTTCATCCATTTCAAACGCACCTTGTAAAAAGTCACGGTAATGCTCAAAACCTATCGCTAAAGCTAAGGGTAAACCAATCGCAGACCAGACCGAATAACGTCCTCCCACCCAATCCCACATCGGAAAAATATTATCTTTATCTATACCTAATTCTTGCGCGGCCTCAACATTAGACGACACACAGGCAAAGTGATGTTTAACGTTTTCGGTGGTGGCAGTAGCAACAAACCAATCACGTGCTGTTAGGGTATTACGCAGTGTTTCTTGGGTAGTTAATGTTTTAGATGACGTAATAAAGAGCGTCGTTTCAGGATTGACTTTAGCAAGCACATCATGAATGTGACAACCGTCAACGTTCGCAATAAAATGGACGTTTAACTGGCTTTGTTGATAAGGTTTTAGTGCCTCTGACATTATTTTAGGTCCAAGAAAAGACCCGCCAATGCCAATACTAATCACATCCGTAAATGCTTTGCCGGTATAGCCTACTTTTTTACCTGATGAAATATCATTAACAAAAATTTCGAGCTTAGCCAGCGTTGTCTGTATTTGTGGCATCACATCGACACCATCAACATAGACAGCGTTCCCTGAAAAGTTACGTAACGCGGTATGTAATACCGGACGATTTTCAGTGGTATTAATCGCTGAGCCATTAAACATCTGAGCACGCTTATCGACTAAACCGGATGATTGTGCCAGATTCATGAGTAAGTGCATGGTTTCATCAGTAACGCGGTTTTTCGAATAATCGAGCATTATTCCCGCGCCAGAAAGTGAAAAATTATTAAAACGTTCCGTATCTTGCGTAAATAAATCGCGCATTTGTACCGGTACGTTTTTATTATAATGATTGACGAGTGACTTCCACTCTGGGGTGCTTGGTAACATACCCGTTATATCCTAATTTAAAAGAGGAGACTGACTACAAAGTCACATGATAGCGTAACCTTTAGCTATCGGTCATATTTATACGAAAAAATCATTACAACTGATTAGGGCGTTGGCTTTAAATACCCTAAACATGCATCAACTTCTTCCGTTGAGCCCATAATCACCGCAACACGTTGATGAATATGCGATGGTATGATTGTTAAGATACGCTGGTGTTCAGTAAAAGCTTTACCCTGAGCATTTTCAACCAACATGGCTAAGGGATTGGCTTCATACAACAAACGTAATTTAGCCGGTTGCTGAGCATTTTTAGTATCGCTGGGGTAGCAAAAAATACCACCACGAGACAAAACACGATGAACATCACCCACCATAGCGCCATTCCAACGCATGTTATATTTTTTAGCGCGTGGGCCTTCATTGCCTAACAGTAAAGCATTAATGTAATCGGTAAAGCCCGATGACCACTGAGTAAAGTTTGACATATTAACCGCAAACTCTGCTGTCTGTGTTGGTATTTCCAATTGTGCGGTGGTCAGTAAGTAGCAGCCTTGTGTTCTATCTAAGGTATATAAACGCGACGGACCGCCCGTTGTCAACGCCAGCATGGTCGAGGGACCATATAACACATAGCCCGCACATACTTGCTCGGTTCCTTGTTGAGCAAATTGTAATTCGCTGGTTGCCGGAACGTCGTCTTTGGCGCGATAGATGGTAAATATCGTGCCTATTTGACCATTAATATCAATATTAGAAGAGCCATCAAGTGGGTCAAAGGCGACAATATAAGGGGCACCTTCGGTTGCCGCAACCACCGAGTCTTCTTCTTCAGACGCAATGGTTCTAACGCGACCACTCTCTAACAACATATCTTTAAGTAACTGATTACTGATGATGTCTAATTTTTTTTGCGTTTCACCCTGAATATTCTCATCTAAGGTAGAGCCCAGCACATTTGACAATGCGCCTTGTCCCACTCTAAAAGAAATTTCTTTGCAGGCTGTTACAATGGTATCAATTAACAGAATAAGTTCAATATCAACCTTATCGTTTTCTAAACAGTGAACTAAGCGTTTCATAAGTCTCCCTTATACCGATTAAGGCAATTAAGTTCTTTAAATGAAAGGATTAAACGCTCAGCCATCGACAATTCGACTTTACGTAACCAGACACGTGGGTCGTAATATTTTTTGTTAGGACTATCGTCACCCGTAGGGTTACCTATTTGGCTTTGCAGATAAGCTTTATTGTCTTGATAATAGTCAGCAACCCCTTTCCAGCTTGCCCACTGTGTGTCGGTATCTATATTCATTTTGATGACACCATAACCAATAGCTTCAGTGATTTCTGCTGGTGCAGACCCTGATCCACCGTGAAAAACAAAGTTCAGCGCGTTATGTCCCAAAGCATATTTTTCGGCGACAAAGGCTTGAGAGTTTTTCAATATCTTAGGCGTTAATTGCACATTACCAGGCTTATAAACGCCATGCACATTACCAAAAGAAGCCGCAATGGTGAATGAATCACTGACACGACTTAAGTGCTCATAAGCATAAGCAACATCTTCGGGTTGGGTATAAAGTAATGAAGCATCAAGGCCAGTATTATCGACACCGTCTTCTTCGCCGCCTGTACAGCCGAGCTCAATTTCTAAGGTCATACCCATTGATGTCATGCGTTTAAGATAACGAGCACAAATATCAATATTTTCGACTAATGTTTGCTCAGATAAATCAATCATATGCGAGCTAAATAATGGTTCGCCCGTTGTTTTAAAATGTGCCTCGCTGTGCGCTAATAAGCCATCAATCCAAGGTAAGAGCTTTTTAGAAGCATGGTCGGTATTAATGATGACAGGAATATCATAAAACTTAGCCACGGCTTTAATATATTTTGCCGCGATAACACCGCCTTCAATGGCGGCATCCATAGGTGAAAGTTTATGCCCTTTACCAATAAAAAAAGCCGCACCCGAATATGATAATTGAATAATAATAGGTGAGTTTATTTCACTGGCCGCTTCGAGTGCTGCATTAATAGAGTTAGTACCAATGACATTAACCGCAGGGTAAGCAAACTTATTTTTTTTAGCATAATCAAAAAGCACGCTAACATCTTCACCGAAGACAAAACCACTTTTGACGAGATCTGATAAACTCTTCATATTAATTAATTCCTTGGGCAGTTAAACAAGCAGCTGTGATCTTAGACCATTGCCCCGATTCTACCCAGTTAGCATCAGCAATCCAAGTGCCACCGACAGCAAATACATTGGTTAATGCTAAATATTCATCTTGATTACTCTGCTTAATTCCGCCAGTTGGGCAAAAAGATATATCTTTAAAAACTGACCCCATAGCTTTTAAAAACGGAGCACCTCCAGATAATGAAGCAGGAAATAATTTGAGCTCGTTATAGCCAAATTCCTTTGCTAAAAGTATATCTGCCGTATTAGATACTCCAGGAAGTACCGGAACCGTACATTTAGCTAAAACAGTCAGTAATTGACTTGAAACTGCTGGCGTAATAATAAAATCACTACCCGCGTCGAGTGCTTGCTTTAAAACATTAGCGTCAAGCACCGTACCAGCACCTACTTTTAATTCGGGTAGTTCTTGCTTAATGGCTTTTATAATATCAAGTGATGCTGGCGTTCTCAGTACCACTTCAACTAAACCGATACCTGCGGCGGCCATAGCTTTAGCAATATTAAGTCCTTGTTCAACATTATCTGCTTGAATTATAGGTAGCAGAGTCTGCTTTCCCATCAGTGTGGAAAATGATTTCATGAATGATCCTTATTAAATTTTTAGACTAATTCGAGTTGAGTTTTAATAAACCGATTAAACTCATCTGCTGGTGCAATAGCACCTCTATGTTGTATTACAAAGCCAGCGGCTTTTGATGCTAAGGAGATTGAGTCATTTACTGAGTACCCCTCAATACGAGCACCAAGGTAAACGCCATTAAATGAATCGCCCGCAGACGTTGTATCAACCACATTTTCTACTGGGGAGATGGCAAATTGAGACGTTTCGCCGTCAACGACAACTAAAATGCCTTGCTCGCCATTTTTTATGATTAATTCAGTTAAGCCAAATTGCTGACAGTATTGATTAACTTCTTCAACGGTAGTCATGCCAAATAATTGTTGAAAATCATCAACACCAGGCAAAGATAAATCTGATTTTTGTAAGGCTAATTCAAACTGATCTTGAGCTTCTTTGGCGCCACTCCACATACGAGGACGGTAATTAGGGTCAAATACAATTTGTACTCCTGCGGCTTTTAATTGATCAATTAAAAGCCAGAATGCTGCTCTAGCACTTGGCTCAATAACAGCCAAAGAAATACCGGAGAAAAAAAACATATCTCCTTTTGCTAATTGACTTATCACTTCATCATCAATGTGTTGCATTACTTGGCGAGCAGCAGAGTTTTCACGCCAATAGGTGAAACTACGTTCACCTTGCTCATCAAGTTGAATAGAGTATAAACCTGGGATTTTTGTTGTCGATTTAAACACAAAATCACAGCCAATATTTTCATTCTCAAAGTATTGGAGCATATCAAGGCTAAATGGGTCTTGACCAACAGCGGTAACTAAATGCACGTTCATGTCAGCAAAAGTGCGTTTTAGGTAAACAGCTGTGTTAAAAACATCTCCGGCAAACGATTGTTTCATTAGAGTAGATGACTGATCTTGTGCAGCAGGCATCAATTCAATCATACATTCGCCGAATAAATAAATGTTCTTCATTTACATAGCCTTATTAATTTAATTAAAATTTATCCGGTAACTAATTACCGGATGATTACATGCTTAAGCTTTAGGTTTTAATGGTTCTATTTTGGGAATAAGAATCCAAACAGCGGCCATTGCAATAATAGCTAAAGACGCACCGATAACAAAAGCAGGGGTGTAGTTACCATCAGCAGTTAAAATAGGCACTAACGCTGTTAAGCCTAATGCGCCAAATTTTGCCGCCATGCCTGAAAATCCAGCGAGTGTACCTACAGATTTTTTACCAAAAAGGTCACTAGGTAATGTTTGAAGATTACTGATAACGGTTTGGAAGCCAAATAAGATAACAGCCATAATCATTACCGCTGTAGTGGGTCCACCAGGGCTTGCCATCGCTAATAGTGCTGGCAACATAATCAAACAACCCAAAGTAATGGTTAACTTACGAGTTCTATCAATATTCCAGCCTGCCTTTATACGATTCTGTGCAAGAAGACCACCAAACCAAGCACCAAACATAGCCCCCACATAAGGTACCCATCCGTAGATACCAATAGCTTTAACATCCATGCCATACACTTCGTTAAGGTAAATAGGGATCCAAAAAACAAATAGCCACCAAATAGGGTCAATAGCCGCTGAAGCAATAATTACGCCCCAACTTTCTTTACGTGACAGTAATTCACCCGTACTTGGGTTATATTCGTCTTCCGTTGAAGAATCATCAACATTAGTATTTCGTTGACCCGTTAAAATATATGCGCGTTCTTCATCGGTGATCCAAGGATGTGATTTAGGTGGCGCCTTTACCAATATAATCCAAGGAATAAGCCACAATAAACCAACCAAACCAATAACAACAAAGACCATTTGCCAACTGAAATAAACGGTCAAATAGGCCACTAACGGAATAGCAATGATACCGCCAATAGCAGCACCAGAGTTGAAGATACCTTGTGCTAAGGCACGTTCTTTTGTCGGGAACCAATCGGCATTACTCTTAGCTGCACCGGGCCAGTTTCCAGCTTCCGCAACACCTAATATAGCGCGAAAAATACTGAAACTCAGTACACCCTGTGCAAATGCGTGAGCGGCAGTGGCAAGAGACCAAACACCAATAGATAACACAAAGCCTAAACGAGTACCGATCCAATCAAATATCTTGCCAAAAATTGCTTGACCAAAAGCATAAGATAAAATGAAAACCATGGAAATATTTGCATAGATTTGTTTTCGTTCAAAAGCTGATTCATCAGGAAATAAATCTTCAACGATGTCTGGCCACAATACAGCAAGTGCAGATCGATCAATGTAGTTAATTACGGTGGCGATTGCGATTAACGTAATAACCCACCAACGGAGATTTTTAAGTTTCATTAGCTGCTTTCCTTATTGTGAATATGATCAAAAGCACCTTCTTCGACAAAATCTTCCCGAGCAGGGCTAAAAGTATCAATTAAAATTCCACCGGTATGGCAAGTCGCACCATGGTCAGCATGGGGTGGTATCATACAGCTATCACCTGGCTTTAATATTTTAGTTACACCATTAATGTTAAAGTGAAATTCTCCTTCAACAACATAGGTTACTTGAGAGTGCCGGTGAGCATGATTGTAACCAATGGCACCTTTTTCAAACCAGATCTTAACTGCCATCAACTCATGGTTGTAACCCAACATTTGACGCTTTAAACCGCCGCCTATATCTTCTATTTCTGTTTCATTACCAAATGAAAAATTTTCACTTTGACTCATGGTTGACCTCTATTTTTTAATTTCGAACAATTTAAAACGGCCATCAAATTTATATTTTGAGCCATTAAATGAAAATGCATTGCGTTGATTTTTTTCAGTTGCATTAAACGCTAATAGATAATGTTTATCGCCACTAAGCATGATTTCTACCACATCAATATCATCAATCTTTTGATGTGATAATGTTTCAACACTGCTTACGGCTGCGATGGTAAATTCTTTTGATGGGTTATATTCGCCATGCGGCTCTAATACGCTAACAAAGGTATGATTCTTAGATTTTGTTTTACGGTTGATAAAGGCATTTTCGTTACGTAAGTTAAAGAGCGGATCGTTGGCTCCAATCTGAGTAAAGATTAAGGAAGCATCACCGTCCATAACGATCGAGTTTGTGTAAAACCGACCATTATCATTTAACCAAGTAATTTGAGATAAGCCAGCCTTGGGTTGAGCTTGTGCTTTTAACCATAAGTGTTGATAGCCATTTTCTTTGCCAAGGACTGGCAAGCTAGTTAAATGGGTGTTTAAGTCAAAGCTTGTGCTAATTAAATGACCTTTGTAATGGACAGGTAAATCATACTGATGTGCTTGCTTTGACATAACATCAAAAACATCAACAACCAATGATTGTTCCTGCTCTGGCAGTTTTATTAACGCTATGGTGCGAGTTAATGAAACACCGTCATAAGCACTATTGATACGTGCAGAACTGATGGTCACATTAGTATCTTTTTCAAAAAACACCAGTTTAGGGTAATTGGCATTACCCACGGCAACATTGGCATTAAAATGTGACTTTTCGTCAACAACAACGGTGTTATGCGCAACAGTTTGTTTAGCCCATGTTTGGTTTTCTGGCAAATATCGCCCACCAAATTTAGCTTCAACATTTAAAAATCGAGCAGCGCCGTAATCTGAGACTATCTCTTCACCTTTATCATAAAATTGCCAAGTCAGTTTATCAAAATGTCCATGACCTAAACCTTGCGCGGCGGGTTTAAACAGTACCGCTTGTTCTCCACCAACATTTTGGCGCATGATCACTAAGGCACCTTGCTCGCCATCGTTACCATCACCAAAGGCAACCGACTTAAATTTATAAGGCGTAGCTAGATGATTATCTAAAGCATTTGCCACTTTTAAACCGTCGCCAGTTAATAAAATCTGTTTCTGCAGGTTAGCAATATCAAGTAAACCTGTGTCTTTTGTAAAACCATAGGCTATGGCAACACCATTAACTAACTCAATAGTATCGATACCCTTACTTTTAATCGCATCATTAATTGGAAAGAATAAATTGTTGTAGCTTAATTGTATCGTCGTATCAATCGCTTTTAATACGATTCCATCGCGGTATTCAAAAATTTTACGTTCAGGTTGATTGGTTTGAATAGCCTTAGCAAAGGTAATAAACGGCAGTAACGCAAAACGTTGGTAATAAGGACCTTCATTGTAATAACCTGCGGGAGAGAAAAGCTCATCTAACTGTCTTAAAAATCCGCCCTTGCCAGATTTATCTAAACCATAAAGCGCTTGTTCTACCCAGTCCAACTCACCTAATACATAACCTGTCATACCAACAGCAGCCGTTGTCCAGGTACCATGGTTATGAACTTTATTGAATGTTTCAGGAGAATCGACAGATAAAAATTTTACAATAGGATGAAATAGCCCTTTTTCAATGGTCGATTTTTCAGCAGATGTTAAAGAAGGTATAATTAAATCGTAAGCTTGACTGGTATATACCAACCACATCGCTTCGTTTAAGCTTTGCCAGAAGAGTTTACCTGGGTTTTGTTTACCCATTTTTCTTTTTGGATGCAAAGGTAAAGTAGGGTAGAGCTTTGCATACTCAAGCAACATGTCACGTACGTAATTTGCATATTTTTCATCTTGCGTTAATTGATAAATAATCCCTGCATCGTACATTAATTTATAATTTTTCTTATGGCGCTCATGGGTATAACCGCCACCGCCATCTTTTGGTAGAGGTACGGTTATCACTTGTGCTATTTGCTTATTAACTATTAATTTATTAGCAACAAAAGCTTCGGTAAACTGTCCATTTTGTTCAATAGCACCACGCATATCAGCGACATCCGCAGTGGTAATAACAAGATTAGGGCTCGTATATGCCATCACCTTATTACTTGCCAGTACCGCGGTAATCAGCATGGAAATAAGAAATAGCCCCTTTTTTGCTGAACACCATATTGGTGAATAAAATGACATTGGATTAGAAATTTTCATAGAGAAGCTCTTAGTTAGATTGCTTGTTGTTTAATAGCACAGCGGTATGCGGGCCTGCGGCATGTAGCTCTTTCACATTAGGCGCTGCTGTACCCTTAAAGTTATTATCATTTATAGCTGTTTTGGGTTCGCCTACGGTATGTTCAATAATGATCTCAGCAGTATCAGTAAAAGTATTATTGTCGATATTGGTAACCTGTACACCGTGCAAGTAAAGACTCGATGCAGTTTTATTACGCTTACCATTACCACTATTGTTAATAGCGTTTTTATACATCGCTAAATGAGGACCAAAAGTACTTTCGTCAGTGCCACCTCGATATAAGTTAACTAAAGCACCTTGTACATTATCAAAAGTGTTATTTTTTAAAATGACATATTCCGCGTTATAAATACCTAAGTCTTCAATTTCTTTGTTTAAGCGAAGAAAATCACCGGTGATATCGCTAAATTGGTTATTAGTTAACTCAATATAATCAGCAAACGAACCATTACCCGCGTCAAAAAAATGAAACGAATGATTAATATCAAGTCCACTCACCTTGCTATTACGCATAACAAAACGGTAGTTATAAACCATACCCCATTTCTGTGAACGAACTAAGGTATTACCTGAAGCATCGGGACTGTTGCTACCATTTATATTTAAGCCATCAAGAGTTAAGCTACCTCCATCAGAAATTTGAAATAAGGTAGAACGCTGAAAAGTTACCTTAACCATGCCTTGATTTTGCGCTTTAATCGATACCGTTTTATTAATATCAATCATCTTTCTAACATCGTAATTTCCATCAGCCAATATAAGGACATCGCCATTACTTGCTGAAACCACAGCATTAAATAAAGCATCGTCTTCTGCTTTAACATTAATAGTATGACCCGATTCAAAGGCAACTAAGCCATCAGTTTTCTTGTACCAACTTGGACCGGTTGCTGATTTTAAAACGGGTGATAAACTCTTTTTAGCTCCCTTAGCCAAAAGTTTTTTGTCGGTAGGGTAAAGCAAGCCATTAGCTGCACGCTTAAGCTCAATATTCTTTTGGCTAATACCTGATGCTAGCTTTTCTAGCGCGACAGTATTTGCAATATTGCCTTTAAATTTAATGCCACTTACATCGTCAAATAGCGTAAAAGGTTGTTGACCATTATCATTAAAAATTAAGTTGTTTTGTACTTTAGAGTTAATTGGTACCGCACTTCTTTCTTGGTCGCTTCCTGCTGCTAGCTGAATATGATCAACATTAATTAAAGAATTATTTTCAATTAAAGCGTTATCAACTTGGTGATATCGATTAATAGATGAATTAGGAACGCCATTCATGACAGTAAAGCCACTGCCAAAACGATAACCGGTTAGTCCTTCAAGATAATTGTTACGAATAATTTGTTCTTTATTTATTACTCGAATACCACCGGTATGGTCAACGCCATTACCAAAGAAGACATTCTCTTCTATGATATTGCCATTACCGTGGCGTAAGGTCAGCGTACCTCTCGACTCAAAAAAGACATTATTACGAATTTTATTTTGTCCTGATTTAACTGATATTATTTCTACTTCACCATCACAGCGATCAAAATAGTTATTTTCAACTAAGGTGTATGAATTTGATAATGAATAATGGCTGGTGCCAATACGAAGAGTTTCGCCACCATTAGAGCCAAGAATAGGGCGAGGGCCAAAATAGTTATGATCTATTTTATGATGATTCTCTTGACTATCTACTGTATCTAAACGAACAGCAAGAGTTACCCCTTTATTACGTTTACCGGTGAGGTAATTATGATCAAAACGATTATATTGACCATAAATAGCCACCCAATAGTCAGACTCACGCTTATCAGGATTACTGAAGTTATCAATAACAACTTCTGTTACCCGTGAATGATAAGCTAAATTTTCTTTATTACTTCTAAAAGCGACAACAGCACTACTAGGCGTATAACCATTTTTAAAAACTAATCCTGAAACGACTAAATGCTTACCAGACAACCTCAAATTTGATTGCCCAGTCAGGAAAACCTTACCTTTTGTTTGTGCCTTTAGTGTTATTGGCTTTTGTTTTGTACCTTCGCCTTTAAACAAAATTTCAAAGTTATTCCATATGCCATCAGACAAGATAATATTGTCACCCGGCTTTACTTTTTCCAATGCATTTTTATACGCCGTTTGATCGCCAACTAACCATTCTTTTGCCGCTAATTGGTTTGTTGTTAACATTAAGCAAAATGTTATGGTGAGACAACACAGTAGATAGGGTGATAGTTTAGTTTGCTGCATAAAATAACCTATGAAATTAAAGTGTAAAATTTAACGTTTTTACTAATAACTATTAAATAACGTCAACATATTGGTATTAATTGGATTTAGTTAAAATAAAAGTATCACTTCCCTTTACATTTCGGGCTTATCCAACGCCATTACTAATGTAATAAAACTGCTCACATCGTACTTTTAACTAACAATCGATTTAATTTAACTGATATCAACAGCCATTGTCAACCAAATCACATTACCAAATACTGATCAATTGGTAATAATTAAAGTTGAGTTTAGCGCTAGACCTTTATACAGAAGTTATCTTTGCACCTAGACCAAAACATTAATAAACAGACAATTCCTCACCTAATAGTTTTGCCATAAGCGCCAGAAGGCTATATGATTAGTTATATAGGGCATCACTTTATTATATTTAGCTAAGGAAAATAATATGAGCAGCAACCGCAGGCTATTTTGGGGTATTGTAGATAAAATAGAGGCTTTAATTGATTCTGAAATTTACACCGCAGGCAGTCGCTTACCACCGGAAAGAGAATTAGCTGAAACATTTAAAGTGAGCAGACCAACGATTCGAGAGGCAATAATTGCCCTAGAAGTTCGTGAGAAAATTGAAGTTAAAACAGGTTCCGGCGTTTATGTTTTAAAACCGGTTAACCAATTATCGGGCTTACACAAGCAAATTAATGCTTTTGAGGTTACTCAAGCTAGAGCATTAATTGAAGGTGAAGTAGCAGCGATTGCGGCAACAACCATCACCGAAGATGAATTGGTTCGCTTACATCAAACCTTAGTTGATATGGAAAACAGTCAGTTTATTGCTGCCGCTGATAAAGAATTCCATCAAATTATAGCCAATGCTACCCGTAATAGTGCGATGATTTTAACCGTACAAAATCTTTGGAAGCTTCGCTCATCAACACCAGAAATTATTAAAGATTATGACAGTGTTTGCAGTAAAGATAATTCAAAAACACTTGCAGAGCATAAAGCGATCTATCAGGCATTAAAATTAAGAGACGCTCCTCAAGCAAGGCTTGCTATGCACAGTCATTTTAACCGACTAATAAACGCCTTATTTGATGCCGTCGAGTCGAGAGCGCTAGAAGAAATAAAACAAAAAAACAGTGAAAAGCGTGGACTTTATTCAATTCCTCACTCTAACGATATTTAATTAATTATAAATTTATATCAGGTAAAACATAAAAGGCCTCTTTAATAGAGGCCTTTTATTTAACTATATCGTCAATCAACTCATCACTTAAAATCTAACAACAGTGCGGTCGCCTTACTAATAGCGTCATTATGCTAAAACAGTATTCGTTACTTTAGCATGACATACATTGAAATTACTTCGCCAATTTAAGGAAGTAGTCAAATATTTCTGGCACGTTACCATTACCCATGTCGGCAGCAACTGCTGCATTTAGATTGGCAGAAGTACCTTCAGCAATTTGTGACACAGTACCAAGGTCTTTGACCATTTCTAAAAAGTAACCTAAATCTTTATTCGCATTAGCGATAGAGAAACCTAAATCACTTACACCATCTACGGCGTAGTTTTTACAAAAGCCCATAAACGGTGAGTTAGATGGACCTGTCGACATAATATCAAAAAGCTGTTGGCGGTCAACGCCAGCTTTATCAGCAACAGCAAAAGCTTGTGACATCGCTGTAACCGTAGTCATACCGATGAAGTTATTTATGAGCTTAGTCGTGTGACCTGCACCAAGAGCGCCAAGATGGAATACATTTTCACCTTGCTGTTCTAAAATAGGCTTCACTTTATTAAAAGTATCTAAGTCACCAGCAGCCATAATATTAAGTAAGCCATCTTTAGCATGAGCGGGTGTTCGACCTAATGGGGCATCAATCATCCCTGCGCCTTTCTTGGCAAGATCTGCACCAATCTTACGAGTAGATGCTGGTATAGAAGTACCAAAATCAATCAGAACAGCACCTTCTTTAATCCCCGCTAAAATACCGTCTTCAGCATAAACTAGCTTTTCAACAACAACAGAAGTTGTTAGCGCAAGCATTACTATATCACTACGTTCTGCGAGTTCTTTCGCTGAGGTGACTTCAGTAGCATTACCGCGAGCAATTACCTTAGCAACCGCCTCTTTATTTAAATCCATTACATTTACTTGAAAGCCACGCGTTTGTAAGTTTTCGACCATGTTGCCGCCCATAAGGCCAAGGCCGATGAAACCTATAATAGGTTTTGTCATATCTAACTCCTAAAAATATTATTGTTTGTTTATCTGAGTGCAACATTGCTCACTTTATCGATGGGCATGTTATTTTATTTGAGTATATTTAGCTAAATTATCTAAGCCCTAGGGTAATACTCGGTATATAAACCGAACACCGAACCTTATATTCAAGCGGTTAATAATTTCGGTATAAACACGGTATGCTTGTCTTGTGTCTATACAAACTTATTGCTTAGAAACACTCGAAACAATAAGGAACCATTAAATACTAACCAAAACGACAATAGGTGTCAACCAATCAATAATTATTGGTAATAGAGTTGGTTTAACTTATTAAAAACAATGAAGCTTATAGGTGTTACCCGTATTCATCTAAGCTATTTTATAGTTTAACCATTTCATTTATAACAGTCAGATAAAAACCAAGTGTATGATTTAAATACCCTTTAACTAAAGTTTATTGTTAAATACATACTTATCATTATATGATAATTTATTATATTTTTAGCTCATACAAAGCGCTGTAGTTTTACAATAACGTTTATATTGTTACTAATAAACATCACTTTAATGGCTATTATCTAATAGATTAGTGTTGAATCAATTGTGCGCCGCCACCTGGTCAACCAATAAAAAATATATGGTTGATCAGAAAAAATTCAACCATAACCTATTTAGACCATTACAATATATAAACTACACTCCTTTATATTTTATTAGAATATAAAAGATACATATAAAAATAAAAACATTCGTTATTACTAATGCACAATAATCGACCAAAAACTGTTTATTCAATAACTTACAAGATAAAACAACAATAAACAAACAACCTGGTAACCAACAAAGCAAATATTGGTATACCAATTTGCACATATTTACACTTGTTTTGTATAACCAAAAGATTGACCTTTCCAATTTTTATTGTAACTATCTGTAGTAATTCCTTATCAGTACTAAGTAATTTACTTGTAAGGTGTTGGGGGTTTAGGGGACGACTTTTATAAATTAAAGATGTGGCTTTTGAGATGTTTACAAATCAAATTTCAAAAAAACTACACAGGGGAAATATATGAGACAAAAATTATCAAAATTAACATTAGCGATTCTTTCAGCTACCTCGCTGAATTTTGCAGCATCGGTAAGTGCACAAGAAGCTGAAATAGATCCACAAGTAAACAATGAAACTGAAATTGAAGTAATTCAGGTTACGGGTATGCGAAGCTCTCTAACGACTGCCCTTGCAGAAAAACGTGAAACAGCTAACCTGGTCGAAGTCATTATGGCTACAGATATTGGTAAGCTACCTGACCAAAACCTTGCAGAGGTTCTTGAAAACGTAACAGGCGTTCAAATCACAAGAACAGCTGGTATAGGTACTGGTGTTCAAATTCGTGGTAGTAACGCTAACCGTGTTGAAATTAATGGTGCTTCTACAGTCGGCTCAGGGTCTGGACGAAGTGGTATGAATTTTGAAGATCTTTCAGCGGCCATTATCGCGGGTGTTGAAATAACAAAATCACCAGAAGCTAAAACGACCGAAGGCTCTATTGGTGGCACGGTAAATTTACGTACTATTCGTCCTCTTGAGTTGACTGAGACATTAGGATCACTTCGCTTACAAGGTGAAGACAGTAGTTTAACCACTGATGGTGTTCAGCCAAGATTCTCAGGAGCATACGGAGATAACTGGGAACTTGACTCAGGTAAATTTGGATTTGTTATAAGTGGTAGCTACGCTAAACAAGAAGCTACGTCATTTCGTCCACGCGTTGACCGTGATGGTAGCCTTGTTGAAAATGTTAACGCTGACGTCTATAGAAGTGGCACATTAGAAGATCAAGCAACTAAAAGACCTGCAGCTCAAGATTTCGATTTTCTCGGCATTCAATTCCTTAATCAGGAATTAGAAAATTTTGAATATGAAACAACCAATATTGCCACTACTCTTGAGTTTGCCCCTAACGACAACACAAAATTTTTCTTTGATGCTATTATTACCAGCCAAGAGCGTCGTCAAGAAAGTACACGAGTACAAGGTTCAGGTGTTAATAGTGTACTTAACTACACTTTACCTTCTCAGTTTGAAACAATAAACTTTGGCTCTCTTGATGGTGTAAATCTAGGCAGTATTCAAGCGGCTACCAGAGGCACAATTCAACCAATCAATTCAGTTGATGACGACGATCCAAACTTACGCTTTAACAGTGATACTGGTGCTCGTGTAACAGACACCGAAGTTTTTAGATTTGGTGGTGAATGGCAAGGTAATAACTTATTTGTAAGTGCAGAGTTATCTACAGCAAATTCTGATACCGTTACCCCTTCATTAAACACTCAATTAAACTTTATTAACCCTAACCCACTGACGCCTCTTGATGGTTCGAGTAACGATAACAGTGTGCCATTTATTTATGATTTAACTGGTGACTCATTGGCATTTGGTATTGATTTTGCTTCTCCATTCGCACCAACTGTTGATGATTTACTTAATCCAAATAACGTTGTGCTAGATCAGGTAGACATAAGTAGAAGCTCTACAGATAATTCTGAAAATGCATTCCGCACTGATTTCACTTATTTTATCGATGAAAGTATGATCACTTCTGTTGATTTCGGTTATCGCTACAATGAAACAAAACATAGTGCAGTATCAATATCTGATCGTATTGGTGGCTTCAGCAAAATGGTTGATAGTCCAAACGGCGCTTTGTTTTCAGAACTTCTTATTGCTGGTCCTAGCCACTTTGGTGATGCTGATGGCAGAGAACTAGCCCTTAGAAATTTTCTTATTGTTAATCCAGACTTAGCATTCAATGACCCAGACGGTGTGTTAGCGACCTTAGAAGCGGCTATTGTTGCTCATGGTGGTAACCAAGACTTTTCAAACCTAACACCTTCAGATACCGCAGCTTTTAAAATAAAAGAAGAAACGCATGCGCTATACGCACAAGCAAACTTTGAATATAAAATGTTCCGTGGTAATTTTGGTGTTCGTCATATATCAACAGATATTGCATCAACAGGTAATACAGTAGTCAATGGTGTTGCAACGCCAGCAACAAACAAAGGTGATTATAGTTATACATTACCTCGTTTGAATTTAGTTGCCGATGTAACTGACGATGTGGTTTTACGTTTAGGTTGGGGTAAAGACATTCTTCGTCCTAACTTTGGCGATTTAAATACCTCGGTATCATTTGGTACAAACGAAAATCAATCTGTCGAAATTGGTAATGCTGGTTTGGAACCTGAAGAAGTCACTTCGTTTGATCTTTCTGCTGAATGGTATTTTGCTGAGGCAGCAGTAGTTAGTATCGGCTATTTCAAAAAAGAACGTACTAACTTATTTGTTACTCAATTAGAAAGTGCTGCAATTGACGCAAACGGTTGGCGTGAACCTGGACCTACATGTGCAGGAGGCGGTATCTATAACCCTGCTGTTCAGCCTAATGCAATCGGAGATCCAAATACCACAGGTTTGTGTGTTGATGTTGAAACACTTTTTAATGATACTGCAACAACGACTCAATCAGGTATAGAAATGGCTGTCCAGTATGACCTTTCCAGCTTCGAAGAAGACTTAGGTTGGGCATCAGGTTTCGGCATTGTCGCCAACTACACCATACAAGAGTATAAAGGCGGTTCAGCTTTTTACACTTCAGCGTCACGCGGAACAGATATCCTTAATGCAATACAAGGTGTTTATGACGATGCAAACTTTGTCACGTATTCATCAGAACGAGGTTTACTTGATTTTTCAGAAAACGCTTACAATGTAGCTGTTTACTATGAAAAATTTGGTCTTTCAGCAAGATTACGTTATACGTGGCGTGATGCGTTCCGCACTGAAGATACTGCAGCGGGTGCTAGCCTTAACTCTACATTAGGCTTCCCTGTCGTAACGCATGACAGAGGACAACTTAATGCTAGTGTAAGTTATGACGTCGATGAAAATTTAAACCTTGGTGTTGAAGCTGTCAACTTAACAGAGTCAGACATTACACAGTCATGTGTTAATGAAGGGGCTATGTTATGTGCTCAAGGTATAACAGACCGTCGTATTACCTTTGGTATTAGCTACAAGTTCTAAGAAATAAAAAGCGCTTATTCCGTTCTATAGTTATATTTATTTGTATGTAAGCGCTGTAGGTAAAGCATCAACTAAGTCATTAATGAGAAAAATCTCGTTAATGACTTTTTTTTAAATAAAAATAGTGCTGTGATAACAACCAAGGTTATCGTAGAAAATAAAGAGTGATTTTCTAAAATGATAAAAGTGTAATGGAGGTTAAGCGGACTATTTATTAAGACAAATTAGTGTCTACATTAGCTCGGCTATGTGGCATTAGTGATTAGTAGACTAAAAAATTATAATTCCAGACGAGATTAACCCCTTAAGCACTAAAGCATTTTATTTTAAGTCATTACTCGACTAGATTAGATGAAAGACCCTAACAATGAATCTATGACCAATAAAAAAGCGACCACTCAAAAGAGTAAGTCGCTTTATAATTAAGATCTCATATCTACTGATTAGATCTCAAACCTATTTATCGATAACAACAATTTTCTTTAATATAAGACTTATTACTCAACGGTAACTGATTTTGCTAAGTTACGAGGTTGATCAACATCTGTGCCTTTAATTATTGCGACATAATATGAAAGCAATTGCAGTGGTAACGTATAAACAATGGGTGCGATTAAATCGTCACATACCGGCACATTAATAACTTTCATCGTATCATCACTGGCAAAATTTGCTTCACTGTCAGCGAACACATACATTAAGCCACCGCGCGCACGGACTTCTTCAACATTTGATTTAAGCTTTTCAATTAAATCATTTTTAGGCGCAACAACGATTACAGGCATATCAGCATCGATTAACGCTAATGGTCCATGTTTTAATTCACCAGCGGCGTATGCTTCAGCGTGGATATAAGAGATTTCTTTTAACTTCAAAGCCCCTTCCATAGCGATAGGATATTGGTCGCCACGACCTAAAAACAAAGCGTTGTGTTTGTCAGCAAAGTCTTCTGCTAAATCTTCGATAGAACTTGCTAATGCTAAGACTTCTTCTAGTTTACTGGGTAAAGCCATTAATGAACTGGCGATTTCATTTTGAACCGTTTCACTCATACCGTGATGTTTACCTATAGCCCATGTCATCATTAACAAGCCGACTAACTGTGTGGTAAATGCTTTGGTAGAAGCAACGCCAATTTCTGCACCCGCTTTGGTCATGAAAGCGAGATCAGATTCACGTACTAAAGATGAACCGGCTACGTTACAAATAACTAAGCTGGCTTTATAGCCAAGCTCTTTTGCTAAGCGAAGTGCCGCTAAAGTATCAGCTGTTTCACCCGACTGAGAGATAGTTACAATTAAGGCATTTTTAGGAACATGAGACTTTCGGTATCTAAACTCACTAGCAATCTCTATATTACAAGAAACACCCGCTAGCGACTCTAACCAATACCGTGCCACCATACCTGAATGGTAGCTAGTACCACAGGCAATAATCTGTACGTGTTCGATACCCTTAAATATTTCATCCGCGCCTTCACCAAAAGTATTCATATCGAGCACATTACCAGACAAGCGACCCTCTAAAGTATTTCGGATAGCCGTAGGTTGTTCGTAAGTTTCTTTTAGCATGTAGTGACGGTATTCACCTTTATCACCACTGTCTTGACTGATATCTTGTTCTTTTGCTTCACGCTTTACGGGTACGCCGTTAGTATCAAATACGTTAACTTCAAAACGAGTGACTTCAGCAACGTCACCTTCTTCAAGAAAAGCAAACTTTCGCGTGACCGGTAATAGCGCCATCATATCAGAGGCTATAAAATTTTCACCTACGCCATAACCTATCACTAAAGGGCTGCCAGAGCGTGCAACAACTACACGACTCTTATCGGTCGTATCAAGTACAACTGTGCCATAGGCGCCATCAAGCTGCTTAACTGTTTTTTGTACTGCTTCAAGTAAGGTCGCTGATGTTTTCAATTCAAGATGAACTAAATGAGCAATAACTTCAGTATCTGTTTCTGAAACAAATTCGTAGCCCAAGCCCTGCAAACGTATTCTTAAACTTTGATGATTTTCGATGATACCATTATGAACAACAGCGATATTTTCACTAGATACATGTGGGTGAGCATTCACTTCACTTGGCGCACCATGAGTAGCCCAGCGCGTATGAGCAATACCTGTTCCACCTGATAAAGGGGTTGTTATTAAAGCGTCTGCTAACTCTTGTACTTTGCCTAAGCGGCGTACTCTGTTTAATTGGTTGTTATTATCGATAATAGCAACACCGGCTGAGTCATATCCACGGTATTCTAGGCGTTTTAACCCTTCAACTAATATATCTGCTACATCACGTTGTGCTACAGCACCTACGATCCCACACATAGTTTTTTCCTTTTATTTTGCAATGAGTAATTTAACGTCTTGTTCTAAGAGTTTGGCTTTGAGTTCATCAGACAGATCTGCATCAGTGATCAGTATGTCTATATTTTGCCAAGGAATTTCAACGTTAGGTATTTTACGATTAATTTTTTCAGATTCAACAAGTACAATAACTTCACGAGAGACGTCGGCCATCACGCGGCTAAGCCCTAAAAGCTCATTAAAAGTAGTCGTGCCACGCTCTATATCGATACCATCGGCACCAATAAAAAGTTGGTCAAAATCATAAGATCTCAAGACACTTTCCGCTACTTGACCTTGAAAAGACTCAGAATGTGTATCCCAAGTGCCCCCGGTCATCAATAATGTCGGTTCATTTTCAAGCGCATGCAAGTCAGAAGCTATAGCTAAAGAGTTGGTCATTACGATTAAACCTTGTTTGCTATTAAGCTCTTTCACTAAGGCCGAAGTCGTACTACCGCTGTCGATAATGATGCGGTTATGATCACGAATAAGTGTTGCCGCTTTACTGGCAATTGAAACCTTTCGTTTCGAAACTTTATCAGACTTATGCTCAATAATATCTCTAGGCAAAGGCACAGCTCCACCGTAGCGTCTGAGCAATAATCCGCTATTTTCTAGCGCAGCTAAATCTTTTCTGATGGTTACTTCTGAAGTAACGAATTTTTTTGCAAGACTATCGACACTTACTTCTCCGTGCTCATTAAGCTCAGAGATAATACTGTGGCGACGCTGCTGGGTGTTTCTTTTTGACATGCGATTAGTTTATCTTTTGTTTCGACACTTATCTTACAGAATAAGTTTCGTTTAGTAACTTAAGCTATTAGAACAAAAGTATGCTTTTATGGCAATAAATATTTATTTCACTGATATTAATCCTAATTAATATCAGTGAACATAAAAAAGAGGCACATATTGCGCCCCTTTCATTTTAAATATCAATTAACCTAGCTTTTTTTGGTCGGTCTTTGCCAGCCGGTTATATTTCTTTGTTTACCTCTAGCAACCGCTAATTCACTGGCTGCTACATCTTTAGCAATAACAGAGCCTGCACCTATGGTGGCATTAGCACCGATAGTAACCGGGGCCACTAACGAACTATTTGAACCGACGAAAGCACCGTCATCTATAATGGTTTTAAACTTATTAACGCCATCATAGTTACAAGTGATGGTTCCAGCACCAATATTAACATTTTGACCAATAATCGTATCGCCCAAATAAGTTAAGTGTCCCGCTTTACTCCCAGCTCCTAAGGTTGTTTTTTTCATTTCAACAAAATTACCAACATGAGAGTCTTTATTCATTACAGAGCCGGGGCGCAGTCGAGCAAATGGTCCGACAGAACAGTCTTTACCAACAACGGCGTCTTCGATAATACTATTTGCTTTAACTATGCTATTTTCGCCGATTGTACAATTTTTTAAAATACAATTGGCTCCTATTTGCACACCACTCGCTAAGGAAACATCACCTTCGAAAATACAATTGATATCGATATGCACTTCTTCTCCAATGACTACGTTTCCACGAATATCGATGCGGTTAGGATCACGTAGGCTTGCCCCCGCTATCATTAACGCTTCGGCTTCACGTAGTTGGAAAGCTCGTTCTAATGAAGCAAGTTGCACTCGATTATTGGCACCTTCAACTTCAATCTCGGTATCGGGATGAGCAGTAGCAATAGTTTTACCTTCATGATGACATGCGGCAATAATATCAGTTAAGTAATATTCACCTTGGGCATTGTCACTTGACAAATTTGCTAACCAACGTTTTAAATCTCCACCATTTGCTAATAAAATGCCGGTATTAGCTTCGGTAATTAATAACTGTTCGGCCGAAGCATCTTTTTGCTCTATGATGCCAACCACTGCATTATCTTTACGCATAATACGACCGTAGCCAGTAGGATCAGCTAAATTTACCGTTAGTAATCCCATACCATGGTCTGGTTTAACCGCTAATAATTTTTCTAATGTACTAACTTTGGTCAGTGGTACATCACCATAAAGCACTAAAACATTTTCATTATCTTTAATGAAAGGTGATGCCATATCTACGGCATGTCCGGTACCTAGTTGTTCTTTTTGTTCAATAAATGTTAAATCATCATTTGCACTACTATTCGCTATTGTCGCTTTTAATACTTCACCACCAAAGCCATAGACAATATAGATATTATCGGCGTTTAATTGGCGTGCAGCATTAATGACATGGCTAACCATAGGTTTGTCAGCAATTGCGTGAAGTACTTTAGGGAGTGATGAACGCATGCGAGTACCTTTACCCGCGGCAAGAATGACAACTGAAAGAGACATAGTATATCCGTTATTTATGTTTTTGATGGTAATAACAAATATTGTAACCTTGTTTTAACAGATAAACTATAGCCAAGTAGCGCTATAAGTATCTGATATATTTTTACATCATCAAGATTAATTGTTTAACAAGGTTCAGTAAATTTAACCGAGTGGCTGTGTAGTAAGACTTAATTAGCCAGTATATTAAAGACAAAAAAAAGCGATATAGACCTTAAGTAAATATCGCTTCTCTGTCACTAAAACTTAGTGCTTTGTCTGTAAAGTTAGACTTTTTTATTAGACGCTTGTATTACGCGTAATTGCGCAGTTACTCGCGCTAATTCAGCCGCAACTTCAGCAAAACCAACATCTCCGCCATGGGCGTTCATGTGTTTTTCTGCACGTTGCTTAGCTTCTAATACTTCTTTTTCATCCAAATCGTCTGCACGTATCGCTATATCAGCTAATACGGTTACGTTATTTGGTTGAACTTCTAACATGCCGCCAGAAAGATATATAACATCTACTGAGCCACCATATTTAACAATACGAGCCATACCAGGTTTTAGCGAGGTCAATAAAGGTGCGTGACCAGGCATAATACCTAGTTCACCTTCTGAACCTGTGATCTGTAATGATTCAATACGTCCAGAGAATAGATTCTCTTCTGCACTTACTACATTTAGATTTACCGTCATTGCTGACATTTTGACCTCCTAAAGTAGGCGGTTAGATAGTCAATAAGTCGATGACTTACGTTAACCTAACACGCCCAAGCAAATTACATGTTTTTAGCTTTTTCAACTGCTTCTTCGATAGAACCAACCATATAAAAAGCTTGCTCAGGTAAATCATCGTATTCACCTGCAAGTAAGCCTTTAAAACCACTGATAGTGTTTTTAAGTGACACATACTTACCAGGAGAACCGGTGAATACTTCAGCAACAAAGAACGGTTGAGATAAAAAGCGTTGAATCTTACGTGCACGATTCACAGCTAATTTGTCTTCTTCAGATAATTCATCCATACCTAAGATGGCGATAATATCTTTAAGTTCTTTGTAACGTTGTAATGTTGATTGAACACCACGGGCAGTTTCATAATGCTCAGCGCCAACAACTAATGGATCAAGTTGACGAGAAGTAGAATCTAGTGGGTCAATTGCAGGGTAAATACCTTGCGAAGCGATATCACGACTCAATACAACCGTTGCATCTAAGTGAGCAAAAGTAGTAGCTGGAGAGGGATCAGTCAAATCATCTGCTGGTACATATACCGCTTGGATTGAAGTGATTGAACCTTTCTTAGTTGAAGTAATACGCTCTTGAAGTACACCCATTTCTTCAGCAAGTGTTGGTTGATAACCAACCGCTGATGGCATACGACCAAGAAGTGCAGATACTTCAGTACCGGCTAATGTATAACGGTAAATGTTATCAACAAAGAATAATACGTCACGACCTTCGTCACGGAATTTCTCTGCCATTGTTAAACCTGTAAAGGCAACACGTAAACGGTTTCCTGGAGGCTCGTTCATTTGACCGTAAACAAGTGATACTTTATCAAGTACATTTGAATCGTTCATTTCATGATAGAAATCGTTACCTTCACGAGTACGCTCACCTACACCAGCAAATACTGAGTAGCCGCTATGCTCAATCGCGATGTTACGAATAAGTTCCATCATGTTAACGGTTTTACCAACACCAGCACCACCGAACAAACCAACTTTACCACCCTTAGCGAATGGACAAACTAAATCGATTACTTTGATACCAGTTTCAAGTAGCTCATTTGACATCGCTTGGTCAGCATATGCTGGCGCTTGGCGGTGAATTGACCACTTTTCTTCTTCGCCGATTGGGCCAGCTTCATCGATAGGCTCACCCAATACGTTCATGATGCGACCCAAAGTTGCAGTACCTACTGGAACTTGGATGTTCTCACCTGTGTTTTCTACATTCAGACCACGACGTAAACCGTCAGATGAACCCATGGCGATAGTACGAACTACGCCACCACCAAGTTGCTGTTGTACTTCAAGTACTAAGCCACTAAGGTTACCTTCAGTTATTTTTAACGCGTCATATACCTGAGGTACAGCATTTTGTGGAAATTCTACATCCACAACTGCGCCAATGATTTGGACGACTTTACCTGTACTCATGTTTAATCCTCTAATCTTGTGCTCTTATTTACTAATAAAATAAACAAAGAACTTTTGTTTATACCGCTGCTGCACCAGCACAGATTTCACCCAATTCTTGAGTAATACTTGCTTGACGCGCTTTGTTATATACCAATTGTAAATCATCAATTAAGTCACCCGCATTATCTGTTGCAGCTTTCATTGCAACCATACGAGCAGCTTGTTCACAGGCGAGATTTTCAACCACACCTTGATATACTTGCGATTCCGTATAACGAACGAGCAGTTTTTCAAGTAAAACTTGAGCATCAGGTTCGTATAAATAATCCCAGCTATGCTTAAATGCGTCATCATCTGACTTAGGCAAAGGTAAAAGTTGATCGATTGTTGGTTTTTGCGTCATGGTATTAACAAATTTGTTATATACAATGAACAATCTATCTATTTCACCACTATCATAGGCATTCAACATCACCTTAACACTACCAATTAAATCAGTTAGTGAAGGATTGTCACCTAATCCAGACTTCTGCGACACTATTTTAGCACCGATATTGTTAAAAAATGACGTAGCTTTAGAACCCACTATGGCAAATTCAACATCGGCGCCCGCTGTTTGGTGTGTACCCGCATCAACAAGTACCTTTTTAAATAAATTAATATTTAAACCACCACACAAACCACGGTCTGTTGAGACAACGATATAACCTACACGCTTGACTTCACGTTCAACCATATATGGATGACGAAATTCTAAATTACCAAGTGCGACGCGACCGATCACATCTCGCATATTCTCAGCGTATGGACGAGATGCAGCCATGTTATCTTGCGCTTTGCGCATTTTACTAGCTGCAACCATTTCCATTGCGCTGGTGATCTTCTGTGTATTTTTTACACTTCCAATCTTTGATTTAATCTCTTTACCACCAGCCATGACTATTCTCCAAAAAGGTGAACTAAATTACCAAGTTTGAGTAGCTTTAAAAGCTTCAATTGCTTTCGCTAAACCAGACTCGATATCTTTGTTATAGTCGCCTTTTTCATTGATAGTAGCCATCAACTCAGCGTGATCATTGTTTACGTAAGTGCGTAATGCATCTTCAAAATCAACCACTTTAGCGATTTCAACATCGTTTAAGTAACCTTTTTCTGCAGCAAATAACGATACAGCTGTTTCAGCAATTGACAATGGACTGTATTGCTTTTGCTTCATCAGTTCAGTAACACGTTGTCCATGCTCTAATTGAGCACGAGTCGCGTCATCTAAATCTGAAGCAAATTGAGCAAATGCAGCTAATTCAGCATATTGTGCTAAGGCTAAACGTATACCACCACCTAACTTCTTGATGATCTTAGTTTGCGCAGCACCACCAACACGAGAAACAGAAATACCAGCGTTAACAGCAGGACGAATACCTGAGTTAAATAGGTTAGACTCTAAGAAAATCTGACCATCAGTAATTGATATTACGTTAGTTGGTACGAAAGCAGATACATCACCCGCTTGCGTTTCAATGATAGGTAAAGCTGTTAATGAACCCGTTTTACCTTTAACTGCACCGTTGGTAAACTTTTCTACGTATGCTTCGTTTACACGAGCAGCACGTTCAAGTAAACGACTATGAAGATAGAAAACGTCACCTGGGTAAGCTTCACGACCTGGTGGACGACGTAAAAGTAATGAAATTTGACGGTAAGCAACTGCTTGCTTAGACAAATCATCATATACGATTAATGCATCTTCACCACGATCTCGGAAGTATTCACCCATAGTACAGCCAGAATATGCTGACAAGTACTGTAGTGCGGCAGCTTCAGAAGCACCAGCAACAACAACGATAGTATTATCTAACGCGCCGTGTTCTTCTAAAGAACGTACTAAGTTAGCAACTGTAGAAGCCTTTTGGCCTATTGCTACATATACACACTTAATACCAGTATCTTTTTGGTTAATAATGGCATCTAAAGCGATGGCAGACTTACCAATTTGACGGTCACCAATGATAAGTTCACGTTGGCCACGGCCAATTGGAATCATTGAATCAATTGATTTAATACCTGTTTGTACAGGTTGATCAACAGATTTACGTTCGATAACACCTGGTGCTAAAACTTCAACAGGAGAAAAACCATCATTTTCAATAGGTCCTTTACCGTCAATAGGTTCACCCAAAGTGTTAACCACTCGACCTAATAAACCACGACCTACTGGTACTTCTAAAATACGACCAGTACTTTTAACTTTTACGCCTTCAGCTAAGTCAGCGTATGGACCCATAACTACCGCACCGACCGAATCACGGTCAAGGTTTAACGCGATAGCAAAACGGCTACCAGGAAGTTCGATCATTTCACCTTGCATTACATCAGCAAGGCCATGTATACGAATAATACCGTCAGTTACAGAAACGATAGTACCTTCGTTGCGAGCTTCGCTGACAACGTCAAACTGTTCAATACGATTTTTGATCAGTTCGGCGATTTCAGTGGAATTCAGTTGCATGCTCTTTTCCCTTATTCTAGGATTGTAAAATTGTTGCTAAACGGCTCAATTTACCTTGTATAGAGCCATCAATTACCATGTCATCAGCTTTAATAATTAAACCTGAAATAATAGTCGCATCGACAATACAATTAAGCTTTACTTTTCGAGCCAAACGCTTTACAAGCGCGGCGCTAAGTGTTGTTTTTTGCTCTGCTGTAATTTCTACAGCTGAGGTTACATCCACAGTAACTTCTTGCTCAAATTCAGCTTTAAGTGCTAAAAATTGCGTCAAAACATGTGGTAGCACCAACAAGCGTTCGTTTTCTGCCATTATTTTCAAGAAATTTTGGCCTTGACTGTCTATTTGCTCGCCACAAACACTTAAAAAAAGTGCTTGTGCCTGCTCGACTGAAGCACCACCAGAAAGAACCCCTTTAATGGTTTCATCTTTGGCAACTTCAGCAGCAAAGGTCAGCTGTGATAACCAGCTATCAATAGCCTTTGCTTCAACAGCAAAATCGAACGCTGCTTTAGCGTAAGGACGAGCGACAGTTGTCAATTCAGACATAGCTCTATTCCCTCTTAAAGTTCAGCGACGAATTTATCTAAGATGTCACTATGTGTGGCGGCATCAATAGAACGTTCAAGAATCTTCTCGGCACCGGCGACAGCAAGAATAGCAAATTGTTTGCGCAATTCTTCTTTAACACGGTTACGTTCAGTTTCGATTTCTGTGTGACCTGTAGCTAAGATTTTTTCTTTCTCAGCTTGAGCTTTTACTGCAGCTTCTTCAACTATTTGCGTTTCACGTTTTTTCGCTGCTTCGATAATTTCGGCAGCTTGTGACTTAGCTTCTCTAAGTTGAGCAGTAGCTTTTTCTTGAGCAAGCTCAAGATCATTTGCAGCACGGTCTGAAGCAGCAAGTCCATCAGCGATCTTTTTCTGGCGAGCTTCAATAGCATCGTTCAATGGTGGCCATACATATTTCATGCAGAACCAAACAAAAACAACGAATGCTATTAATTCACCAATTAGAGTGGCGTTTAAATTCACAACCGCTCCTCCTTAATAGTAAGCTGTTCAAATAATGAAATTAAAGTACAAACAATAATACCATCGCGATACCAACACCGATCATAGCAACGGCATCGATTAAACCAGCTAAAATAAACATTTTCACTTGTAGTGAAGGAGCTAGTTCTGGTTGACGTGCACACGCTTCCAAGAATTTACCACCCATGTTACCAAAGCCAATTGCAGTACCAATAGCACCAAAACCGATTAGTAAAGCAACTGCGATAAACTTAATCGCTTCAGGCATTGTTAATATTTGTTCCATTTTTTTCTCCAAAGTTTTAATTGTAAAGTTAAAGTTAAGGTTAAAGGTTAAAAATTAATGATTATCAGAACTCGCCATACTTAAGTAAACGATTGTTAGCATCATAAAGACGAATGCTTGCAATACGATAACTAATATATGGAATACAGCCCAGACAAAGTGCAATGGAAGCTGCATCAAACCAACAGCGCCAATTAAGATGAATATTAATTCACCTGCATATAAGTTACCAAACAAACGTAGTGCTAACGAAAATGGCTTAGCAACAAGAGCAATGGTTTCAAGTAATAAATTACAAGGGATCAAAAATACCATCGCTAACTTGTTTTTGGTGTTGAACGGGTGCAAGGTTAATTCTTTAACAAAACCGCCAAGACCTTTTATTTTTATTGAATAAAAAATCATCAATAAAAACACGCCAAGTGCTAGAGCAGCCGTTAAATTAATATCTGTTGTTGGTACAACTTTCATGTAGACATCGTGACTGTCCATGCCGAAAGCAGTTTCACCGACAAAACCAGCAAATGCAGGTAAGAAATCAACTGGAATTAAGTCCATTAAGTTCATTAAAAAGACCCAAACAAATATCGTTAAGGCTAATGGTGCAATTAATGTACTTTTTCCTTGGAACGTTTTATTAACGTTGTCACCGACAAACTCGACAACCATTTCAATAAAACATTGAAATTTATCAGGAACACCTACAGTAGCTCCTTTAGCAGCTTTGCGAAAAGTCCACAAAAACAGCATACCTAGGCCAATTGACCATGCTAGTGTATCTATATGCCATGTCCAAAACCCACTGTCACTACATGCTTTATTAAATGCTAAACCAGTATCGGTTGTACACATTTTTGCATTAGTTAAATGGTGTTGGATATGGCTTGATAAGGTGACTTCTTCTGCCATTTTATTATCCCAAAAGTTAAAGTTTATAAATCTTTATCGCCAGTGAATTAACGTTCAGTTAAAAAAACTGGCAGTAGTAATGTTAAAAACACCACCACACAATATGTGCTTAAAAATATTAAGGGTGAAATCACTAAAAATTTAAATACTAGCGCGAATAATAACGCTGTATAGAGCATTTTTAATTTTACGCCGGTATAAAAAGATTCCATAACCTTTCTTGAGGCATTTGCACCTGCATACTTAAATGCTTTATAAGCGAAAATAATATTAGGAACTATCACCACTACTCCACCTACAAGTAAAGAGTAAGCGTATAAGAGTCCCCAATTGAAATATGTTATTACCGCGCATATAACGACCAACATTGTCATTATACCGATTTGTCTCGACGCTAATTTTCGACCAGGCGTAGTTAATAAATTTTGATAACCTTTCGCCACTGCGGTCTCCAACGTAATGCTTCGTAGTCATAGTATTTTTTAAAGTTAATACTTTAACTTTAAAAAAGTCGTCGCAAGTATACTTAATTACAGCACTAATGCAACAAAATAGGGCGTTGATTGCCCCAATATGTACAAAATTTAACACTAAATTTAGAAAGCTTTAATCGAAAATGAAAACGTTACCTTTGAATGACATAACTAAAGATAAAATAGTTAAATAAAACTTATTTTTTATCGTGGTTAATGGGTAATAAACAATATTTTTTATTATTACCCGTTAACTACCTTAAATATAATATGCGCGCAATCTAATAAGAGTTGAAGCGAGAAATAATACTATCAAGCTCAGATAGGTCGCTGTAGGAGATAACCAATTTTCCTTTACCTTTTTTGTTATGAGCAATTGTCACCTGTGAACCAAATCTTTCTGATAAATTTTGCTCTAAACTTTTAGTATCTGGGTCTTTTTCTTTTTCTTCAATCACCTTCTCTGGTGCTTGTATCTTTTTAATTAACGCTTCTGTTTCACGAACGGTTAAATCTTTAGCAACAACAGTTCTAGCCGCATTACTTTGTATGTCTTTTTCTAATGCTAGTAACGCACGTGCATGTCCCATTTCGATATCACCGTGTTCTAGCAATGTCTTAACGTCTTCGTTGAGATTATTTAAACGCAGTAGATTAGAAACAGTCGTTCTAGATTTACCCACCGCATTGGCTACTTCTTGGTGCGTTAACTCAAATTCTGTTAATAAACGCTCTAATGCAATAGCTTCTTCCATTGCATTAAGATCTTCACGCTGAATGTTTTCAATTAAGGCAATAGCGATTGCAGCTTCATCGGGTACATTTTTAATTAAACAAGGAACCTTGTCCATTTTAGCTAATTGCGCGGCTCGCCATCGACGCTCGCCAGCAATTATTTCATAATTGTTTTCACTAATATTTCGAACAACAATTGGCTGTATAATTCCTTGAGAAAGAATAGAATTTGATAAATCTTCTAAAGCCTCAGCCGACATATCTTTGCGGGGTTGGTATTTACCCTGTTGTAATTGCTCTATGGGTAAATATTGTAATTCACTGTCTTGATTAGAAGATAAATTACGTTGAGTCGCATCATCAGTTTCTTTATTTGATGTTAATAATGCATCAAGGCCACGACCTAGGCCTCTACGTTTTGCTGGACTCATAATTTTCCTTCGGGTTTATCTAAATAGTTAATCAATTGTTTTTTCAGGTTTTTGTTTTTTTTGTTCTGCTTTACGTAATATTTCACCGGCAAGTGCTAAATACGCTTTTGCACCAGTTGATGACTTATCGTAATACATTACTGGTGAGCCAAAACTGGGTGCTTCAGCTAAACGGACATTACGTGGAATTACGGTTCGGTAAACTTTATCACCAAAATGACGTTTCAATTGTTCTGAGACATCATTAGCTAATCGGTTACGGGGGTCGTACATCGTTCGCAAAATGCCTTCTATGTGTAAGTCAGCATTCACTACCGATGTTAACTGCGAAACTGTGTCCATAAGTGCTGTTAAGCCTTCTAATGCATAGTATTCACATTGCATGGGCACCAACACCGAATCAGCAGCAGTCATGGCGTTCACTGTCAGCATATTCAATGAAGGAGGGCAGTCAATTATAATATAATCATATTGATCGCGAATAGGGGCTAAGGCATTTTTTAGACGATGTTCTCGAGAATACACTTGCATTAATTTGATTTCAGCAGCAGTAACATCAGTGTTGGCGGCAATTAAATCATATAAACCTGACGTTTCTCGACATACCACTTCTTCGAAAGACTTTTGTTCGACAAGTAATTCATAGCATGTTGCGTGTACTTCATACTTATCGATTCCACTGCCCATAGTGGCATTGCCTTGAGGGTCTAAATCAATTAATAATATTTTTCGTTTGGTTGCTGCTAGTGAGGCAGCTAAATTAACAGATGTTGTTGTTTTACCAACCCCACCTTTTTGGTTAGCAACCGCAATGATTTTTCCCACAATGACCTCGAAAGTATTTTATTATATTATTATTTTTTTTAGTTTAATAACATGGCGTTCGCCTTGTAAATTAGGCACGATTATTTCGCTACTGTCTACAAACTTTATATGTTCTGGTAATTGTTCTATTTCTTCGCGGGGAAATTGACCTTTTAGTGCATAAAATCGCCCCGTTTCATCCGCAATCAGATGTTGACACCAATTGACCATATCTTCAAGTGATGCAAATGCTCGACTTAACACACCATCAAAGAGTTCATCAGGTTGATATTTTTCAACCCTGGATAAAACTGGTGTGACATTCTTGAGCTTTAGTTGAAAAACCACTTGTCGTAAGAAAGTGATTCTTTTACCTAAACTGTCCAATAAAACAAAATTTCTTTCAGGGTATAAAATAGCTAGCGGTATACCTGGTAAACCTGGTCCTGTACCTACATCAATAAATGATTGACCTTTTAACTCTTTGCCTACCATTAGGCTATCCATTATATGTTTAACCAGCATATCACTGGTATTACGGACAGATGTTAGGTTATAAGCCTTATTCCATTTATCTAACAATTCAACATATTGAATTAATAAATCTATTTGTGCTTCATCGAGTGTTAATTCGCTTTTATCAATGAGTAATGTTAGTTCAGTTTTAAGTGTCATTTTTTTTTCGCGTTTTAATAATTTTAATTAGGCAATCTTACGTAACAAACCATGCTTTTTAAGATAAACCAATAATAACGATATCGCTGCTGGTGTAATACCGGATATACGTGATGCTTTGCCAATTGTTTCAGGTCGTGAATCACTTAATTTTGCCACAACTTCATTTGATAAACCCGATATTTGGGTAAAATCAAAATCTAGTGGGATCAGCGTATTTTCGTGTCGTTTCTTTTTTGATATTTCATCAAGTTGTCTATCAATATAACCTGCATATTTAATTTGAATTTCAACTTGCTCTGCAGCTTGTTTATTTGTAATTGCCGGTCCTAAACCTTCTATTTTCATTAAATCATCGTAACGAACTTCAGGGCGTCTGATCAGATCTTCTAAACTATTTTCTCGACTGATATCGGCTTTAAGTAGCTCATTGATTTGATCTACGCCAGAGTGATCTTTTTGGATCCAGGTTGTTTTTAAGCGTTGACGCTCTAGTTCAACCATCTCTATTTTTTCGTTAAAGGCTTTCCAGCGAGCTTCATCAACTAAGCCCAGTTTATAACCTTTTTCTGTTAATCTGATATCAGCGTTATCTTCGCGTAACAATAATCGGTATTCAGCACGTGAAGTAAACATACGGTAAGGTTCTTTAGTGCCTAGCGTCGCTAAGTCGTCAACCAATACGCCCATGTAAGCTTCATCGCGGCCTAAAATAAGTTCTTCTTTTCCTTGTACTCGAGCTGCAGCATTCGTCGCCGCTAATAGCCCTTGAGCTCCAGCTTCTTCATAACCAGTCGTACCGTTAATTTGTCCAGCAAAATATAAATTTTCAACAAATTTACTTTCAAGGGTTTGTTTCAAATCGCGAGGATCAAAGTAATCATATTCAATAGCGTAGCCCGGTCGAGTGATATGAGCGTCTTCAAAACCTTTGATTGAACGTACTAATGCCATTTGAACATCGAAAGGCAAACTTGTTGATATACCGTTAGGATATATTTCATGGGTTGTTAACCCTTCAGGTTCAACAAATATTTGATGAGAATCTTTATCTGCAAAGCGAGTTATTTTATCTTCTATTGAAGGACAATATCTTGGTCCAACGCCTTCAATAACGCCAGTGTACATTGGCGATCTATCGAGACCATTTCTAATAATATCATGGGTATTACTGTTGGTATGGGTAATGTAACAAGGTACTTGAGCTGGATGATCATCTCTTGATCCCATAAATGAAAATACCGGTCGAGGATCATCGCCTGGTTGTTGCTCCATTTTAGTAAAATCTAAGCTGCGTGCATCTAAACGAGGTGGGGTACCTGTTTTTAAACGATCCATTCGAAATGGCATATCACGTAGATTTTTTGCTAAATTTACACTTGCAGGATCTCCTGCTCGGCCACCTTGGTAATTATTCAAACCGATATGAATTTGTCCTGCTAAAAATGTGCCAACGGTTAAAACAACGGACTTCGCTTTAAATTTCAATCCCATTTGTGTAGATACACCGACAATTCTATTATTTTCTAGAATAAGATCGTCACAAGGTTGTTGAAAAATAGTAAGATTTTCTTGATTTTCTAAATGACTTCTAACATACGAGCGATATAAAATTCGATCAGCCTGTGCTCGTGTAGCACGAACAGCAGGACCTTTACTGGCATTTAATGTTCTAAATTGAATTGCAGCATGGTCTGTAGCCGTTGCCATTAATCCGCCTAAGGCATCAATTTCTTTAACAAGATGTCCTTTGCCAATTCCGCCAATGGCTGGATTACATGACATTTGACCTAAGGTGTCGATGTTATGCGTTAACAATAATGTTTTACAACCCATACGTGCTGCTGCAAGACATGCTTCAGTTCCGGCATGACCACCACCCACTACGATTACGTCATAAGATTCTTGGTACCACATAAATTTCAGGCCTTGATTAAACGTTAAAAATATTTTTATGAATAATTTGTTATTCAAAAATTAGGGAACGTATTTTAGCGCTTTTTTGCGATGAGGGGAATGATCAAATGACTAAAAAGATCTGAGTGTGATCCTTCTTATAATATATAAGATCTTTAAAGAGATCTTATTACTATTACTTATTAGTAAAGCCATTTTCTGTTGATAAGTCCTTTTTTCTTATAAATAACAGTTCATTAGTACGATCATAACACTGTGATCAAACTTTGATCAAAGGGTTTTAAACCTATGATCAAAATGGCTAGTTATCCACAAGCTAAATAAATTAGAATTCTATACACTGAATAATAATAAGAAATTAATAGCTTTTACCCAGACTTACCCACAGATGGTTGTTGTAGGGGACAGTTTTGTTGATAACTTATGAGTAAGATCTTTATAAAAGATCTTTATTAGTTTCTAACCAACGTTGAGCAAGATCCTCTGGATCTATTTCATCACTCATATCTAAGGTTTTGATCACGACTATTTCATTGCAACCCCTTGATAGTAATAACTTTTGAAAATCTTTAGCGGCTTTACAAAAGGTATCATAATTTGAATCACCCAAACCTATGATCATAAATTTAACTGGGGATAGATCTATAGTGCTATTTTTAAGATCTTCAACAAATTTTTGAATGTTGTCAGGAAAGTCTCCAGCACCATGAGTCGATGTACAAATTAGCCAAGTTTGATTATCGGCTATTATTTGTTCAAATTCGGGCTGCAAGTGAAGAGTTGTTTGGTGATTTAGTGCCAATAATGTCTCTTCACAGGCTTCAGCAACATACTCAGATCCACCTAACATACTGCCAACAATGATTTGAAATGAGCTCATTTTGTCCCTTTTTTCTTAAATTTAAAGTGGTATTTAGCGTTATTTTCCGATACAAAAAGACGAAAATATCTCTGTTAATAAGTCGTCATTGGTAAATTCACCAGTTATTTTATTGAGTTCTATCTGACATAAACGTAACTCTTCAGCAAGAATTTCTCCTGCGACATAAGATTCAAGCTGTTCTAAACCAATAATTAAATGATGGTGAGCTTGTTCTAATGCGGCTAAATGTCGTCTCCTTGCCATAAATCCTCCTTCGGTACTGCCCTGATAGCCCATAATACTTTTTAAATGGTCTTTGAGCTCTGCTATGCCATCACCATTTTTTGCCGATAAGGTTACCGTAGGAATATCATTAGTCGCCGATAAACCGGTCGCTATGCCCTTAATATCTGCTTTGTTTTTAATAATGCTTAAACCAATATTTTTGGGAAGTTTGGCAAAAAATTCTGGCCATAATTTCTGTGGATCATCATTATTATCATCACAAGCATCGATCATAAGAAGCACTCTATCTGCTTGATTTATTTCCTGCCAAGCGCGTTCAATACCAATTTGCTCTACTTGATCGTTACTTTCACGTAGGCCGGCCGTATCAATAATATGCAGTGGCATACCATCGATGTGTATCTGCTCTGTAAGGACATCTCGTGTTGTTCCTGCTATATCTGTGACAATAGCTGCTTCACGTCCGCTTAATGCATTTAACAAGCTTGATTTACCGGCATTAGGTCGTCCAGCGATAACTACGCGCATTCCTTCACGAATAATACTGCCCTGATGGGCTTGGCTTTGAACCTTTTCTACCTGACTTATGATTTTTTTCAGATCGCCAACAACTTTTTCATCAGCAAGAAAGTCTATTTCTTCTTCAGGAAAATCAATTGCGGCTTCAACATACATTCTTAAATGAATAGTACTTTCGACAAGTTGATTAACAAGCTTAGAAAAATCACCCTGTAGTGAATGTAATGCACAACGAGCCGCTTGCTCTGAACTCGAGTTGATTAAATCAGCGATGGCCTCAGCTTGTGTTAAATCTAATTTGTCATTAATAAATGCCTGCTCACTAAATTCACCGGGTTTTGCCATACGTACTTTAGGTAGTGCTAAAATTTCTTTTAACAGCATATCTAAAATCACGGGTCCACCATGTCCTTGCAATTCAAGGACATCTTCACCAGTAAATGAGTGGGGCGCTTTAAAATATAAGGCAATGCCTTGATCGAGCGTTTGCTGGTTAGCATCATTAAAGGGTAAATACTCAGCTTTTCTAATTTCAGGTATCTTGCCCAAAATAGCCTGAGCAACACTCTTAACTTCAGGTCCAGATATTCTGATAATACCAACGCCACCTCTACCAGGTGCAGTAGCTTGTGCGGCAATGGTTTCTTTTTGATATAAAATTTCGGTCATAATCATTTCCTAGATAATAGCTTAGCTATTATAAACATTTTTCACTGGAAATAAAAAAGGCGACCTAATAGGCCGCCTTTAATAATTTTACGCTGTAGAAATTAATCTTTAGCTTTGGCTAGTTTAGCTTTTTCAATACCACTGAAAATAATTTTCATTTGAGCAATTGAAATCATGTTACTGACAAACCAGTAAAGTACTAAACCTGATGGGAACCAAGCCATAAATACAGAGAATGCCACTGGCATGTATTGCATTATTTTCTGTTGCATCGGATCTTGTATCGTCATCGGTTGCATTTTTTGCATAACGAACATACTTACACCCATAAATACCGGTAATATAAAGTAAGGGTCCATAGTAGAAAGATCTTCTATCCAGAAAAAGAACGGTGCATGTCGTAGTTCAACACTTTCTAAAAATACCCAATACAATGCTAAGAATATTGGCATTTGAATGATCATTGGTAAACAACCACCGGCTGGGTTCACTTTTTCTTTTTTGTACATTTCCATGGTAGCTTGTGACATTTTCTGACGGTCATCACCAAAGCGTTCTTTTAACTGTGCCATTTTAGGCGCAAGTTCACGCATCTTAGCCATTGAGGTGTATTGTGCTTTTGTTAATGGATACATAGCACCCTTAACGACTAAGGTAATTACAATAATCGCAATACCCCAGTTAGTAACTAAAGACTGAATTTGAAGTAATAACCAAAATAGTGGCTTACTGATCATGAATAAAAAGCCGTAATCTATAGTTAACCCTAAGTTTGGCGCTATCTCATCAAGCTTATATTGATCCTTAGGACCAACATAAAAAATAGCTGAGGTTGTCGCTTGGCTATTTGGTTGAATAGTCACAGATGGTGACTTAAACCCAATAACTGCTTCATTGTTAGCAGAATAACTTGAATAAATATTGTTATCGGCAGTTAGACTCGGTACCCATGCGGAAACAAAATAATGTTCAAGCATTGCAACCCATCCACCAGCAGTAGCTACATTTAATCTTTTTTCTTCAATGTCACCAAAATCGTATTTTTCATAGCGATCTTCAGTTGTCGAATAGGCTGCACCACGATACGTAGGCATTAATGAACTGCCACTTTCTACTAAAGTAGACTGTTTTAGTTGTCCGTACATTTGAACGGTAGCAGCGGTAGTTGCAGTGTTGTTTATAATATATTCAACATTTACGCTGTAGTCTGATTTTGTAAATGTAAAACGCTTTGTTACGTTTAAGCCATTTTCAGCAGTATATTGTAAATCAACGATTAATGGATCATCGCCTTCTAACTGGTAGTTTTTGCTACTCGTTTGGTAAATAGGACGTCCGGACACTTTATCTATGCCTTGCGCGCCTATTAAACCACTTTGTGCGATGTATTTACGGCTACCGTTTTGCAAAACGGTAAAAGGAATATCGTTTCCTTGTTCGGTATTAAATTTGACTAATTTCGCATCAATGATATCACCACCGCTAGTCGCAATTTTTACTATTAACACGTCAGTATTAATTGTAATGACTTGTTCTTTTGCTTTAGTAGGCGCTGACATTGGCATTGCTGAGCTTGATGATTCAGGAACAAAATCTCCATTGCCGGTAGCAATTTGATCAGATGTTTGAGTCATTGTTGTTTGAGCTACTACGGGTGCATTATCTTTTTGGTATTCAGTGAATAGCAAATAAGTAACAACCATAAGCGCAATAAAAAGAAAACTGCGTTGAGATTCCATAATTTATTATTTCTCTTCTTTTGATGGTGGCACGGGATCTAATCCACCCGCGTTTAATGGGTGGCATTTTAGTATACGTTTGGCTGCTAACCAACAACCTTTTATCACACCGAAGCGATTTATCGCTTCAACAGCATAAAAAGAGCAAGTTGGATGGAATCGGCAGTTATTACCCAGTAGTGGACTAAGCCAGCGCTGGTAAGCTTTTACAAGAGCTATGGCTAGCTGTTGTGCCGCTGAATTATCTTTCGCCATATTTTTTCTAATTGTTTTCTTATTTCGGCATTTTCTAACTGATCAGTACCAGACTTTACCATTACAACCATATCGATGTTAGGTAAGTCGTGCTGATTGAGTCGAAAGCTTTCTCTGATTTGACGTTTAATACGATTTCGCTGAACAGCTAATTTAACGCGTTTTTTAGCAATAGCTAAGCCTAAACGATTACGTTCATCAATATTTGGACTAACAAGAATGGTTATGTGGCTAGAGCCGAAACGAAGAGGTTTAGAAAATACAGATTGAAAGTGACCGGGAGTCAACAAGCGTGACTCCCGATTAAATTCATAATTAACCATGATGGTTAAAATATCTCTTAATTAAAGATTAAAGAAGAGATTATGCGCTAAGGCTTTTACGGCCTTTCGCACGACGACGTGAAATTACTGCACGACCGTTTTTTGTAGCCATACGTGCACGGAAACCGTGGTTGCGTTTACGCTTTAATACACTAGGTTGAAATGTTCTTTTCATTACGCTCATCCGTCTGTTGTTGTTGCCCTGGCAAACAGCCGTATTGAGCACACTGGTTCTAAAAAAAGAGGCCGAATTTTATAGTTTGTAGCAGGTGTTGTCAATGCTTATAGTAATCTATTTTAAAAAGATCCTAATAGATCTTTAGGTTAATTATTTATATCCACAGTTTTATAACATTTGATCAAATAATTTCCATAATAATATAAGCAATTGCCACTAATAGCTAAATAATATGTAAACGATATTTTAGCAGTAAATTAGTCTAAGAAGACCGTTTTAATTGCTTATGTGTGGTTTTTTTTATTTATTTTCTCTAAAAGGGCAACTATTTAAAAGTCAATATTGATGTTGTGGATAACTATGGTGATAATAGACACATTACAAAATACCATATTTACCGACTTTTGTTTTATTTGTCATATTAGCTAAAAGATGATTTAACAAAAGATAGCGTAATTTCAGGAGCATTTGGTTGGATCATTCACTTTGGCAGCGATGCCTTTCAGTTCTACAAGAAGAATTGCCTGCACAGCAATTTAGTATGTGGATACGTCCATTACAGTGTGTTGTTGCCGATAATATCATGACTTTATATGCGCCTAATCGTTTTGTGCTTGATTGGGTTCGAGATAAGTATGTAAGTCGTATAAATGAATTGGTCACTTTGCAAGAAAGTACAAATCCTCCTTTACTCAGGTTTGATGTTGGCAGTATTCCAAACCAAAGTAGCTCTCAGAATATTATTAATACTATTCCTCAACTTGTTACCTCGAATAAAAAACGAGAAGAGCCACAAAGTAATTTACCTAAAACGACCAATGTTAGAGTTAAATATACCTTTGACAATTTCGTTGAAGGTAAGTCTAACCAATTAGCACGTGCTGCCGCTTCTCAAGTTGCTGATAATCCTGGTTCTGCTTATAACCCTTTATTTATTTATGGTGGTACAGGGTTAGGTAAAACCCATTTATTACACGCTGTTGGTAATGGTATTTTACTGAATAAACCCAATGCAAAGATCGCCTATATGCACTCTGAACGTTTTGTTCAAGATATGGTGCGTGCGTTACAAAATAATGCGATGGAAAAATTTAAGCATTACTACCGTAGTGTCGATGCATTACTGATAGATGATATTCAATTCTTTGCCGGTAAAGATCGTACCCAAGAAGAATTTTTTCACACTTTTAATGCCTTGCTTGAAGGCAATCAACAAATTATTTTAACCAGCGACCGTTATCCTAAAGAAGTCGATGTTGAAGACAGACTTAAATCTCGCTTCGGTTGGGGATTAACGATAGCAATAGAACCACCCGAACTAGAAACGCGTGTCGCCATTCTTAAGCGTAAAGCACAAGAAAGTCATATTAATTTGGCTGATGAAGTTGCGTTTTTTATAGCTAAACGTTTACGTTCTAATGTTCGTGAGTTAGAAGGCGCATTGAATCGCGTTATTGCTAATGCTAATTTTACCGGCCGGCCAATTACTATTGATTTTGTCCGCGAAGCATTACGAGATTTGCTTGCCTTACAAGACAAGTTAGTTACTATCGATAATATCCAACGAACTGTTGCAGAATATTATAAAATTAAAGTGGCGGATCTACTTTCAAAACGTAGAAATAGATCTGTTGCTAGACCTAGACAAATAGCAATGGCATTATCTAAAGAGTTAACTAATCATAGTTTACCTGAGATAGGTGATGCCTACGGTGGGCGAGATCATACGACTGTTCTCCATGCATGTCGAAAAGTTAAAGCGTTACGCGAAGAGTCGCATGACATTAAGGAAGATTATTCTAATTTAACTAGAACACTTTCGTCATAGCTTTCGTTATAATAATAAGTACATAAAAAGATAGGTAGATAAATGAAGTTTTCATTAAATAGGGAATTATTACTGAAACCACTTTTATTGGTTTCTGGTGCCGTAGAACGTAAAAGTACATTACCTATCCTTGGTAATATTCTTTTAGATATAAGTGGGCAGTCACTTACGTTAACAGCCACTGATTTAGAGCTTGAAATGGTATCTAGTACGCAAATAGATAACCAAGGTGAGGATGGAAAAATTACTATTCCCGCCCGCAAGCTTCTCGATATCTGTAAAAGTTTACCCGAAGATTCAATGTTATCTTTTGAATCGAATAATGAAGCAATCATTATCAGTACCGGTAGAAGTAAATATTCTTTAGCAACGCTACCTGCTGCTGACTTTCCTAATATAGAAGAGTGGAAAGGTGATGTTGAATTTCAAATATTTAAATCTGACTTGCTTCGATTAATAGAAAGCACTCATTTTTCTATGGCAAATCAAGATGTTAGGTACTACCTTAACGGTATGTCTATAGAGACAGAAGGTAACGAAATTCGCTCTGTAGCTACTGACGGTCACCGTTTAGCGATATGTAAAATTTCGTCAAATGAATTAACACTGCCGTCTAGACAAGTTATTGTGCCTCGTAAAGGTATCTTAGAAATTATTCGTTTACTTGACCCAGTCGAAGAAAACGTTCAAGTCTTTTTAGGCTCAAATCATATTCGTATTATTGATAGTGGCTTTTCATTTACCAGTAAATTAGTTGATGGTCGTTTTCCTGACTATCGTCGTGTTTTACCACGCAATGGTGATAAAGTACTCAACACCAGTAAAGAAAATTTACGACAATTATTATCCCGCGCTTCGATATTATCTAATGATAAGTTTAAAGGTGTCCGTCTTAATTTTTCTAAACACGAATTAAAAATTACCGCTAATAACCCTGAACAAGAACAAGCCGAAGAAATATTAGAAATTGATTTTCCTTACGAGGAAGTTGAAATAGGTTTCAACGTAAATTATGTTCTAGATGTTCTAAACGCAATAAAAGAGCCTGAGGTTAAATTTACTTTAGCCGATGCAAATAGTAGTGTAGTTATCGAAGGTGCTGAAAGTAACGAAGCTATTTATGTTGTTATGCCAATGCGACTTTAATGAGTATAGAAAAACTTACCGCTTATGATTTTAGAAATTTAGCAGCAGATACCATTGAATTAAACGATAATATAAATTTTATTATCGGTGATAACGGCAGTGGTAAAAGCAGTTTACTTGAAGCTATTTTTTACTTGGGTCATGGTAAGTCTTTTAGAACGTCGCAAGTTGAAAATTTAGTCACTCACAATAAAAGTAAATTCATTGTTAGTGCTAAAGACGATAAAGGATTACAGTTAGGTGTTGCCAAAGATTTTGCTACCGGCTTAACAGAAATTAAAATTGCTGGTGAAAAGCATAGACAGCTTTCTCAATTAGCAATAAATATTGCGGTACAAGTTATTACACCAGAAAGTTTTAAATTATTTTTTGGTGGACCGAAACAAAGAAGACGTTTCATTGATTTAGGATTGTTTCACGTGAAACATTCATTTTCAGATTGTTGGAAAGAATTTTCAAGAATACTAAAACAAAGAAATGCTTGTTTACGTAATAGGTCTGATGTTGATACCTTAGATTATTGGAGCCAAGTATTCTGCGAGGCATCGGTAAGGGTTGCAAAATTACGTGACGAATATATTAAGGAGCTTTCTTTAGAGCTTCAACCTTGGTTAGAGTTGATGTTGCCTAGCTTAGCTGAAGGTATATCGATATCTTATAGCCAAGGTTGGAATAGTAAAAAAACATTGAGTGATGTGTTATTACAAAATAGAGAGAGAGAAAAAAAAGCAGGCTTTAGTTTATACGGTGCACAAAAGTTTGATGTGAAATTTTTAACGGGTAATGTGGTAATCGACAATCAGTTATCACGTGGCCAACAAAAGTTGTTTTTACTGGCGTTAACTTTTGCGCAAGCTAAGTTAATAGAAAAAGTTAAGCGAGTAAAACCAATTTTATTAATTGACGATGTTGGTGCGGAACTAGATTTAAATTCTAGAACCTTATTAAACAACGCGATAAATAAATTAGACTGCCAAGTTATCATCACGGCAATTGATAAAATCGCAGTAGAACCCTTGGTTCCTACTGATAATAATTATAAGATGTTTCACGTGAAACATGGACAAATCTCAGCAATAGGTAAATAGGCTATACGCTATGACAGTAGAAAATGAATACGGCTCAGACAGTATCAAAGTTCTAAAAGGACTTGATGCTGTACGTAAAAGACCAGGAATGTACATTGGTGACACGGATGATGGCAGTGGCTTGCATCATATGGTATTTGAAGTTTTAGATAATTCTATCGATGAAGCCTTAGCAGGTCATTGTACTGAAATTGTTGTTAAAATACACATAGACGGCTCTGTATCGGTTAGAGATGATGGTCGTGGTATTCCAACTGACATTCACCCTGAAGAAGGTATTTCTGCTGCTGAAGTTATCATGACAGTACTTCATGCTGGTGGTAAATTCGGTGGTGAAGACTCTGGCTATAAAGTTTCAGGTGGTCTTCATGGTGTTGGTATTTCTGTAGTAAATGCTTTAAGTAGTAAGCTAAAACTGAATATTCGCCGAGCAGGTAAATTATTTGAGCAGATATATCACGAAGGTGTTGCTGAAGCTCCTTTAGCTGAAGTTGGTGTTAGTGATAAAACAGGTACTGAAGTACGTTTTTGGCCAAGTGAAAATACCTTCACAGATATTTTATTTCACTATGACTTATTAGTTAAACGTATCCGTGAGTTATCTTTCTTAAACTCTGGTATTTCAATTCGTTTAATTGATGAACGTGAAAAAGGCAAAGAAGACCATTTTAAATTTGATGGTGGTATTCAAGCTTTCGTCGATTACCTTAATACCAATAAAACACCCGTCAATGAAGAAATATTCTATTTTGATTTAGCGCGTGAAGACGGCATTATTGTTGAAGTTGCTATGCAATGGAATGATGGTTTCCAAGAAAGTATTCATTGTTTTACTAATAATATTCCTCAACGTGATGGTGGTACTCACTTAAGCGGTTTCCGTACTGCTTTAACACGTACACTAAATAGTTACATGGTTAAAGAAGGCCTTAATAAAACGAAGAAAGGTGGTAGCACAGAAACAAGTGCTTCGGGTGATGACGCTCGTGAAGGATTAACCGCGGTAATATCGGTTAAAGTTCCTGATCCTAAGTTCTCATCGCAGACCAAAGATAAATTGGTATCTTCAGAAGTAAAAACAGCTGTTGAACAAGCGATGGGCGAAAAACTTGGTGAATACCTTTTAGAAAAACCTTCTGTTGCTCGTACTATTATCATGAAGATTGTTGATGCAGCTAGAGCGCGAGAAGCTGCTCGTAAAGCCCGTGAAATGACGCGCCGTAAAGGTGCATTAGATATTGCTGGCTTACCAGGTAAATTAGCTGATTGTCAGGAAAAAGATCCTGCTCTTTCTGAACTATATATTGTCGAAGGAGACTCTGCTGGCGGCTCTGCCAAGCAGGGGCGAAATCGTAGAAACCAAGCAATATTACCGTTGAAAGGTAAAATTCTTAACGTTGAGAAAGCACGTTTTGATAAAATGATTTCATCACAAGAAGTTGGAACATTAATCACCGCCTTAGGTTGTGGTATTGGTCGCGATGAATATAATCCAGAAAAACTTCGTTATCACAGTATCATCATTATGACCGATGCCGATGTCGATGGTTCTCACATACGTACATTATTACTGACGTTTTTCTATCGTCAAATGCCAGAAATAATGGAACGTGGTCATATCTTTATTGCTCAACCACCACTTTATAAAGTGAAAAAAGGTAAGCAAGAGCGTTACATTAAAGATGATGACGGCTTAACAGAGTACTTAACAACGTTAGCTCTAGATAGTGCCGAGATTTATGTTAATGAATCAGCACCAGCTATTTCAGGCTTAGCTTTAGAACAGTTAGTGAAACAGTATCGTAAAACGCATGACATTATTAAGCGTGTTTCACGTCAAATACCTGCTGATATATTAGAAAAAATGATCTACAGCAGAGAAATTGTTAAAACTGATTTTCATGATAAAGCGTTAGTAGAAGCATGGGTTGGTGACTTAGTCGCACAATTAGACGAACAAGATGGTAATGGTTCTATCTATTCTGCAGATATTAAGCATGACCAAGAAAGAAATATCTACTATCCAAGTTTTAACGTTCGCCAACATGGTATTGATCATATTTATGATTGTGGTTATGAATTCATTCATTCAAAAGAATTTGAAACTATTTTTGGTTTAAATACTGCTATCAATGGTCTCATTGAAGAAGGTGGTTATGTTAAACGTGGTGAAAAAATTAAAACGGTTACTACTTTTGAAGACGCACTAACATGGTTAATGGCTGAATCTAAACGTGGTCAGTATATACAACGTTATAAAGGATTGGGTGAAATGAACCCAAGCCAGTTATGGGAAACCACCATGGATCCTGAAACTCGTCGTATGTTACAAGTTACCATTGAAGATGCTATTGCCGCGGATTTATTGTTCACTACATTAATGGGTGATCATGTTGAACCACGTAGAAACTTCATTGAAGCGAATGCGTTAAATGTAGCTAACTTAGATATATAGTTAAGCGCGTTATTTTAAAATTATAAATGCCCGGACATCAAATCTGGGCATTTTAACATTCTGCAATACGGTAATAGCTAAAGTAAATTGATTACCGAGTAAAAACTCAAAGTTTGTTAACTTGTTACTAGGTTAATAATAATGCAATCGGTATACTTAATATCATTAGCCGTTATCGGTAAAACTCACACGAATAATGAATCGGAAAATTATGAGTACGTTCAATATAAAAACATTTCAAGGATTAATCTTTCAGTTGCAAGACTACTGGTCACGCCAAGGTTGTGTCATCGTACAACCGCTTGATCTTGAAGTCGGCGCTGGTACTTTTCACCCAATGACATTTTTACGTTCTATTGGTCCTGAGCCAATGAGCAGTGCTTATGTTCAACCTTGTCGCCGTCCAACTGATGGCCGTTATGGTGAAAACCCTAATCGTTTACAACATTACTATCAATTCCAAGTCATGTTAAAACCTTCGCCGAAAAATATTCAAGAATTATACTTAAATTCTTTAAAAGAACTGGGCATTGATCCTTTAGTTCATGATATCCGCTTTGTTGAAGACAACTGGGAATCACCAACGCTAGGCGCGTGGGGATTAGGATGGGAGATTTGGTTAAACGGTATGGAAGTATCACAATTTACTTACTTCCAACAAGTAGGTGGCTTAGAGTGTACGCCAGTCACAGGTGAGATAACCTATGGCTTAGAACGCTTAGCTATGTATATCCAAAATGTTGATAGTATCTATGACCTAGTATGGGCTGATGGTCCTATGGGTACTGTACTTTATGGTGATGTTTTTCATCAAAATGAGGTTGAGCAGTCAACGTATAATTTTGAACATGCAGATGTCGATGCTTTGTTTAATACTTTTGATCAATGTGAAAAAGATAGCCAGAAGTTAATTGCAGCAGGTTTAGCATTACCCGCTTACGAGCAAGTTATGAAAGCCTCACACGCCTTTAACCTATTAGACGCTCGTCACGCTATTTCAGTGACCGAACGCCAACGTTATATACTAAGAGTCAGAACATTATCAAAAGCTTGTGCACAGGCTTATTACGATAAGCGTGAAGAATTAGGTTTTCCTCTTTGTAAAAATAATAATACTGCTGGTGGGAAATAATAATGAACACAGAAACACTACTAATAGAGCTAGGTACTGAAGAATTACCACCGAAGTCATTAAAAAATCTTGCCGTTACATTTTATCAGCAAATAAAAGATCAACTAGATAGCGCAGGTTTAACTTACGAAGATATTCAATGGTTTGCTACACCACGTCGTTTAGCGGTAAAGGTCAGTCAGTTAGTTGAAAAACAGGCCGATAAAGAAATTGAAAAACGGGGTCCAGCCATTGATGTAGCATTTGATGCTGAAGGCAATCCTAGCAAAGCCGCGCAAGGTTGGGCACGTTCCAATGGTATTAGTGTTGAAGAAGCTCAGCGCTTAAAGACTGACAAAGGTGAATGGTTATTACATCGTGCGACACAAACAGGAAAAACCATAGCAGAGTTAATTCCTGCTATGGTCAATATTGCGGTAAGTAAACTACCTGTTCCTAAACCTATGCGTTGGGGCAGTACTCGTACTCAATTTATTCGCCCAGTCCATACCTTGACCATAATGTTTGGCGCAGAAATCATTGCCGGTGAAACTTTAGAAGTAAGTTCAAGTAATGTTGTCACGGGACATCGTTTTCATCATGAAGGTTTCGTTACTTTAGCGCATGCAAATGAATACGAAGACAAACTAACGTCGGCATTCGTTCAAGTTAATTACCAAGAGCGCCAAGCATTAATTTTGTCAGAAATTAATAAAGCCGCTCAGCAATTAGATGGCATTGCATTAATTGACGATGAGTTATTGGAAGAAGTTACTGGTTTAGTTGAATGGCCGGTAATATTAATTGGTAGTTTTGACAAAGCCTTTTTAGATGTTCCCGCTGAACCACTTATTTATTCAATGAAAGATCACCAAAAATACTTTCCGGTAAATGATAAAAATGGTCAGTTATTAAATAAGTTTATTTTTGTAACCAACATTGAAAGTAAAGACCCTATTCAAGTGATTAAGGGCAATGAAAAAGTCATTCGTCCACGCTTGGCAGATGCGGAGTTTTTCTTTAAAACGGATAAGAGCAAAACGTTAGCGTCACGTTTAGAAAGTTTATCATCGGTATTATTTCAGAAACAGTTAGGAACATTAAAAGAGAAATCTGAACGTATTGCTTCATTAAGCGCAGTTATTGCCGGACAAATAGGCGAGAACACGGAACAAGCAAAACGAGCAGGTTTACTCAGTAAAACTGATTTGATGTCTGATATGGTTTTAGAGTTTCCTCAAGTACAAGGTACTATGGGTAAATATTACGCTGAGAATGATGGCGAAGCACCTGAAGTTGCTCAAGCCTTAGAAGATCAATATAGACCTCGCTATGCTGGTGATGCCTTACCTGAAGGTAATATTGGTTGTGCAGTCGCTATTGCAGATAAAATTGACAGCTTAGTGGGTATTTTTGGTATTAACCAAGCTCCTAAAGGTGATAAAGACCCTTTTGCGTTACGTCGTGCGGCAATTGGTTTGATTCGAATTATCATCGAGAAAAAATTACCATTAGATATCAATACCTTAATTGAAGAGAGTGTTAGTTTATACGGTGAAAAACTTTCAAATGAAAACGTTAATGTCCAAGTTGTTGATTTTGTTTTGGGTAGATTTAGAGCCTATTACCAAGAGCAAGGTATATCAGTTGACGTTATTCAAGCAGTATTAGCCAATGCGCCAACTGAACCTTTAGACTTTGAAAAACGTATTAAAGCGGTAAGTCACTTTAAATCATTGGAACAAGCCGCAACACTAGCTGCCGCTAATAAACGTGTTGGTAATATTTTAGCTAAATTTAGCGGTGAACTTTACCCAACGTTTAAAGCTGATTTAGCCACTGAAACACAAGAAAAAGCGTTAGCTGAAGCATTTAATGAAGTGAAAGCTACGATTGCACCGATGATGTTGGCAAAAGATTACCAGGCGGCATTAACAGAGCTTGCTTGTTTAAAAGCACCGATAGACAACTTTTTTGATAATGTTATGGTGATGGCTGACGATGAAGCGATAAAAACTAATCGTTTAACGCTATTAAATGAAATTAGGAATAGTTTCTTTGCGATTGCTGATGTTGCACTTTTACAATAGGTAAGCGTTAGTCGTATCGACACTTACTTATTAGTGCTGAATATTTAAAAAGGGAAAGTGTTAAGCTTTCCCTTTTTTGATCAAATAAAGGAAAGGTTTTTCATGAGTTTGTTGGGCGATAAGTTCATGATCCATAAAACGACAAAAACTGGGTATATCTCTAGTTGTGGAAGGGTCGTCTGCCGTTATTAATAAAGTTTCTTGAGCGGAAATTTTTCGAATCGATTTCCTTACCATCATGACGGGCTCTGGGCAACGTAACCCAACAGCATCTAATAAATGGTCGGGATTTTTGAAAACATCTTCAGGGTTATTATTCATGGTGATATACAAAGGAGATAATTAATAAGGCAATGTTAGCAAAAAAAATGAAAGCAGGGTATCAAGACTAAATTTTATTTATAAAAACTAAATTATCATTACCTTGTAACGACTTTAAAAGCTAATTTATTGATGATAAGTATCAAGCATTACAGAATGCTAATTTCACTTGCTTTGTTGGGCTATGCATGAAAAATTAAGGGTAACTGCTAACTAGTCTGTTAAGGGTAGAGTTACAGATGTAAACAGAAATATTTTTAGGTAGAACGGGTCAATTAACGGCCAAGGGAAGTAAATTTTCTTATAATTAAGGTAACGCTATGTTTCGTTTAACATCGTCAGTGTTAATAATATTCTCACTTTTCCTCTCAAGTACAATTAGTGCAACAACATCAATAAGTCAAACCAGTATTCGTGATGCATTTCAAGAAGCAGAAAAGTACGTCTGGCAACCCAATTCATTGCATTATCAAACCTTGTATCAGCAGTTACACTATTACCCATTGCAGCCTTACTTAGATCAGCAACGATTAATGTATGGCATGAATATGTCATATACAGGTGAAATTAGTCAGTTCCTTGAAACATATCGCGGATCACCACTCGACTGGCCACTGCGTAAAAAATGGCTGAACTATTTAGCTAAACAAGACAACGCATTATTATTTCAGGACTTCTTTAAGCCGACCTCTGATGTGGAATTAACCTGTCAGTATTATCGTTATCAATTACAATCAGGCGTGGCGGAGTCAAAAATTTTACCTGAAGTCACTAAACTATGGGTGGTAGGAAAGTCTCAGCCGAAAGTGTGTGATCCACTTTTTACGCTTTGGCAAAAAGCAGGTTATAGAACCGATGAACGTATATGGCAACGTATAGCTCTGGCTGCAGATGGCGGTAAACACACCTTAATCCCTTATTTGACTCAACTACTACCAAAAAAAGATCAGTATTTAGGCAGCTTATGGCATAAAGTGCGACGTGATCCTGCCTACATTAGCAATATGAAACGCTTTCCACAGAAATCTGTTAAAGAAGCCTCTATTGCCGCTTATGGTTTAAAACGTTTAATTTGGCGTGACTCTGAAAAAGCGTTAAAGACATATAGTAAGGCTATCGAAGTATTACCTTTTTCAGAAGCACAACAACAGCAAATTGTTTTAAAATTCGCTATTGCGTTAGCCAGTAAAAACCATAAAAGCTCAGCGACATGGCTAGCTAAAGTGGATGAGAAACTGCAGTCGACAAACATTGTGCAATGGAGAATGGCTGATCTACTTAGAGCTCAAGATTGGCCAGCGATTAAAGCTGATTTAAGGGCACTACCTGAAACATTACACCAGAAAAATCAATGGCGCTACTGGTATGGACGTAGCCTACTTGAAACTGGAGAAACAGCACTAGGGCATGAAGTATTAAGTGAACTAGCGAATAAACGTCATTACTATGGGTTCCTTGCCGCAAGTGCTATAAAGCAAAGTGTTAACCTACAAAATTATCCATTAGCGATTACTGATGCTGAAAAAGTCGACTTATTGAAAAACCCAGCAGCAAAGCGGGCTTTTGAATTCTTCCATATTGGACGTTTTCATCAAGCTCGGCTTGAATGGAATTATTGGTTATCGCAGTTAAGTGATCGAGAAAAATTGGCCGCATCAAGAATAGCTTATGAAGCACAGTGGTTTGATCGCGCCATTTTTACCTTATCTAAAGTGGGTTATTTGAATGATGTTGATTTACGTTTTCCATTAGCATTTGCTGATGAAATAACGCATTCATCCGGAATTTACAAAATAAACCCTGCCTGGGCATTTGCAATAGCGCGCAGAGAGAGCTCATTTATGGCCGATGCTAACTCACCCGCAGGCGCAAAGGGGTTAATGCAAGTTATGCCCGCAACAGCTAAACATTTACAGAAGCGTAAAGTGACTAACAAGCGTTTAATGAATGCGAAAGACAATATAAAGCTAGGTACAAAGTATTTAAAGCGTTTACTTGACCGACATGATGGTAATCAAGTGCTTGCTACAGCAGCTTATAATGCCGGTCCGTATCGTGTTCGGAGTTGGTTAAAAGGCTTGGAGCCTATGCCAGCGGATATTTGGATAGAGACGATTCCTTATAAAGAAACACGTGAGTATGTGAAAAGTGTTATGGCGTATCAAGAAATATATCAAATAAAAGTAGGGCAGGATGTATCACTCTTTGATCAGATATTTACGATGAGTATTGCTCAGTAAATTCAAACGTTAGAAGAGTATGATATGATATTGGAAAATTTTCAGAGGCGCGATCAATGATCAAATTAGCAACACTTTACCCAGCCCATATTAGCGAACTTCAGCAACGGTCGAAGTCTGTTTTAAAACGTGAGAATCTACAAGGTTTAGTGATTCATTCTGGTCAAGAAATTAAAGTATTTCTCGATGATTATGGTTACCCCTTTAAAGTAAATCCTCATTTTAAAGCTTGGTTACCATTAGTGAATATTCCCAATTGCTGGTTGATTATTAATGGTGAAGATAAACCAACACTTATCTATTACCAACCTGTTGATTTTTGGCATAAAATTACACCTTTAGCTAATGACTATTGGAATGATTTTTTTGATGTTAAAGTGCTGACCAAAGCGACTGATGTTGAGAAATTGCTACCCTATGATAAAACCGATTTTGCCTACATAGGCGAACATATCGAAGTAGCAAAAGCGCTAGGATTTAAAAATATAAACCCTGAGCCTTTACTCAATTACATACATTATCATCGCGCTTATAAAACGCAATATGAACAAGAGTGTTTACGTAAGTCGAACGCGATTGCTGTTACTGGTCATAAAGCGGCAAAAAGCGCTTTCTTGCAAGGCTCGTCAGAGTTTGATATTCAGCAAGCCTATTTAAAAGCAACCAATCATACCGGTGACGAAACACCTTATGGCAATATTGTTGCACTGAACACGAATACCTCAATTTTACATTACACCGCTTTAGACCGCGGTGTACCGCAAGCACATCGTTCATTTTTAATTGATGCAGGCGCAAGCTTTAATGGTTATGCCTCTGATATAACACGTACTTATTCATTTAAACGAGATAAGTTTGCTGAATTGATTGCCCGCATGAACAAATTGATGCTCAATGCTGTTGATGGCTTAAAACCCGGGAAAAGCTATGTAGATTTACATATTGAAACCTATCGTGATATTGGTAATGTCTTACATGAATTCGGCTTTATTAATGTTGATGTTGATACAGCAGTTGAAACGGGTATTATTTCAACCTTCTTTCCGCATGGTTTAGGTCATCATTTAGGCTTACAAACTCATGATGTTGGCGGCTTTATGGCCGATGAACGCGGTACTCATGCTAATACACCAGAACAACATCCTTTTTTACGTACTTCACGTATTATTGAAAGTAATCAAGTGTTTACCATTGAACCAGGCTTATATTTTATTGAATCATTATTGGCCGATCTTAAAGCTTCAAAAAATGGCAAAATGATAAATTGGGAAAAAATAGAGGCTATGCGTCCATTTGGTGGCATTCGTATTGAAGATAATATTATTGTTCATCAATTGCATAACGAAAATATGACCCGTGAATTAGAGTTGAAATAACCCTTAAGACTATATTTACGACTTTATATTTTATGAACAAACCTTACAAAGTAGCGGCTAACAGTATTGTTGATGAAACAATCGTTAGCCGTAGTCGTTTTATTTGTTTTATTTCCCCATGTACAAGCCACGAAGATGCTAAAGAACTATTAATTAACTGTCGAAAATTACATCCTCAAGCAAGCCATCATTGCTATGCATTCCTCACAGGAAAACCAGATGATAGCCAAGGTTATGGCTCTTCTGATGATGGTGAACCTTCGGGTACAGCAGGACGACCGATGTTAGCTGTTTTACAAGGAGGTGATGTTGGTGAGTTATGTGCAATAGTTGTTCGTTATTTTGGCGGTACTAAGCTCGGTACGGGTGGGTTACAACGGGCTTATGGTGGCAGTGTTCGTCAAGCATTATTGTTAGTAGAAACAAGTACAAAAGTTCCTATGGTAGAAAAGCAATTAACGTGCGATTACGGACAGATAAACGATGTCTTGTATTTTGTTGAACAAGCTAAGGGTGAAATTATTCAACAAGACTTTGCCGCTCAAGTAGAATTGATTATAGCGTTACCTGAAGAACAACTAACAAAAGTTAAGCAACAATTACAAACGCTTTCTGCCGGGTTATTAACCCTTAGGTCTACTGAACCGTAATATAAGATAATATCAGATAAAAAAGGATACCTTCATGCCACATTGTATTATCGAATATTCACAAGAACTGGCTCAAGAACTAGATATTAAAGAAATTATGTCTGCCGTTTTTGCAGGAGCAGTTAAGTCTTTATTATTTTCTCCGACTGATATTAAAGTAAGAGCAACACCCTTTACATATTTTACTGTGGGAAATGAAAGTCAAACTAGCAATAATCAACAAAGGTTTATTCATGTTTGTTGCAAAATCCTGTCAGGTCGCAATTTAGAACAAAGGCAAGAGCTATCTAAACTCGTGTTAAGTCATCTAAATTCCTTTGCTATTAAATCAATTTCAATTAGCGTCGAAATAGTCGATATGGAACGTGAATCTTATAATAAACGTGTCAGCTGAATAAATTAAAGACGAAATAGGTGATTTAAAGTCGCAGTGTTTATCTTTATGCTTTATCATCAAAAAACATGTGGTCGATGACTTTACTGAATAATAAAAATTAACTCGTGCAAATAAAAAATATCATTCGAATTCTTGGCTTACTGGTTGCTCTGTTGAGTGTAACCATGTTACCGCCTGCTTTAATTGCACTATTATACCGTGATGGTGGTGGTGTCTCCTTTCTGACTGCATTTCTGTTTTGCTTATTTGCAGGTTTACTTGCTTGGTATCCGTTTAAAAATGAAAAAAGTGACTTGCGCGCACGTGAAGGCTTTTTAATTGTCGTTTTATTCTGGGTAGTACTGGCGAGTTTCTCTGCGGTGCCGCTTTTGCTCTTAGACAAGCCTAATTTATCTGTTGCAGATGCTTTTTTTGAATCATTTTCTGGCTTAACAACAACTGGGGCGACCATCTTAAAAGAGATTGATGGTTTACCGCATGCAGTACTTTGGTATCGCCAGCAATTACAGTGGCTTGGCGGTATGGGTATTATAGTTTTAGCGGTTGCCGTTTTACCTATGCTAGGTATTGGTGGTATGCAGCTTTACCGTGCTGAAACACCGGGACCGGTTAAAGATTCAAAAATGACGCCGCGCATTGCCGATACAGCAAAACATTTATGGTATATATATTTATTTTTAACTATTGCCTGTGCGATTAGCTATTGGGGAGCAGGCATGTCTATCTTTGATGCCATTTGTCATGCTTTCTCAACAATTGCTATCGGGGGTTACTCTACACATACCGACAGTATCGGCTATTTTAATAGCCCCGCGATAAATTTTGTTTGTGTGTTTTTCTTGCTGATCGCAGGGGTAAATTTTGCGCTGCATTTTGCTGTATTGCACAGTCGCTCCTTAAAAAATTACTTCTTCGATCCAGAATTTAAAGTCTTTATTGCTATCCAATTTGTCTTAACGCTCATTTGTTTAATTGTGCTGTTAGCAACGGGCACTTACGAAGATGGTTTTGAAGCATTCGACCAAGCCTTATTCCAGTCAGTCTCTATTAGTACCACCGCCGGCTTTGCAACAACCAGCTTTGCCGATTGGCCGACATTACTGCCAATACTCTTAATCTTTGCTAGTTTTATTGGTGGCTGTGCGGGGAGTACAGGTGGCGGAATGAAAGTTGTACGAGTGGTACTTTTATATCTACAAGGCTTACGAGAATTAAACCGTTTAGTACACCCTAAAGCCGTTTTTACAATAAAATTAGGTCGTAAAGCTTTACCTGATCGTGTTGTTGAAGCGATATGGGGCTTTTTCTCAGCTTATGCTGCGGTATTTATTATTTGTATGTTGTTACTGCTTGCCACAGGTATGGACGACATTACGGCTTTTACAGCAGTGGCTGCTTGTCTGAATAACTTAGGTCCAGGCTTAGGTGCTGTAGCCGCAAATTTTGCTGAGATCACCGATTTCAGTAAATGGGTATTAATTGTTGCTATGCTCTTTGGGCGATTAGAAATATTTACTTTATTAGTACTCTTTACTCCAGGTTTCTGGCGCTCTTAGATGTAGAGTATAGTGTAATAATAGACATAAAAAACCCCAGATAAATCTGGGGTTTTTTATGTCTCGATATTCACTTTTTATCTTAATAAAATGTTAGCGCGTCAACATGGAAAAGTTTTTCTACATCATAAATATAACGTTTATTGACTAAGAAAAGAATAACATGATCTTCTGACATTATCTTAGTGTCAGAGTGAGCAATTAACACTTCATCCTGTCTAACAATGGCGCCAATGGTGGTCCCCGGCGGCAACTTTATTGCTTGGATGGTTTTGCCGACTACTTTTGAAGATTTTTCATCACCTTTAGCAATAATTTCAATCGCTTCTGCAGCACCACCACGTAAGCTATATACGTTATCAATACTACCACGGCGTACATGTGTCAATAATGCCGAGATAGTAGCGTGTTGCGGTGATACGGCAATATCGATATCGCTGCCATGTACTAAATCTATGTAAGCACTTCGCTGAATTAGCACCATCGCTTTACGTACACCTAAGCGTTTTGCTAACAAAGATGACATAATATTTGCTTCATCGTCGTTGGTGACCGCAATAAACACATCGAATTGATCAATATGTTCTTCGAGTAACAGTTCTTGGTCGGAAGAGTCACCAATAAAAACTAAGGTATCATTGAGCTCAGAGGCTAAGTATTCCGCACGCTTTGGTGAACGTTCAATAAGTTTAACTTGATGATTTTTTTCTAAGATTTTAGCTAAGCCGGCGCCTATATTACCACCGCCAGCGATCATAATTCTTTTATATGAGGCTTCAAGTTTTTGCAGTTCATTCATTACCGCACGAATATGGATAGTGGCAGCAATAAAAAACACTTCATCATCTGCTTCAATAACGGTAGTACCCAGCGGACGGATAGGTTTTCCGTTACGATAAATAGCCGCTACTCGTGTGTCAACATTAGGAATATGCTCGCGCAAAGTTGACAGGGCATGACCAACCAATAACCCCCCGTAATAAGCTTTTACGGCAACTAAACTGACTTTTCCTTGTGCAAACTCTAAGACTTGTAGTGCGCCAGGGTAATCAATTAAACGCGCAATATCACGAGTAACTAATTGTTCTGGAGCAATAACATGGTCTACGGGTATGTTTTTTGATTGAAAGAGTTCTTTTTGGTAGCGCAATATTTGTGATGAACGAATTCGGGCTATTTTATTTGCGGTGTTAAATAAAGTATAACAAATTTGGCAGGCGAGCATATTCGTTGCATCATCACTACTTACCGCGATAACCAACTCGGCATCCTCTGCACCCGCTTGCTTTAATACATCAGGGTGACAGCCATTACCAATAACAACTTGCAAGTCCATTTTATCTTGTAATTCATGCAAGGTTTCTGCATTGGTATCAATGAGCGTAATATCGTTACGCTCACCAACAAGATTTTCAGCTAATGTTCCGCCCACTTGCCCTGCGCCAATTATTATTATTTTCATAAGTTAACTTTCATTTTTAGTCTTTAAGCGGCAAGGTTGAAAGATCATCAGAGCCTATATTGTTTTTTCTAATTTAGCGTAATAAAAACCGTCCATTGATTGCTCATTTGGCAAAATTTGCCAGCCTATGTCGGTTTTTTCATTTGTTATTGGTACTAATTTAGCATTGTTATTCTCAGATAAGAACTCTTCTATCTGTTGAATATTTTCTTCGGGTAAAATACTACAGGTTGCATAAAGCAAAATACCGCCAGGTTTAAGTAAAGACCAAATGTTTTTTAATATTTTTTGCTGCAATATTGCCAGTTTTTCAATGTCTTCTGCTTTTCTCAACCATTTTATATCGGGGTGGCGACGAATTACACCGGTAGCCGAGCAGGGGGCGTCGAGTAAAATACGGTCAAAAAGTTGTCCATCCCACCATTCTTGTGAAGCAGCATCAGCAGTAATTACCTCGGCTGATAAGTTAAGGCGCGATAAGTTTTCTTCTACTCTTAATAAACGACTTTCTTCAATATCAATGGCCGTCATTTTTGCTAAGTCAGGGGTTAATTCTAGAATGTGGCAAGTTTTACCGCCTGGGGCAGCACAACAATCAAGTACAAAGTCACCCGCTTGAGTATCGAGTAATATCGCGGCTTGTTGAGCCGCACCATCTTGAACTGAGATCCAACCATCAATAAAGCCAGGAAGCTTATTAACATCTACAGCAGCAATGAGTTTAATCGCTGATGATTTATCGTCAACGAGTGCTACAGGGATTTCTGCTTGCTCGAGTAAAGCTAAATATTCAGTCACATTATGGTGGCGTTGATTGACTCTTAACCACATCGGCGGTCGCTCTAAATTAGCATTAAGAATTTCTTGCCATTGATCAGGGTAAGCGTTTTGTACCTTTTTGATAAACCAGCTTGGGTGTGAATATTTTATTGGATCAGGTAACTTCGCTGCGATTTCTGCTGCATCGTCTTTGGCTAGGTTACGTTGAACATTACGTAAGACACCATTAATTAAACCTCTTAAAAAGTCGCACTTTAAAGGTTTTGTTGCTGCTACTGTTTCACTTACCGCCGCGTGGTCAGGAATACGCGTATGCTTTACTTGATATATGCCCACTAGAATAAGAAAGTGGCCAACCCGTTGTTTACCTTTTAATGGCTTATCCATTAGCTGGCGTAAGTCATATTCAAGTGCCGGTAAATACCGTAAAACGCCGTAACAAAGTTCTTGTAAAAGTCCTTTATCTTTCCCTTCTACTTTTGCTTGAGCTTTGGGTAACTCATCGCTAAGGCTTCTGCCTTTATCAACAACAGCAAAACAACACCTTGCCGCTAGGGCTCTAATATTAGTCGCCATTATTGTTCACTCATGTTGTTTGCAGTTAAATTATTAATATGGCTGTTTTCAGCAAACCATAGTGCTTTTCCGTTTAAAATATCACGCGCTGGCATTGGCTTTTTACCGGGTAATTGCAATGACTCTAAGCACAGTGAACCTGAAGTTGTAGCAACAGTAACGCCGTTTTTATTTGCCGAAATTATTGTGCCAGGCAGGCAACCATGAGCCTCATCAGTATAGCTGGCTTGCCAAACCCGAATACGATGTTCGATATTTTTTTCATCAGTAAAGGTAAATTGTGCAACTGGCCATGGCATATAAGCACGAACTTTACGATGAAGTTCTACAGCGGGTAATTGCCAATCTAATTCTGCTTCATCTTTATCAAGTTTGGCCGCATAGTTAGCTAAATTATTATCTTGAGGCTCGGCGCTATGCTTGTTCTCAGCCATTAAATCAAGCGTGCTTAGTAAAGCAATAGGGCCGATATCCGCTAATTTTTCATAGAGTGTGGCGCTAGTATCTTGTTGAGTAATTTCACAGGTTGCTTTAGCTATCATGTCTCCGGTATCTAAACCTTTGTCCATCTGCATAATCGTCACACCTGTTTCTTTATCACCGGCCTCTAATGAACGTTGAATAGGTGCGGCGCCACGCCATTTTGGCAATATCGAGCCATGTACATTTACACAGCCTAAACGCGGAGCTTCTAAAATAACCATTGGCAATAATAAGCCGTAAGCGACAACAACCATAATATCAGCATTATAACTGGCTAGCTTTTCTTGATCGCCAGCGTCTTTAAAATTAACTGGTTGCTCAACAACAATACCATGCGATAAAGCGAGTTCTTTGGTAGCACAAGCGGTTAGCTTTTTACCACGTCCAGCACGTTTATCGGGTGGACAGTAAACCGCGACCACTTCATGATGAGAGTTAATTAGCGCCGCCAGATGTTGTGCAGCAAAGTCTGGCGTGCCAGCAAAAATAATTTTAAGAGCTTTTGACAAAGTTTTATTCCGAATTATATTAATAAAAACAATAATTAATTGTTGGCTAAACGAGCTTCTTTTTCTAGTTTTGCTTTTATCCGCTGGCGTTTTAATGGTGATAGATAATCAACAAATAACTTACCATCTAAATGATCTAATTCATGCTGTATACAAACTGCGAGTAACTCAGTTGCATTTAAGGTAAAGGCTTGTCCTTCACGATCGAGCGCTTTCACGGTAACTTCTGTGTAACGGTCAACTTTTGCGTAACAACCGGGCACAGATAAACAACCTTCTTCATTGATTTCGGTTGTATCACTATGGCTAATTATTTCTGGGTTAATCAAGACATAAGACTGGTCTTCGTCTTCTGAAACATTAATGACGACAATACGTTGATGGATATTGACCTGGGTGGCAGCTAAACCAACACCGTTCTCTTCTCGCATGGTCTCAAACATGTCATCAATTATTTGTTGTACATCACTGTTAATATCTTCTACAGGTAACGCTTTAGTGCGCAAGCGTTCGTCAGGAAATCTAAGTACGTTTAAAATAGTCATAAATATTCAAATAATTCGCGAAATATCGCATTGAGTGTTATGTTTCAATTTTAGCTATTAAATATAATTAATAATAGTGGTTTAGGCTAAAAGCTTAATATATCTGTTTAATAGGCGAACTATCATGCTAATACGTAGTTTTTTGTTAATACTCTGCTTGTCTTTTTCAGTATTGGTTACTGCTGATGAGTTAACATTAAATAAAAATGCCCCAAAATCTTACTTTGTTAAAAAGGGGGATACTTTGTGGGATATTTCAGCAATATTTCTCAAGCAGCCTTGGCTCTGGCCAAAGTTGTGGCGATTGAATCCTGATATTGATAATCCTCATTTAATTTATCCTGGTGACGAGCTTCGTTTAGTTTTTGACGAAAAAGGGCAACCAATGTTAGTGCGAGGAAAGCCTGAACTTAAATGGTCGCCCCGAGCACGAGTTAAATTAAAAGATCAATCTGCTATTTCAAGTTTATCCTTGGACGTGATTGCGCCTTATATTAATTACAGTAGCATTTTATCTGAAGATGACATTGCAAAGCTCCCTTATATACTAGGGAGTGATGAAGGTTATAACTCTAGTATTGACGGCTTTAATCTCTATGTAAACGGCGAATTAGAGTTAGGCAAAGGTTATGGTATATATCAGAAAGAAAAGCCTATTTATGACCCTGAAACACAAGAACTTTTAGGCTACAACATTAGTGTTGTAGGTACCGGAAAAGTCTTACGCACCGGTGATATTGACAATAAAGTGCCTGCTACCTTGTATGTCGATGGCGTTAAAGAAGAGATTCGTTCCGGTGATTTCATTCTGCCCGTCAATGAAAACCAACAATACCCGTCATTTTTTAGTCTAAAGCCAGCGACTAAGTCGTTACGTGGACTAATTATCAACAGTATGAGTGGGTTAAGTGAATTTGGAAAACTCGACGTCGTAATGATTAATCGTGGCGCCGAACATGCCGTTGAGCAAGGAGATATTGTTTCGGTAAAACGAATCAGCCCAGGTGTTGTTGAAACAAGTAACGGCCCAACGTATAGCAAAGATGCTTCACGGTGGAATCGTATGGCAAATGTTGAGAGCTCTGATTATAAAATGCCAGAAGAGGTTGTTGGCGAAATGATGATTTTTAAAGTGTATCAGCAAGTGAGTTTAGCGCTCGTTATGCGTTCAAGTAAACCGCTTCGATTACAAGATATTATTACTTCACCCGTGGAAAACTAACCAACAGGCAATTCATCTTAATTTACAAGTAAAACCGCTGTACTTAGGGAGAAGACAGTGACAATAAAGTATAATTTAGCTGTTATCCCTCAACAGGGTGATGAGTATAAAAAGAAAAGCGCGAGTCACTTTTGGCTGGCGCTTAAGCTTATACCACGCCTAGCTATCGATAAAAAATTAAGACTTGTTGAACTCTTTGGAGTAGAACAACTTTTTCATTCCTCACAAGAACTGTCATCATTAAACCTTACTCAAAAACAGATAGCGGCGATTAGATCTCCTGATTGGCAAAGAATTTCTGAAATTATTGCCGCCACTGAACGATGTATTAGTGCCATTATTCCTTTTGTTGACTCTCGTTACCCTTCACAGTTAAAGCAAATTTATGATCCGCCATTGGTTTTATTTGCCCAAGGAAATATTAGCCTATTAAACCAAATGCAAATTGCGATGGTCGGTAGCCGAGATGCCAGTATTAATGGTCGAGAGAATGCGTTTAAATTTGCACAACAGTTAGCAAATGCTGGATTAGTGGTCACGAGTGGTTTAGCGCTAGGTATAGATGGCGCCGCTCACCAGGGGACGTTATCGGCAGGAGGTAAAACCATCGCGGTTGTCGCGACCGGTTTAGATCAGGTCTATCCAGCAAGACATAGATTATTAGCAAAAAACATTCTAGACAATGACGGTGCTATTATCAGTGAGTTTCCTCCAAACACCCCACCTAAGCCAGGTTATTTCCCCAAACGAAATAGATTGATTAGTGGTTTAAGTGTGGGGGTGCTGGTGGTTGAAGCCACTATTAAAAGTGGCTCTTTGGTAACCGCTCGTTGTGCCATAGAACAAAATCGTGACGTGTTTGCTATCCCAAGTACCATTAATAACCCACAAGCTAAAGGGTGTCACTGGCTGATTAAACAAGGTGCTAAACTTGTCGATAATATTGCCGATATAGTTGATGAATTAGATCTACTGCCACAAAGAGGTCTACACTTAACGATAAACAAAGAGAAAGAACAACGCTTAGAAAAAAGTCAAAAACAACACTTGTTTAACGATTCATTGTTAGCTAGTGTGGGTTATGAGATCACCCCCGTAGATATGGTGGTTTCACGAAGCAAATTACCGATAGATGTCGTACTAACTCGGTTAACAATGTTAGAGCTTAAAGGTCTGGTTGCTTCGGTTCCAGGGGGTTACCTAAGAGTAAAATAGGGGCTAATTATGTTTGATATACTGATGTATCTTTTTGAAAACTATATACATAGTGAAGCCGAAATTATGGTGGATCATGAGTCATTAACGGATGAACTTACCCGAGCAGGTTTTCATCAAGACGAAATATATAAAGCGCTAAGTTGGTTAGAAAAGCTAGCAGCACTTCAAGACACCGATGCTTATCCGTATTTAACGCGAGTAGGGCGTCGTTCAGTACGTGTCTATGTTGATGATGAAATGCAATTACTTGATGTCGAGTGTCGAGGGTTTCTTTTATTTTTAGAGCAAGTGAATGTCCTAGATTTTACCACACGAGAAATGGTTATTGACCGCGTGATGGAGTTAGATACTAAGTTCTTCTCGATTGATGATTTAAAGTGGGTGGTACTTATGGTGTTATTTAACGTGCCAGGTAAAGAAAATGCTTACTCGCAAATGGAAGATCTTATTTTTGATGAGCAAGAAGGCCCATTACATTAAGTGTCAATCGTATAACTCGCTTAAGTTTGGCTAATCGTGGCATAATAACGTTAACAATATTCTAGTGATTGCATTATGCCTAATTCTGATAAACCCTTATTTTCACAGCACGAACATGCTTTAGAAAAAGCATATGAAGTGTGCCCAGAATGTGGCAGTGAAATTGTTATAAAGAATAGTAAGTCGGGAAAGTTTTTTGGTTGTGCTTCCTATCCTGCCTGCGATTTCACTCGTCCAGTTGTCGAACACGAACGTGTCGAAGATAAAATTTTAGCTGGAACTGAATGCCCAGAGTGCCAACATGAACTTGCGGTTAAACAAGGGCGATATGGAATGTTTATCGGTTGTTCCAATTATCCCCAATGCCATCATATTGAAGATACTAGTGGTCAAGAAGATGTTGGCGTAGCTTGCCCACAGTGCCAGAAAAAGGGTAAGCAAGCCGAATTAATTGAGCGTACCAATCGCTATGGCAAAACATTTTATTCTTGTGAACAATATCCTAAATGCAAGTATGTCCTTAATTATCCACCCGTTGCTGAAAATTGCCCTGAATGCCATTGGCCGATATTAGTGAAGCGTAAAATGGCGAGTGGTAACGTCATAATCTGTCCAGAAAAGAAATGCACCTATAAGCGTAAAGAGATATAATACGCGCAATTATTTAACTAAACTTCTGGAGAGACAAAATGTCATCAACTTTTGTTGCAATTTTAATGGGTTCAGATTCTGACCTACCTGTTATGCAAGCAACCATCAGCGTTTTAAAAACATTTGGTATTGAACATGAAGTACGTGTTCGTTCAGCACATAGAACCCCTGATGCTGCTAAAGCTTACGTAAAAGATGCCGAAGAACGTGGCTGTAAAGTCTTTATATGTGCTGCAGGTTTAGCGGCTCATTTAGCCGGTGCTGTTGCAGGAATGACCACACGTCCAGTTATTGGTGTTCCAATTGATAACGGACCATTACAAGGTCATGATGCCTTACTTTCAACGGTTATGATGCCTGGTGGAATACCGGTTGCAACAGTTGCTATTGGTAAAGCTGGTGCAAAAAATGCGGGTTATTTAGCCGCACAAATATTAGGTGTTGCTGATCCGTCTATTGCAGAAAAAGTAAAAGCAGAACGCGCTGCTAATGTTATTGCTTTACTTGCAAAAGATGAAGCGATGCAAGAAAAATTAACATAAATTTTATGTGTTATTTGAGAAACCAGCTACTTGCTGGTTTTTTTATGTCCAAAATTTACCCTGATACTTTTGTTTAGCTAAAATATAAATATTCCGCTAGATATTTACTGCGATCGAATGTGAATACCCCAATTCCCCCATTAGACCAAAGGATAATTTTTATACGCAATAATAGGCGTAAACTATCCTTAGTAAGTGCAGAAGTTAAGTAGCACTAAATAGCTACCAGCACCGTAATATAATGAGGAAAGTCGATGAACAATATTTATGACCAAGGCTTAGACAAAGTTGCAGCCAATAGCCAGCCTTTAACACCGATTAACTTTTTAAATCGAACCGCCGACGTACATCCTGAACGCGTTGCCATCATTCATGGTAAACAAAAAATCACTTATCGTGAATATCGTAATAATGTTAGACGGCTAGCCTCAGCATTAATGCAACGCGGTGTTAAGCCCGGTAATACAGTAGCCATCATGGCGGCTAATATTCCTGCCTTTCTAGACGCCCATTATGGTGTGCCGTTAACGGGTGCAGTATTACATTCTATAAACATTCGTTTAGACGCTGAAAGTATTGCTTTTCTTTTCGACCATGGCGAATGTGATGTACTCTTAACCGATACGGCATTTTCTTGTGTGGTAAAAAAAGCACTAACCTTATGTTCACGTCAACCGCTGATTATTGATATCGACGATGTAATGAGTGAAGGCGGTGAACGTTTAGGTTCTGTTGAGTATCAAGACTTACTTGCCGAAGGTAATGAAAATTTCACCGGAAATTTAATTCATGATGAATGGCAAGCGCTGGCGTTAAATTATACTTCAGGGACAACGGGTAACCCAAAAGGTGTGGTCTATTCACATCGCGGCGCTTATTTAAATTCGCTGGGTAACAACATGATCTGGCCATTAGGCAATAACTCAGTGTACCTATGGACACTGCCAATGTTCCATTGTAATGGTTGGTGTTTTCCATGGACTGTTGTTGCTGTGGGTGGAACACAAGTTTGTTTAAGGCAGGTAGAAGTTGGCGCAATCATTGAAAGTTTAATTGAACATAAGGTCAGCCATTTTTGTGGTGCGCCAATCGTCTTAAATATGATTTTAAATGCAGACCAAAAGTTACTGGCAAAAGTACCACGTGGCATAAATATCATGACCGCGGGGGCTCCGCCACCACCATCCGTTATTAAAGGGATGGAAGCAATGGGGTTTGATATTACCCAAGGCTATGGTTTAACTGAAGTTTATGGGCCTTGTGTGGTAAGTGAGTGGAAAGATGAATGGAATGATAAAAGCGATGATGAACGAGCAGCGTTAAAAGCACGTCAAGGTGTACGCTATCCTACACAAGAAGAAGTCGATGTATTAGACCCTGAAACTATGCAGCCCGTCCCTTGTAATGCTGAAACGGTTGGTGAAATTATGTTTCGTGGTAATAGTATGATGAAAGGTTATCTAAAAAATGAGAAAGCGACCAATGAAGCATTCAAACATGGCTGGTTCCATTCTGGTGATTTAGCCGTTAAGCATCCTGATGGTTATATTGAAATACGAGATCGTTCTAAAGATATTATTATTTCAGGTGGAGAAAATATATCTTCAGTAGAAGTCGAAAGTATTTTATATCAACACCCTGACATATTAGAAGCAGCCGTTGTCGCTAAAAGCGATGAGAAATGGGGGGAAACTCCATGCGCCTTTGTTTCATTAAAGCGAGGCCGCAGCGCTACAGAGCAAGATATCATCAGTTTTTGTCGAGAACATATGGCTACATTTAAAGCCCCTAAGACAATTGTGTTTAGTGATTTACCAAAAACGTCGACAGGTAAAGTGCAGAAGTTTATTTTACGTGAAAAAGTAAAAAGCCTCTCATAACTATCAAGTGTTTAATTTTGGCGATAAAATTATTTTTATCTGAAATTAAACACTTATTTTATCTGTTAGATAAACGCCGTATAATCATAAAATAATCCTTTAATTTTCCATTATTATTTATGATGACTTCTGCCGAAGAGGCTTACAGCCAAGGTGGTATTATTGCTTATCCAACCGAAGCTGTTTTTGGCCTAGGTTGCGATCCAGATAATTTACTCGCAATTGAAAAATTACTTAGCATTAAAAACCGCTCTCCAGAAAAGGGCCTCATTTTACTAGCGGCTAACTACTCTCAATTACTCCCTTATATTGATGACAGTAAAATACCGCAAGATAAACGCTTGAGTATACTTTCTCGCTGGCCTAACGGTATTACTCAATTATTGCCAAAAAATAGCAATACCCATCGGCTACTTACTGGAAAATTTTCCACCATAGCCGTTCGATTGACTAGCCAACCTGATGTAGTAGCGCTATGCAACAAGGTAAATAAACCAATTGTTTCTACCAGTGCTAACCTATCGGGGGAGGAGCCGGCAAGAACTTGGCAAGACGTTGAAGAAACTTTGTCAGCTGAAATCGATTTCATCATAAAAGGTAGTACTTTAGGGTATACTCAACCTTCAAGAATAATTGATGCACTGACCGGAGAGACAATTCGAGCATGAGCCAAGTAAGCATAGAAACAGTCATTGAATTTTTAAAATCACTGCAAGACAATATTTGTTCAGCATTAGAAGCCGCCGACGGAAGTGGGCAGTTCGTTGAAGATAACTGGATACGCGCTGAAGGCGGTGGTGGCCGTACTCGAGTATTAACCGACGGGACTGTTATTGAACAAGGTGGTGTTAACTTTTCAGAAGTCTCTGGTGATAAGTTACCCCCATCAGCGAGTGCTCATCGACCTGAACTAGCCGGTAGAACCTGGCGAGCTTGTGGTGTTTCATTAGTTATTCACCCTAAAAATCCTTATATTCCAACGTCACACGCTAATGTACGATTTTTTATCGCTGAGAAAGAAGGTGAGGAACCTGTGTGGTGGTTTGGTGGTGGTTTTGATTTAACCCCTTTTTATCCTATAAAAGAAGATGTTGTTCATTGGCACCAAACGGCAAAATCACTTTGTCAGCCTTTTGGTGAAAATGTTTATAATGAGCATAAAAAATGGTGCGATGAATATTTTTATTTAAAACATCGAGATGAAACGCGTGGTGTTGGTGGTTTATTTTTTGATGATTTGAATCAATGGGATTTTGATACTTGCTTAAATTATATTAAAGCTGTTGGGCAAGGCTTTGTTGACGCTTATGTTCCGATTATCGAAAAAAGAAAGCACATTGAATTCTCTGAGCAACAACGTCAATTTCAATTATATCGCCGTGGCCGTTATGTTGAGTTTAACTTAGTCTTTGACCGAGGAACCTTATTTGGTTTGCAGTCAGGTGGGCGTACAGAATCGATATTAATGTCGATGCCGCCACTTGCTCGTTGGGAATATAATTATCAGCCCGATCCAACAAGTCAAGAAGCTGAACTGGCTCAGTACTTAGTACCGCAAGACTGGTTAGCTCAATAATTATTATCATCATTTATAATACTTCAGCTAGATTTTTTTGAACGCCGATTGAACGAGAAGCGTAAAGCTTCTCGTGTTTCTGTCAATGACATTAGCTGTTTTATATTTTCGTCACCAAGCTTACTTGCCACTGTTATTTACCTCTACTCCCCTCTATTTGTAAAATGTTTAAATAAAAGTTAAAACAACGCAATTTTATTGCGCTAGGTCATGTTTTTATTTTTAAGTCTCTATAGAATCCGTTTCATTAAATACCCACAAAATAAACAGGGACTTTGCACATGAAAAAACGTTTACTTACTTTAGCTGTTTTAGCTTCTCTTTCTGTAACTGCCTTTGCTGAAGATTATAAAGCCGGAGATTTTGTTTTCCGTGGTGGTGTGACTATGGTTAACCCAGATAGCGGTAAGTCAGGGGTTTTTGTTGAAGCATTAGGAGGTAACACGCCATTATCTCTTTCTGTTGATGACAATACTCAACTTGGCTTAAATTTTATTTATTTCTATGATAACAATTGGGCAATAGAAGTTTTAGCTGCAACACCATTCGCCCATGATGTCATTATTCACGATCAACAACGTATCTCTGCCGGACTGTTTGGTGCGAACGTCGATGGTGCGACATTAGCGGAAGTCACACAGTTACCACCCACAATTAGTGCACTTTATTACTTTAACAGTGCATCGAACATTAAACCTTATGTGGGTGTTGGCATAAATTACACCATATTTTTTGATGAAAGTTTTAAAAGTACACCTGAATCTTTAGGTTTTAATGATTTAGAGCTTGATGGTTCATTAGGCTTATCGTTTCAAGTGGGCGCCGATTACTTAATAAATGATAAGTGGCACGTAAATGCTTCCGCTCGTTATATTGATATTAATGCCGATGCCACCTTCAAAATTGGTGATATTAAAGGGTCTGCGTCAGTAGAAATTGACCCTATGGTTTATTCAATCATGTTGGGTTATAAGTTTTAGTATTATTAATAACACAAACTCTTAACAACACCCTTTTAAGGCAGTCATCTTTTATATAAAGGTAACTGCTTTTTTTATATTCATCATGCCTTTATTACGATAACCTTAAGTATAATTTATTACCCAGTGCTTTCTATGGATCAATATCGCGTCTTTGGTAACCCTATCAAACAATCACGTTCGCCCATCATTCACCAATCTTTTGCGCAGCAAACTCAGCAGCAACTTAACTACCAAAGTGAATATGTAGCACTAGAGCTATTTGAACAAACAATCATTACTTTTATGAATAGTGGCGCTAAAGGTGCCAACATTACCGCTCCTTTTAAAGAACAAGCGATGGCATTATGCGATAAATTAACCGAGCGGGCTCAACTTGCCGGCGCGGTAAATACCTTAACGTTTGCGGGTGGTAAAATATTTGGCGATAACACCGATGGGGAAGGGCTTGTACAAGACCTCCTTAATCATAAAATATTATTAAAAAATAGTCGTATTTTATTACTTGGTGCCGGTGGTGCTGCTAAAGGCGTGATTTTACCTTTATTAGCACAAGGACCACAGAAAATTGTTATCGCCAATAGAACAGTTAGTAAAGCCGAAGAGCTGATTAAAAAGTTTAACAACAATAAATTAACGGCTACAGGGTTCGATGCTCTGGGAGCAGAAAAGTTTGACCTTATTATCAATGCTACATCGGCAAGCTTAACGGGGAAAATTCCACCGTTATCAAAAGAGCTTATTGCTAATACCGACTGTTACGATATGGTTTATGGTAAAGAACTTAGTCCATTTTTAGCTTGGGCGAAAGCCAATGGCGCAAGTAATGTTATTGATGGTTTAGGTATGTTGGTAGAACAAGCCGCCGAAAGTTTTAGAACTTGGCGAAATGTTTCACCTGAAACCGCATCGGTGCTAAATAGGCTAAGAAAAGAGGATTAAGATGAATCAACAAATAATCTTCAACGATGATATAACTTATGATAACAACCAACAGGGCTGGATCTTTAGTGGATTACTCTCTGGTGAGCGTATTAATATTCTTATTAAGTGTACAAAGCATAATGTAATGAGTGATGCATTGAAATTTGATTTAGAAGAAATCGTTGAAGAGTGGCTCGACGATAATGAGCCACTCCCTGAAAGTCGAATAGAGCTGTACTATAAGTAACGGGCTAATAAATTATTATTGAGCAAGGTACTCATTCTTAAGCTCAACATAATTAATCGCAGACTGACTAAGAAATGCTTGCTCACTTTCTTTTAGTAATCTCACTTGTTTTACCGGGTTACCTACATATAGGTAACCACTCTCTAACGTTTTATGAGGAGGCACCAAAGAACCTGCACCAATAAAAACGTCACTTTCAATAATCGCGCCATCCATAATGATTGCCCCCATACCAACAAGTATACGATCTCCTAACGTGCAACCATGTAGCATGCACTTGTGACCAACGGTAACATCTTCACCTATAATGAGAGGATTGCCTGTTGGATTACCTGCGCTTTTACGGGTTACATGCAATACCGTACCATCTTGGATATTGGTTCTATTGCCAATGCTAATAGTATTAACGTCACCCCTAGCGGCGACCAAAGGCCAAATACTGACATCGTCACCCATAGATATATCTCCAACGAGTACAGCAGACTCATCAATATAGACCTTTTGGCCCAATTTTGGTGTGATTTTATTGTAGCTACGTAATATAGTTTTATTCATAATGAGAATTAGGTTGTGAACTTGTGCATTAATATTAGCAAATATCGACTAAAGGTTGAAAAAATATCAGTTATAAACTGTATTAATATAAATGTTTAGTTTAACGAAAGAGTATCAGCTAATAGAAGTGTGGTTAATAAATGTGGTATTCGGTCGAATAAACCTCAATAAAAACGTGGCCTGTACGTTAATTAAGCGAACAAACGTTTATTTCAAACTTATTGCAAAAAAGGGTTGACGCCCAGCGAGAAATCTCTAGAATGCGCTCCAGTTCCAAGGGGTTCAGTCAAAACGAACCACGAAAGAGCTGTTTTGATAAGTTATCTACATCACTTTAGGGTAAAGTAGTTAACTTAACGTTTTATAGATAAGGTTTGAATCTTCGAAAAGAAACTTCAAATTAAATTAAATAAAACGTTGACATCAAAACTGAGAAGCGTATCATGCGCATCTCGCTTCAGGCA
>NZ_JACGVS010000029.1:0-41572 GCF_014077345.1 Colwellia sp. BRX8-4
AACTAACTAACTAACTAATAAAGGCTTTTATGAATATTTATTATTCTTCGTTGTATTATCTAAATGATTTTTCTAGCGGAGCGAATAAGCGTTTAGACGAAATTGGAAAACGCCTTTTAAAGGAACATACAAATAATTTTAAATGTATTATAACTTTTAATAATAGACCCATTTGGTGCCCCATTGAAAATTGTATATTTATTAAAGAGTATTCAAATAAATTCCAACGAATGGTTTCTTGGCTTGAGCTTTCTTTTAAATTAGCTAGGCTACCTAAAGGAATATTTGTGAACGATTTTATGCCTATACCTTTTTTCAGCTATAGGCATTACCATTTTCAAACGATTTACGACCTGAGAAATTTTGATGGTTTTGGGCGAGGGGGACTTGGTTTTCTCACCGAATCATTTCAAAAGAGGCAATTGGCTAGTGCCGACAAAGTAATAACTATTAGTGAGTTTACATCTAAAGCAATTCAAAATTACTGTTCAATTAAAGAAAGCGATATTATTGTTTCTTACTGTGGGATTGACGATAAAAAGATTGAATATCAGAATAATGAGCGTGATATAGACATTCTTTATGTAGCAACTTTTGAAAAAAGAAAAAATCACATAAACCTAATCAAAGCGATAGAGCTATGTGAGGGGTCTTTGAATATTACTTTTGTTGGCTCAGACAACGGCCTTAAAGACGAAATAGTTAATTTAGCCTCAAAACTTGAAAGTAAAGGTCATAATATTATTTTTTTAGAGCAAATATCTGAAAAAACACTATGTGAAATGTATAGTAGAGCAAAAGTTTTTTGCTTTCCGTCATTTTATGAAGGCTTTGGTATGCCTTTAATCGAAGCGTATCAATTGGGTTGTAATGTTGTTTGCTCTGATATTGATGTATTCAAGGAGATTACTTTGAACAAAGCAATCTACTTTGATCCTAATAGTCCAAAAGATATAAGCGATAAGTTACGTAGTTCGCTGAAATTGAATAGCTGCGATGACAGTATAAGAGAAGAAATAATTAACTTTTATTCTTGGGATCATATATTCAAATCCTTTAACTCAACAATAATGGATTCTATTTCGAAGAAAAGTAAAAATCTTTAAGTAATTAGTTAGTTATGTTTTTAAAAAATAAGTTTTTCATTTAACATATTAAAAAAGCAGTTTTGATATGCTATTTAATCTATAGGAAAGAATATGAATAAAACAGCGGTTGTAACAGGTGTTACCGGGCAGGATGGCGCATACTTAGTTGAGTTGTTATTAAGTAAAGGTTATAAAGTTTTTGGCGCGTACCGAAGAACAAGTAGTGTTGATTTCTGGCGACTGGCAGAAGTAAAGGTATTAGAACATCCTAATCTTGAATTAATTGAATTTGATTTAACGGATTTATCTAATAGTATTCGCTTGATAGAGAAGTGTAAGCCAGATGAAGTGTATAATTTGGCTGCACAAAGTTTTGTAGGTGTCTCATTTGAACAACCTATTACCACTGCAGAAATAACTGGTATCGGTGCTGTTAATTTACTAGAAGCAATTAGAATTGTAGATTCATCAATAAAATTTTATCAAGCTTCAACTTCAGAAATGTTTGGCAAGGTGCAAGAAATCCCTCAAACAGAGTCTACTGCTTTTTATCCTCGAAGCCCTTATGGTGTTGCTAAATTATATGCTCATTGGATGGTTATTAATTATCGTGAGTCATATGGAATGTTTGCTACCAGTGGTATTTTATTTAATCATGAATCACCTCTTCGTGGTAAAGAGTTTGTAACTCGAAAAATCACAGATTCAGTAGCGAAAATTAAATTAGGAAAACTAGACGTTTTAGAGCTTGGTAATATTGATGCTAAACGTGATTGGGGATTTGCTAAAGATTATGTTGAAGGAATGTGGCGTATGTTACAAGCTGATAAGCCTGATACTTATGTTTTGGCAACAAACAGAACCGAAACAGTAAGAGATTTTGTTACTATGTCTTTCAAAGCAGTAGGCATCGCTCTTGAATGGTCAGGAACAGAAGAGAATGAAGTAGCAAAAGATATTTCTTCTAATAAAATAGTTGTAAGAGTCAATCCTAAATTCTATAGACCTGCAGAAGTTGAATTACTTATTGGAGACCCAACTAAAGCTAATAATGAGTTAGATTGGCAGCCCCGAACAACTTTGGAGGAGTTATGTGAAATGATGGTGCAAGCTGATTTAGTTCGTAATGAATCAGGGTTTTCTAATTAATGTCTAATAAAACGGTTTTAGTTACAGGAAGTTCAAGTTTCACGGGTGCTTATGTTTTGTCTGAGCTAAAATCTCAGGGATTTTCATTTATTGATAATGTAGATAAATCCGTTGATTTACGAAATTATGATAGCGTAGTCAATTTGGTTAATAAAGTAAAACCTGATTATGTAATTCATCTGGCAGCATTATCGTTTGTTGGTAATACTAATATTAATGAAATATATGAAACAAACCTACTTGGAACTTTAAACTTACTTAGAGCATTAGATGAGTCTGGTTTAAACCTTCGTAAAGTCGTTTTAGCTAGTTCTGCAAATATATATGGGAATGTTGAAGGAACTATTAGTGAGAGTCAAAAACCTGAACCAGTAAATCATTATGGTATATCGAAATTTTCTATGGAGATGGCGGCACGGCAATGGAAAAATAAATTGCCTTTATTGATTTGTCGTCCATTCAATTATACTGGTATTGGGCAAGCAGAGCACTTTTTAGTTCCTAAGATAATCAAACACTTTCAAGAAAATAAAGCTTTTATAGAATTAGGCAACATAGATGTATATAGAGACTTTTCAGATGTGAGAGACATTGCCCAATGGTATGTAAAAGCTCTTGACTCAAAAGAAGTTAATTTAAATGTCAATTTTTGCTCAGGGAGCATGTTATCCCTCCGTGATATTATTCATGAATTAAACGAATTATCTGGTTATACGATTGATGTCCGGGTTAATCCTGACTTTGTAAGAGATAATGAGATAATAAGGTTATGTGGTGATGACCAATTGTTACGAACAATTATAGACATAGATGATCGTAAGTCTATTAAAGAAACCCTGCGGTGGATGTATAACTCGAAATAAATCTTCACTAATATCACTATAATAAATAAATAAATAAATAAATAAATTAAAACTAAATTTGGATAATAAATGATTTTACCTGTAATTATGGCTGGCGGCTCAGGGTCGCGATTATGGCCTTTATCGCGTCAGACTTTTCCAAAGCAATATTTAACTTTACATGGTGAACATTCAATGTTGCAAAGCACAGCATTACGCTTAGTTGGTATTGAACACCAACCACCTATGGTTATTTGTAATGAAGAACATCGTTTCTCAGTTGCGGAACAATTTCGTGCTAATGATATTGCTAATAGCGGCATTATATTAGAGCCCGTTGGCCGTAATACTGCACCCGCAATTGCGTTAGCCGCATTTAAAGCTTTACAAGATTGTAATGATGCTTTGTTATTAGTACTGGCCGCTGATCATTTAATTCTTGATAATGCTGCATTTTGTCAATCTGTTCATCAAGCAAGTGAGCATGCAAAGACAGGTAAGTTAGTTACTTTTGGCATTGTGCCTACAGCACCTGAAACGGGTTATGGCTACATTAAACGTGGCGAAGCTATTCATGGGGCTGCTTTTACAGTATCTGAGTTTGTTGAAAAGCCAGACTCTCAAACTGCAGAACGTTATATTGATTGCGGTAATTATTACTGGAACAGCGGTATGTTTTTATTCAAAGCTAGCCGTTATTTAGAGGAATTGAAAGCACATCGTCCTGATATATATCAAGCATGTGAAAAAGCTATGGCAGATATTCAATCTGATGCTGACTTTGTACGGGTGAATAAAGAAGCTTTTGAAGCTTGTCCTGATGATTCTGTCGATTATGCGGTTATGGAAAAAACCACTCAAGCGGTTGTTGTACCGATGGATTGTGGTTGGAGTGATGTTGGTAGTTGGTCTGCACTTTGGGAAATTGAAAATAAAGATGAAAGTGGTAATGCATTCAAAGGAGATGTTTTAGCTATTGATACTACAAATTCATACATAAATGCCCAAGATAAATTAGTAGCTGTTATTGGTCTGGATGATGTAGTGGTAGTTGAAACTAAAGATGCTATTTTAGTGTCGAAAAAGTCAGAGGTACAAAAGGTAAAAAATATTGTTAATCAATTGAAAGCTCAAGATAGAAGCGAATTCAAGTCTCACCGTGAAGTTTATCGCCCCTGGGGGAAATACGACTCTGTTGATAGTAGTGAACGTTTTCAAGTCAAACGTATTACCGTAAAACCTGGCGCTAAATTATCAGTACAAATGCATCATCATCGTGCAGAACATTGGGTGGTAGTTTCAGGTACGGCAAAAGTGACCAACGGCGATAAAACTATTTTATTAACTGAAAACCAATCCACCTATATTCCTATTGGTGTAATACATGCCCTAGAAAATCCAGGTAAAGTAGAGTTAGAGTTAATCGAAGTTCAGTCGGGTTCATATTTAGGCGAAGATGATATTGTTCGCTTTGAAGATAATTACGGGAGAGCCTAGTAATGCCTGCAACTATAGGTAGTACTACACTTACCTGCTTCAAAGCCTATGACATTCGTGGGCAATTAGGTGAAGAATTAAATAATGATATCGCCTATCGTATTGGCCGCGCTTATGGTGAATTTTTACTTAGCGATGACAATAAAGTAAAAACGGTCGTTGTTGGTGGTGATATTCGTTTAACCTCTGAAGAATTAAAGTTTGCCGTAGCTGGTGGTTTGATGGATGCCGGCGTGAACGTCATTGATTTAGGGATGACAGGTACTGAAGAAATTTATTTTGCTACATCACATTTGAATGTCGATGGTGGTGTTGAAGTTACCGCAAGTCATAATCCTATGGATTACAATGGTATGAAATTGGTGAAGAGCGAATCAAAACCAATTAGTGGTGATACGGGGCTATTTGATATTCAAACACTTGCTGAGACTCAAGCTTTTGCTGAAAAAGCATTAGTGCGCGGCAGTTACCAATTAAGTTCGACCCTTTATGCCTATGTGCAGCATTTACTAACTTACATCAGTGTTAAAAATATTAAGCCTCTTAAGCTTGTTGTTAATTCGGGTAATGGTGCTGCAGGTCATGTGATTGACGCCCTTGAAGCACAGTTTCTTTCCTTGCATGTACCAATAGAATTTATAAAGATAAATCACGAGCCTGATGGTAATTTCCCTAATGGAATTCCTAACCCTCTTTTAATAGAAAATCGTCAAGACACAATAGATGCCGTTCTTAAACATAAAGCAGATATGGGAATTGCTTGGGATGGTGACTTTGACCGTTGTTTCTTGTTTGATGAAAAAGGTCAATTTATAGAAGGTTATTACATCGTAGGGTTATTAGCTGAAGCATTTTTGCAAAAAAATGCAGGAGCTAAAATCATTCATGATCCACGTTTAACTTTGAACACTATTGATGTAGTCACTCTTGCTGGTGGAGAGCCAGTACTATGTAAAACCGGCCATGCTTTTATTAAAGAACGCATGCGCAGTGAAGATGCTGTTTATGGTGGTGAAATGTCTGCCCATCATTATTTTCGTGATTTTATGTATTGTGATTCAGGAATGATCCCTTGGTTATTAGTCGCTGAACTACTTTGTGTTAAAAACCTCAAGTTATCAGATGCTGTTGCTCAGCGCATTACAGCTTACCCATCTTCAGGGGAGATTAATTTAAAACTTGAAGACCCTAAGTTAGCAATTGCACGGGTGTTAGAAAAATATCAAGCTAATGCCGTATCGGTTGATTACACTGATGGAATATCTCTTGAATTTATTGATGCTGATGGAGAATGGCGTTTTAATTTGCGAAGCTCTAATACCGAGCCCGTAGTTAGGTTAAATGTAGAGTCTAAAGGTAATGTTGAGTTGATGAGTGTTAAAACTGAAGAAATTTTAATTTTATTAAGAACGTAAATACACTTGAGATTTTAATGTTATTTTCAAATAAATGATATCAATATAACTATAACAAGCACAGGTTACGTAGGCATTATCAGCAGCAATGCTATTATCGGTGAAACTAAAACCAATATTTGAAACTGACATTGCTAAAACAGTTGCTTGGTATTCAAATAATGAGCAATGGTGGCAGTCGGTAATGGATGGTTCTTATCAAAACTGTATAGCTGCCCAATACAAATAATGCAGGACTAGCTAACTACAAAAGCGATATCAACTGATATCGTTTTTTATTTTTTGTTGATAGATTATTTTCTTATTTATTAGTAGTGACAATAAATTAAAGACTCTTTACAATAAGTTATTAATAATACTTTAAGGATGAGAATGCAAAACAAAATAACAAAAGCAGTAATACCTGTAGCAGGCCTAGGTACTCGGATGTTACCAGCTACTAAAGCTATTCCCAAAGAGATGTTGCCTATTGTTGATAAGCCGATGATCCAATACATCGTTAATGAATGTGTTGCGGCGGGTATTAAGGAAATTGTGCTAGTTACCCATTCTTCAAAAAACGCGATTGAAAACCATTTTGATAAGTCCTTCGAGTTAGAAACTACTTTAGAAAATCGTGTAAAGCGTCAGTTGCTCGAAGAGATTCAAGCGATTTGCCCGAAAGACGTTACCATACTGCATGTTCGTCAAGGTGAAGCGAAAGGCTTGGGTCATGCTGTAATGAAGGCCCGTCCTATTATTGGTAACGAACCTTTTGTTGTGGTACTTCCTGATGTTATTTTAGATGATGCTACAGCAGATTTGAAAACCGAAAATTTAGCGGCGATGTTAACGCGTTATAACGAAGTGGGTGGCTACAGCCAGATTATGGTTGAACCTGTGCCAATGGAGCAAGTAAGTAGTTATGGTGTGGTTGATTGTGGTGGTGTTGAGCTTGCCCCAGGTGAGTCAAAAACTATGACGGCTATTGTTGAAAAACCAGCGATGGAAGACGCGCCATCAAACTTAGCCGTTGTTGGTCGCTATGTCCTTTCTGAGAAAATTTGGGATTTATTAAAGTTAACCCCTCCAGGTGCTGGTGATGAAATTCAATTAACTGACGCTATTGCGATGTTAATGGAAAAAGAAACGGTTGAAGCTTTCCATATGACAGGTAAGTCACATGACTGTGGTTCTAAACTAGGCTATATGAAAGCGAATGTTGAATACGGTTTACGCCACCCAGAATTAGCTGATGATTTCAGAGCATATTTAACCGACTTGATGAAGTAACGTCTATTTTTTCTTTTGTACTTTGTACTCTTGTCGTCATGCTGAATTTATTTCAGTATCTGGTTTTTGTTGTTGCAAGTACAGATCCTGAAACAAGCTCAGGATGACGGAGAGTAGTGTTCAGGATGAAGGCGTTGGTATCAGGATGATGATCCAACTGGATCACGTTTAGCCCACGGGATGACGTTATTGGTATCAGGGAGTCGTTAATCGTTTAGCACTTTTGTCGTCATGCTGAATTTATTTCAGTATCTGGTCTTTGTTGTTGTAAGTACAGATCCTGAAACAAGTTCAGGATGGCGGTGATGGTATCAGGGTGACTGTTATCCCACATGATGACGTTATTGGTATCAGGATAACGGTTATCCCACAGAATAACGAGCCTTCACCTATTTTAAATTTACTATAAGAAAAGTATAAATATGGATATATCTTCTTTATCAGCGCTTTCGAAAGCGGCTAAGTCTCGGGCAATTGTTTCATTGTTCTCCACTGACCAAAGCCGTGTTGATCAATACTCAACTAGCAATGCTGGTCTATACCTCGACTTCTCTAAACAAAACATTAACGTAACAGAACTTAATCAGCTTTTTGAATTAGCAGAAAAGTCTAGTTTAGCTGAAAAAATCAACGCGCAGTTCTGTGGCGAGGTTATCAATAACACTGAAAAGCGTGCCGTGCTTCATACCGTTCTTCGTGCCCCAGATGAAAAAAAACAAGCGATATTAGGTGTACAAGCTGACGAAGTTATTGCCACTGAGCAGCACATGGCCGACATTGTTAATGATATTAGTTCGGGAACGTTACTTTCAGCTTCTGGTGAAAAGTTCACTGATATTATCGCGATTGGTATTGGTGGCTCTTATTACGGTATTAAAGTGGCGCTTTCTGCATTAAGTACTTTTCATACCACCGGCTTGGATGCCCATGTTATTGCCAATGTTGACGGCGCTGCAGTTGAAGAGAAACTCGCTAAGCTGAATGTTGGTACCACCTTGGTTGTTGTTATTTCTAAAACCTTTACCACCCAAGAAACTTTACTTAACGCATTAGCGGTTAAAAATTGGATGCTTAAACATTCAACTTGTTCTGATATTATTGAAAAACAGTGGTTTGCGGTTAGTACTAATATTGCTAAAGCGACTGAGTTTGGTGTTTTAGAAAAAAACATTCTTCCGATGTGGGATTGGGTAGGCGGACGATTTTCTCTTTGGTCTGCTGTTGGTTTACCGCTGGCGCTAGTTATTGGCAATGAAAATTTTAATAAGCTTAAGCAGGGCGCTTATCAAATGGACCAGCATTTTCAAAATGCTCCCTTTGAGCAGAATATGCCGGTGTTAATGGCACTGCTTGGTATTTGGAATCGTAATGCTTTGCAGTATTCAAGCCTTGCTATTTTACCGTACGACCATTCTTTGCGGGCTTTACCCGGTTATCTACAACAAACTGATATGGAAAGTAATGGTAAGTCAGTGTCTAATACTGGCGAGAAGTTAGCGTGGCAAACCGCCCCCACTGTTTTTGGTCAAGAGGGGACAAATGGTCAGCATGCTTTTATGCAATTAATGCATCAAAGCGATGACATTATTCCTACCGACTTTATTGTCTGTTTAAAAGGCGCGAGCAATTTGCCTGAGCATCATCAAGTATTAGTGGCTAATTGTTTTGCGCAAAGTGAAGCGTTAATGCGCGGTAAAACCTTAGCAGAAGTTGAAGGTGAACTTGACGCCGCAGGCTTAACAGCTGACGAAATTTCTACACTTGCGCCACATAAAACCATGAAAGGTAATACACCTAGTAACACGTTATTACTTGAAGAAATGACACCCGAAAATTTAGGGGCCTTGCTTGCACTTTATGAGCATAAAATTTTTGTACAAGGTGTTATTTGGCAGTTAAATTCTTTTGACCAATGGGGTGTTGAACTGGGCAAACAATTAGGCAACAGTATTTTATCAGCAATCAATGGTGGCGAAATGTCAATGCTGTCAGCTTCAAGTCAAAATCTAATCAAACGTTTTAATAGTTCTACTAATAAATAGCATTCAAATATGAACAATAACTAGTCATAAAAGTGGCTAGTTATTGACTTTTTCACGGCAAATCTATAGTATTCCCGCGCTTTTACCTTGATATACCCTCAAATAAGTCAATTAACGCTTCTTGTTAAGTTTTCCTATTATTAGGACGTCGTCAGGTTACACCCCACTATCCATAAAATGAGAGTGCAATGTTCGAATTACATGCCAGTAAAGTTTCTAACCTGAAGAACGATGTTCTTTCAGGACTTACCGTCGCCTTAGCGCTAGTGCCCGAAGCTGTTGCTTTTGCATTTGTTGCTGGTGTCGACCCTCTTGTTGGTTTATATGCTGCTTTTATGGTGGGTTTAATTACCTCTGTTTTCGGTGGACGCCCTGGCATGATTTCTGGTGCAACCGGCGCTATGGCTGTTGTCATGGTGAGTCTAGTGGCTATTCATGGTGTTGAGTATTTATTCGCTACGGTGGTATTAACAGGCTTACTGCAAATTCTTGCTGGTATATTTAAACTGGGTAAGTTTATCCGCTTAGTACCCCATCCCGTTATGCTTGGCTTTGTTAATGGTTTAGCTATCGTTATATTTTTAGCTCAGCTTGGTCAATTCAAATTTACTAATGACGCGGGTGAATTAGAATGGATGCAAGGAGCACCTCTTTATACCATGGCAGGGTTAATTCTTTTAACCATGGCAATTATTCATTTTTTCCCTAAGTTAACTAAAGCGGTACCTTCAACATTGGTCGCGATAGTTGCTGTGTCATTCTTAGTTTTTGGCCTTAATCTCGATACTAAGTTAGTGGGTGATGTTGCCTCTATAGCCGGCGGATTACCAACATTTAGCATACCTAGCGTACCATTTGATTTAGAAATGTTAAAAATCATCTTTCCATTCGCTATCGTATTAGCAGCGATTGGTTTAATTGAATCATTATTAACGTTAACCCTTATTGATGAGTTAACCGGTACTCGTGGTCGTGGTAACCAAGAATGTATTGCACAGGGTGCAGCAAATACTGTTACGGGTTTCTTTGGCGGTATGGGTGGTTGTGCAATGATTGGTCAATCAATGATCAACGTGAACTCAGGTGGTCGAGGTCGAGCCTCAGGCATTACTGCGGCACTAGCATTACTTGGCTTTATTTTATTTGCCTCAGGTTTAATTGAACAAATCCCTCTAGCGGCCTTAGTTGGCGTTATGTTTATTGTTGTTATTGGTACCTTTGAATGGTCGAGTTTCCGCATTTTAGGCAAAGTGCCGAAGGCTGATGCCTTTGTGATAATTCTTGTCTCAGGTGTTACTGTTTATTCAGATCTTGCTATTGCTGTTGTTGTTGGTGTTATTGTCTCAGCGTTAGTTTTTGCTTGGGAACACGCAAAACACGTTACTGTGCATCGTTCAACTAACGAGCATGGCTCAACCGTTTATGATGTTAAAGGACCATTGTTTTTTGGTTCGGTTTCAAACTTTTTAGAGCAGTTTGATATGGATGAAGCAAGTAGCGACATTATCGTAGAATTTAAAAATTCACGCGTTGTTGACCATTCTGCTATTGAAGCGATTGATACCTTAGCTGACCGTTATTTGTCGCGCGGCAAAACCATGCACTTAAGACATTTAAGCAGTGAATGTACAAAGTTATTAACCAAAGCGGGTAGTCTAGTTGAAATCAACGTGATTGAAGACCCTGACTATCATATTGCTACTGATAAATTAGACTAATATGATACAAGCCTATACATTATGTATAGGCTTTTTAAGTTTGGCCGAAGGTTATTATGCAATTAGAGTTTTTTGATGTTCCCAGCCCTTGTGTGGGTGTGTGTCAGTCTGATGAAAAAGGCAATTGTCTTGGCTGTTACCGTACGCGTGAAGAACGCCACACGTGGATAAACTTAACGTCTGATAACAAACAAAAAGTAGTTAAACGCTGCTTGCAACGCAAAAAACGTAAAAATGCCAAACCGAAAGTTAAAGTTATTCCAACCCAGATAGAAACGCAACAACCTTCGTTACTTGAACCCCAATCAAAAGCAAAGCCAGATCCCTCAACAGATCTCGATTTTGGTGACTTTGAACTCTAAGACTATCATTCTCAACAGACTCTTGAGTCTAGAAAATACGTTGTTATTCTGAACAAATATTTCACCTTTCACGAATAATTCAGTCCTGAACGAATACCGTCATCCTGAACTTGCTCTACAAAGACCAGATACTGAAATAAATTCAGCATGACGACATGGGAGTGAGATAATGCGAATCATCAACAAACCACTTTCCGTCATCCTGAACTCGTTTCAGGATCTGTTCTTGTTCTACAAAAACCAGAGACTGAAATAAATTCAGCATGACGACACGGGAGTGAGACAATGCGAATCATCAACAAACCACTTTCCGTCATCCTGAACTCGTTTCAGGATCTGTTCTTGTTCTACAAAGACCAGATACTGAAATAAATTCAGCATGACGACATGGGAGTGAGATAATGCGAATCATCAACAAAACACTCTCCGTCATCCTGAACTCGTTTCAGGATCTGTACTTGTTCTGCAAAGAGTAGATACTGAAATAAATTCAGCATGACGACAAAAAGGCTACACGATTACCGACTCCCTGATACCAACACCGTCATCCTGAACTCGTTTCAGGATCTGTACTTGCTCTACAAAGACCAGATACTGAAATAAATTCAGCATGACGACATGGGAGTGAGAAAATGCGAATCGTGAACAAACCACTCTCCGTCATCCTGAACTCGTTTCAGGATCTGTACTTGTTCTACAAAGAGCAGATACTGAAATAAATTCAGCATGATGACATGGGAGTGAGACAATGCGAATCATCAACAAACCACTTTCCGTCATCCTGAACTCGTTTCAGGATCTGTCCTTGTTCTACAAAGACCAGATACTGAAATAAATTCAGCATGACGGCATGGGAGTGAGCAAAAAACAGAAGGCAAATTTACTATGTGCTTTTAGTATCTGAAATACTCTTATTTATTTGCTTCATTCTCCATTCACCGTGAATGTATAACCATTGGACGTAATTGGCTCAGGTTCACTTGCCGTATTGTTCAAATCATTTTATTGTTGACTATTAAACCCCAAAATAATAATCCGCACAGGAAGCATTAAATGCATATCAAGCAAAGCATCGCGCCTACGTTGTTGGCGCTTAGCGTATCACTCGCGTTATCTGGCTGTTTAGAGTCTGAGCAGCAAGACCCAAAAGTGTCTATTAATAAAAACCCTTATCCGAGTACTTATCAACCTCTACCTAAGCAAACTACATTAATCAAAAATACCACGGTATTAATTGGTAATGGTGAGCGTTTTGATAATGCTGATGTGTTGATGACTGATGGAAAAATATCTCAAGTGGGCAAAAACTTGTCCGCTGCGGGTGCTGTCGAAATTGATGGAACAGATAAATGGGTTACGCCTGGTGTTATCGATGTGCATTCGCACTTAGGGGTTTATCCAAGCCCGTCGGCTGAGTCACACTCAGACGGTAATGAAATGAGTTCGCCCAATACCTCTGAAGTTTGGTCTGAACACAGTATTTGGCCACAAGACCCTGGTTTTAATGCTGCCCGTGCTGGCGGTGTTACTACAATGCAAATCTTACCTGGCTCTGCTAATTTATTTGGTGGACGTGGTGTAACGCTTCGTAATGTATCAAGCCATACGATGCAAGGCATGAAATTTCCAGAAGCGCCTTATGGTTTAAAAATGGCTTGTGGTGAAAACCCTAAGCGTGTTTACGGTAGCCGTAAAATATTACCCTCAACTCGTATGGGTAACATGGCAGGTTACCGCATGGCTTGGGCAGAAGCGACTGAGTATAAACATGCCTGGGAAAAATACGACCGTGACTATGAAGCGGGGAAAAATCCTTTAGCGCCAGCACGAGATTTAGAGCTTGATACCCTTCGTGGCGTGCTCGACGGTGAAATTTTAATTCACAATCATTGTTACAAAGCTGAAGAAATGGCGATGATGATTGATCTGGGTAAAGAGTTTAATTACCAGTCAGGGACTTTTCATCATGCGATTGAAGGTTACAAAATTGCTGACTTATTAGCTGAAAATGGAAACTGTGCAGCCATGTGGCCTGATTGGTGGGGTTTCAAAATGGAAGCTTACGACATGATCCACGAAAACGTTGCGGTTGTTAACGCGGTGAAAAACTCTTGTGCGATTGTTCACTCAGACTCAAACAGTACTATTCAGCGTTTAAACCAAGAAGCAGGTAAAGTAATGTACCGTGCTAACGAGAATGGTTTTGCCTTAAAACCTGCAGAAGCTATTCGTTGGATCACTTTAAATGCAGCTAAATCTTTAGGTATTGATGATAAAACCGGTAGTTTAGAAGCGGGTAAAAATGCGGATGTAGTGCTTTGGAATCAAAGTCCTTTCAGCGTTTATGCACAAGCTGAACAAGTATTTGTTGATGGTGCAAAAGTGTATGACCGTTTTGATGATAAATACCAAGCAACAAGTGACTTTATGTTAGGGCAAGCTGAAGTTCCTGCTTTACCTAAAAAGGGAGGGCAGTAATCATGAAAAAAATTAAGTTATTTAAAGCCTCGTTAGTTGCACTTGCTTTAGCGGCAATAAGCCATGCTAACGCAGAAAGTTTAGCAATAACCAATGCCACTATTCATACGGTTACTGAACAGGGCGTTTTAACAAATGCCACGGTTGTTATTGATGACGGAAAAATTATTGCGATTAACCCTGAAAAAATTGTTGCTGATGTAACCTTCGATGCGATGGGGAAAATATTGACACCGGGTTTAATTGGTTCTATGAATTCATTAGGTTTGGTTGAGGTGAATGCCGTATCAAGAACCCGTGATGCTAGTGATAAAAAAGCAGACATCACTTTTGATGCATCAATCGCTTTTAACCCACGCTCAACGGTTGTGCCTTATACACGCAAAGGTGGTATCACCAGTAACGTTTCAGTGCCTAGCGGTGGTGATAGTATGTTCAAAGGGCAAACCTTTGTAACAGACCTCTCAGGCGAGTTTGACAGTGTTTACATTAAAGAAAATGCCGTCATCATAGATCTTGGTGCTAAAAGCAGTGGTTCACGCGCTCTAAACTTACAAAAACTGCGTTACACGCTTGAAGACGCCCAAAAAGCCTTAACCAAGGTTGCTGAAGACGCTAAAACAGCGAAAAAAGATAAAAAGGCTGACGAGAAGCAAAAAGAACCAAAAGAATTAAAGCGTGATGAAAAAATTATCAACGCCTTATTAGCCGGTGATAAACCGCTTGTAGCTTATGCTGACCGCGCCACGGACTTACTCGAATTACTGAAATTAAAAGCTGAGTTTAATCTTGATTTAGTGATTGCTGGCGGTGCTGATGCGATATTAATTACCGAGCAATTAGCTACAGCGAAAGTCCCAGTTATATTTGGCGCTTTAGATAACTTACCAAGTAGTTTTGATTCGCTACATTCATCTTTAGACAATACGGCGAAATTAACTCAAGCAGGTATCAATGTTGCTTTAGCCATAAGCGACGCACATAACTTGTATCAGCTGCGTTTTGAAGCGGGTAATGCAATTGCTAATGGTTTAACTAAAGACCAAGCACTTGCCGCTGTTACTGCCAATGTTGCCGATGCTTTTAACATTAATGCGGGTCGTATTGCCGTTGGTAAAAAAGCCGATTTAGTTTTATGGAGTGCAGACCCTTTCGAGCTTAGTACGAAAGTAGATAAAATGTGGATTAACGGCAAAGAGACCTCAACACAGAGTCGTCAAGACAAACTGCGTAAACGCTATACCACTGAGAGTGATATGCCAAGAGGTTACACGAAGTAACCCTTATTGGCAGTTTGCTATTTTATGGCGAAAGGCATTAAACGATAATTCGTTTAATGCCTTTTTTTTGCGCTTTGTTATTTAGCACTTTTGCCGTGATGCTGAGTTTATTTCTCTAGTCGACATACTGAATTTATTTATCTAGTCGTCATACTGAATTTATTTCAGTATCTGGTCTTTGTTGTTACAAGTACAGATCCTGAAACAAGTTCAGGATGACGGAGTTGGTATCAGGGAGTCGGTAATCGTGTAGCCTTTTTGTCGTCATGCTGAATTTATTTCAGTATCTGGTCTTTTTGGTTATAAGTACAGATCCTGAAACAAGTTCAGGATGACGGAGAGTGGTATCAGGATGACGGTGTTGGTATCAGGGAGTCGGTAATCGTGTAGCCTTTTTGTCGTCATGCTGAATTTATTTCAGTATCTGGTCTTTGTGGTTATAAGTACGGATCCTGAAACAAGTTCAGGATGACGGTGTTGGTATAAGGGTGACACAGTAGTGTTCAGGATGACGAAGTAGTATTCAAGATGACGGTTATTTGTATTATCGTTATAATGATTTATTTATTACTTTCTAAATACCGCTTGGGGTTGTATGTCATCAATTATTGCTGAAAATGAATTTGGTCAAATTAAGCAAGTTTCGCTTACCGATCAGATAAATGCACTAGAAATTATCCATAATACTTGTACAGCAAAAATAAGTTTATATGGTGGTCACGTTCTCGCTTGGCAACCCGCTAACCAAAAAGCGGTATTTTGGCTTAGTGATGACGTTATTTTTGAACAGGGAACGCCTATTAGAGGTGGGATCCCTTTATGTTGGCCATGGTTTGGTCCATATCAAGCACCTAGCGGTGAAAAAGCGGGTAATCATGGTTTTGCTCGTCAACGAAATTGGCAACTTAATGACGTGATCGTTGCTAAAGACAGGGTTACGGTAACTTTATCTTTGTCTGGAGAAAATGAGCACCCATTATGGCCTCATCAATACCAATTGAAGCAGCAGTTGGTTTTTTCTGAACAATTTGAACAAAAATTATTTATTAGTAATTTATCATCCAAGTCGTTTGAATATTCAGCGGCATTACACAGTTACTTCGCCGTTAGTGCACCAGAAAATATTACGGTAGCACCGTTAGCTGAGTTTCCCTTTGATGACAAAGTTACGGGTAAAGAACAGCAGCTTGCTGCTTTAGAAAATTGTCTGGGTGAAGTTGATCGTATTTATTACACTAACCAACAATGCTTAATCGAAGATAAACAATGGCAAAGAACGCTTAATGTATCGTCAACAAATTGTCAGCAGTGGGTTTTATGGAATCCCGGCGTTGAGGTTGCTCAGCGAATGAAGGATCTTCATGTTGGTGCTGAAAAAGAATTTGTTTGTTTAGAGGCAGCTAATACTGACAGGCAAGTTGTCCAAGCGAATGAGACCGTGATGATCGGGCAGAAAGTCACGCTAACATAAACACATCAAAAACAGCACTCAATTTAAGCCACTAGACTTTGTCGCTATTATCCTTTATCTTTTGATGATTAATTAACAGGTAATACCAGTTGGTATTACCTTTTATAATTTTGGTGGCTGTGTGAATACAAGTCGTAGAGAATTCTTTAAAGTTAGTCTGCTTGGCAGTGCCATCTTGTTGGTTGGCAGTAGCTTGTCTGCTATAGCACTAGCCAACCCAAGTACAAAAAACCTACAAAAATTTGATTTTCTTCAAGCATCTGATGCTGATTTTTTATTAGCGCTTGCCCCTATTATGTTAAAGAGTAACTATCCTGGTGTATTAGCTAAAGACGCTGGAGTGCGCTTATTAATGGCTGTTGACCAACAAATCATTACTTTAGGTGAACACTCCCAAAAGCAATTACGGCAGCTGTTTGATTTAATGTCATCGACGACATTTCGTTATCTTGTTGGTGCACCGACCAGTGATTGGAACGTAACCTCAGCGAAAGAAATTGAAAGCTTCCTACAAGGTTGGAAAAATAGCCTATTTTCATTAAAACGTACTGGCTACGCTTCTTTAGGTAAGCTGATTATTATGAGTTGGTATGCTCAGTCAGAAAATTATTTACAAGCGGGATACCCAGGCCCTCCTAAAATATATCCATCGCAGGAATAAAACGTGAAAATAGTCTCTGAAATTCGTGGTATTAGCGATCCGTACTCAGCAAATAAAGCGATCACTAAGCAAACGGTCAATGCTAATCAGCTAGATACCAATATTATTAGCGCTGATGTCATTATTATTGGCACTGGGGCTGGTGGTGGCACAAGTGCTGAAATATTGGCACAGGCAGGGCTAAAGGTGTTGATGATAGAAGAAGGGCCATTAAAGTCGACCCGTGACTTTAAAATGGATGAACGAACTGCCTATGCCGATTTGTATCAAGAAAATGCTGGGCGAGCCACAAAAGATGGTGGCATTGGTATCTTGCAAGGGCGCTGTGTTGGCGGAACTACGGTAATCAACTGGACCTCAAGCTTCAGAACACCGTCACCAACCCTAGATTATTGGCAAAAAACATTTCAGGTAAAAGGCTGTAGTAGCAGCGATATGGTCCCTTGGTTTGAACAAATGGAAAAGCGCCTAAATGTCACGCCATGGCAAGGTGGAGCGAATGAAAATAATACGGTGCTAAAAGAAGGTTGTGAGCAACTCAATATTCCATGGAAAGTTATTCCGCGCAATGTCAAAGGCTGCTGGAACTTAGGTTACTGCGGTATGGGGTGTCCGACCAACGCAAAACAATCGATGCTAGTTACCACTATCCCAGATGCGCTTGAACATGGTGCCACATTACTTTATCAAGCTCGTGTCGAACGGTTAATTATTGAGAATAATAAAATAACAGCCGTAGAATGTTTTGCGCTCGATGATAATAAGAAAAAGACAGCGAAGAAAATCATCGCCAAAGCACCTTATATTATTTTAGCAGCTGGTGCGATTAACGGCCCAGCACTGATGTTACGCTCTAAAGCGCCAGATCCGAATAATCGTATTGGTAAAAGAACCTTTTTGCATCCAACTGTTTTCTCCTTTGCTCAATTTGATAAAGAAATATCGCCCTTTTATGGTGCGCCACAAACTATTTATAGTGATCATTATCAATGGCAAAATGGTGCTACCGGGCCGTTAAGTTATAAGTTAGAGGTACCGCCATTACACCCGGCTATGTCATCAATTATGTTAATGGGCCACGGCACTAAACATGTTGAGGATATGGCAAAGCTGAATAATACCCATGCAATGTTAGCCTTGTTACGTGATGGCTTTGACGCTGATAGTGAAGGCGCTGAAATAACGCTTTCTGATGACGGTAGCCCGATTGTTGATTATCCGATGAATGATTATTTATTTGATGGGGTTAAACGCGCTTATTTGTCTATGGCTGAAGTGCAGTTTGCTGCTGGTGCTAAAAGAGTTCGCCCCGCACATCAACACGGACAATGGTTTGAAAGCTTTGAGTCTTTTAAAGCCGGTTTTAATGAACTTGAGCATAAAGTAAGCAACAACTTAATTGGTAGCGCTCACGTTATGGGAGGCTTAGCGATGGGTGAAAACAAAGCACTATGCTTAGTCGATAGTGATTGTAAGTACCATTATTTAGATAATTTATGGGTATTTGATGGTTCTGTTTTTCCCACATCTATTGGTACTAACCCGCAACTTTCTATTTATAGTTTAGTTTGTAAACAAGCGACCAAACTTGCTAAAAAATTGAATGAATTATAAAGGTTTTATTTTTGGCGTTAGACAAGAAAACAACTAAACTTACAATGAAAAATAGACCGAATTATAATTATTAGCACAATTTTCATCGTGTTGAATTGATTTCTCTTGCTGCCATGCTTAATTTATTTCAGTATCTGCGTTTTTGGTTCTAAGTACAGATCCTGAAACAAGTTCAGGATGACGGAGATGTGTTCAGGATGAAGGCGATGTGTTCAGGGTAAGGCTTTGTGAGCAAGATGACGGTTCTCGCTTTACGCTCTTGTCGTCATGCTGAATTCATTTCAGTATCTGCTTTTTTGGTTCTAAGTACAGGTCCTGAAACAAGTACAGATCCTGAAACAAGTTCAGGATGAAGGCGATGTGTTCAATATGACGGCTTTGTGTTTAGGATAACGGTGTTCGCTTAACACTCTTGTCGTCATGCTGAATTCATTTCAGTATCTGCGTTTTTGGTTCTAAGTACAGTTCCTGAAACAAGTTCAGGATGACGGTGTCGTGTTCAAGATGATGGTGTTGTGTTCAGGACTACGGTGGTTGTTAAGGGTAACAGTGCTCGCTTTTCACTCTTGTCGTCATACTGAATTCATTTCAGTATCTGCGTTTTTGGTTCAAAGTACAGATCCTGAAACAAGTTCAGGATGACGGTGTCGTGTTCAGGATGACGGTGTTGTGTTCAGAATGACGGAGATTATTCAGGATGACAGTGCTCGCTTAACACTCTTGTCGTCATGCTGAATTCATTTCAGTATCTGCGTTTTTGGTTCTAAGTACAGGTCCTGAAACAAGTTCAATATGACGGCTTTGTGTTTAGGATAACGGTGTTCGCTTAACACTCTTGTCGTCATGCTGAATTCATTTCAGTATCTGCGTTTTTGGTTCTAAGTACAGATCCTGAAACAAGTTCAGGATGACGGAGATGTGTTCAGGATGAAGGTGTTGTGTTCAGGGCAAGGCTTTGTGAGCAAGATGACGGTGTTCGCTTAACACTCTTGTCGTCATGCTGAATTTATTTCAGTATCTGTGTTTTTGGTTCTAAGTACAGATCCTGAAACGAGTTCAGGATGACGGTGTCGTGTTCAATATGATGGTGTTGTGTTTAGGACTACGGTGGTTGTTAAGGTTAACAGTGCTCGCTTAACACTCTTGTCGTCATGCTGAATTTATTTCAGCATCTGTTTTTTTGGTTCTAAGTACAGGTCCTGAAACAAGTTCAGGATGACGGATATGTGTTCAGGGTTATGGGTAGCATTCAGGGTTTTTGGCTGGGGTATCTTATGTTTACTTTGTTCAAAATAGCTATTCAATACACATGCTAAAGCAGTTGATTATTTGTTAATTAAACCCCCTTTATATATTTATGCACATATTTAGAATAAACGAAAGCTATATGTATATTGTATATTATACTGGTTTTTATCTCGCTAGCTCAGCAATATAAGAATACTATATTGTATACAATATGGTAAATATACAGTTTTTTCTTAATAAAATGCTAAAAATACTGAATATTTACTCTAATCTAGATTGACACGAAATTATTTTTATGAAACTGCAATAATTAGTTTGCTTTTTAGGCATTGGAGTGATTATTCTAATAAAACTTTTTGTTTGAATGAGACTTTTCATGGAACACCTAAATCAATTATTTGTAGAAGCGGGCACGTTAATGTTTGCTGGCATGGTCTTCGTTTTTATCTTTTTGGGATTAATGATTGTTTTTATTAATGTCGTTTTAAAACGCCTCGCCATCAAATTTCCAGATGCCGTTATCCAAACAAGATCTACCCGCTCAAATCAAAAAACAAAACAAAATGTTGATGGTGTTTCACCTAAAGTGGTGGCAGCAATTACTTCTGCTGTATCGCAATACCGAAAACAACATAATCAACCCTTAAGCAACCATAAAACTAAATAGGAATAAACTCATGACAAAGCCATTAGGTATCACTGAAGTTGTTTTAAGAGATGGTCATCAATCATTGCTCGCCACTCGTTTACGCCTTGAGGATATGTTACCCATTGCGCCAAAACTTGATGAAATTGGTTTTTGGTCAATCGAGTCTTGGGGTGGTGCTACGTTTGACTCTTGTATTCGCTATTTAGGTGAAGATCCTTGGGAACGTTTACGCGCATTAAAAAAAGCGATGCCAAAAACTAAACAACAAATGTTATTTCGCGGTCAGAATATTTTAGGCTACCGTCATTATGCTGATGATGTGGTCGAGAAGTTTGTTGAACGTGCTCATGTTAACGGTATTGACGTGTTTCGCATTTTCGATGCAATGAATGATGTACGTAATTTACAAACAGCGATTAAATCAGCAGTAAAAGTCGGCGCTCATGCGCAAGGCACATTAAGCTATACCGAGAGTCCAGTGCATACCCTTGAAGGTTGGCTGACGATGGCTAAGCAAATTGAAGATATGGGCGCGCATTCTTTATGTATCAAAGACATGTCTGGTCTATTAAAACCTTACGACGCTGAAGAATTGATTGGTCGTCTAAAAGAAACGGTCTCTTTACCTATTGCTTTACATTGTCATGCGACCACAGGTTTAAGTATTGCTACTCACATGAAGGCTATTGATGCCGATGTAGATGTTATCGATACGTCTATTTCTTCAATGAGTATGACTTATGGTCATTCACCGACAGAAACGATTGTTTCGATTGTTGAAGGTACCAAACGAGATACCGGTTTAGACATGGTTAAGCTTGCTGAAGTTGCCACTTACTTTCGTGAAGTTCGTAAAAAGTATGCCAAATTTGAAGGTAGCTTAAAAGGTATCGATGCGCGTATTTTACTTGCACAAGTTCCTGGCGGCATGTTAACAAATATGGAAATGCAGTTAAGAGAACAAGGCGCTGCAGACAAGCTTGATGAAGTATTAATTGAAATTCCAAAAGTAAGAAAAGATTTAGGTTATATCCCATTAGTGACACCAACCTCGCAAATTGTTGGTACGCAAGCGGTATTAAATGTATTGACGGGTGAGCGTTATAAGTCAATCACTAAAGAAACAGCCGGTGTTTTAAAGGGTGAATATGGCGCAACTGCCGATAAAGTTAATGCCGAATTGCAAGCGCGTGTTTTAGATGGCGCTGAAGCGATAACTTGTCGTCCTGCTGATTTAATTAAACCTGAACTTGATAATCTTACTGCAGAATTAGAAGAACTTGCTAAAGAGAAACAGATTGATTTAGCCGATGAAGTGATTGATGACGTTTTAACGTATGCATTGTTCCCGCAAATAGGACTGAAATTTCTAGAAAATAGAAATAATCCGGATGCATTTGAACCTGTGCCTACGATTGAAGATGCGGTAGCAGCCTCTGCACCCGCTAAAAGTTCAACTGCGCCAGAAAGTTATGCCGTTAGTGTTGATGGTCAGGTGTTTGACGTTGTTGTAGGCCCTGGAGGCGATATTAGCCAAATTACTCAGCCTAGTAGTAGTCAGTCATCAAAACCGTCCTCATCAACTTCTGAAGCGTTAAATGCACCACTTGCTGGCAATATATTTAAAGTGTTAGTTAATGAAGGTGATGAAGTTGCAGCCGGTGAAGTTGTTATCATTATGGAAGCAATGAAAATGGAAACTGAAATTCGTGCAGTTAACTCAGGTACCGTCACTTCAGTGGATATTAAAGAAGGCGATTCTGTAACTGTTGGTCAAGCTTTATTGAGTTTAGGATAGATAATAATGGATTCGTTAAATAAACTTTGGTTGTCTACTGGCTTAGCTAACTTCGAGTCAGGTCAGGTGATCATGATGATAGTTGGCTGTTTGCTACTTTATCTTGCAATAGCACGTAACTTTGAACCGTTATTGTTATTACCTATGGGCTTTGGTGCGATATTAACCAATATACCATTGGCTGGATTTTCAGAAGTTGGTGGTTTATTACATTTCATCTACTATGCGGGTATTGATACGGGGATATTCCCGTTGATTATCTTTATGGGGGTGGGTGCAATGACCGACTTTGGCGCGTTAATCGCTAACCCTAAAACCTTATTACTTGGTGCTGCAGCCCAATTCGGTATCTTTGCCACCTTATTTGGTGCTATTGCTTTAAACGCAATACCTGGTATTGAATTTACGCTTAAAGATGCATCAGCTATTGCTATTATTGGTGGTGCAGATGGTCCGACCGCGATATTTTTAGCATCAAAACTAGCGCCAGAATTATTAGGTGCTATTGCTGTTGCTGCTTATTCTTACATGGCTTTAGTGCCAATTATTCAGCCACCTATTATGCGCGCATTAACCACTGATGCTGAACGTAAAATTGAAATGGAGCAATTACGCCCAGTAACAAAAATTGAAAAAATAGTATTCCCGTTAGGTGTCCTCATGATGACTATTTTCTTTTTACCATCAGCAACACCTTTAGTTGGCATGTTCTGTTTGGGTAATTTGATGCGTGAATGTGGTGTGGTTGAACGATTAAGCTCAACAGCGCAGAACGAGTTAATTAATATCACCACCATATTCTTAGGTTTAGGGGTTGGCTCTAAATTAAGTGCCGAAGCCTTTTTGAATATAGAAACCTTAGGTATTTTAGGTTTAGGTGCCGTGGCATTCTCAATTGGTACTGCTTCTGGGGTATTAATGGCTAAGTTAATGAATAAACTTTCATCAACACCTATTAATCCTCTCATTGGCGCTGCCGGTGTTTCAGCAGTACCTATGGCGGCACGTGTTGCTAATAAAGTGGGTCTGGAAGCTAATCCACACAACTTCTTATTAATGCATGCGATGGGGCCTAACGTTGCTGGTGTGCTTGGTTCAGCGGTTGCGGCAGGTATCTTACTGGCCTTAGTGGGATAGGAGTTGCGGTACGCTTAACGCGTTAACTAATAAAAACGGGAAGCTTTGCTTCCCGTTTTTTTTCATTTTAGCTGCGCTAATGCCCAGGTATGACAACAAATGACATCTTTGCTGGCTTAGCTATATTTTACTCAATTATACCGTTATCAGGCAATTTGGCGTAAGGGGCTATTTTTTTAAAGTAGTGAGCGGTATCGTCAGACAGCAAGGCATCTAATTGTTTTTTTAGCTTTGCTCCTACTGCATCGTTTGCAACAGCAAGACTTGCTGCAATAACTTTAAACTTTTGATAATAAATTTTTTGTGGGCTTTCGGGGGAGTTGAATTCTGTTGGAACTTTGGTGGAGAGGTCGTCTTGTAATTCTTTAATCGTTGACATCATAGCCACCCGTTCGAAAAGTATCACTTTAAGTCTCCCGCGTGCCATCATCATAATTAATTGCGCTAAACTACTTACTTCAACGAACTTTTCTCTGGGAACTTGCGCTAATTCAGCGAAAAAATCAGCATTACCAATTAGCGTACCAATGCTCCCTTCGGGCAAATTTTTGATGTCAAAGTTAGCGGGGGATGTTGAATAAAGATCAACGGTAGTGTCAAAGTGCCAAGATAACTCTTGTGCGTATTGGTAAAAGCTTTGTGTTTCACTATCTTTAGGCGTTAAACCTACCATGTCGATACGGTAACTTTTTAATTCCAGCTTCGCTCGAGCATAGGTCATTATTTGATAATTAAACGTTAGTGTCGAATTTTCTTGCAGGCCATTAAGCATATCAATAACAAAACCACTGCCGTCTTCGTTTACTAAAGGAGGAAATGGCTCCAAGCCAACTAAAATATTAGTAGGGTTGGCTAATGATTTAACGCTAAATAAAGCACATAAAACAGCAACACCGACAACTTTATATAACACTGATATGTTGTTTGAAATAGACATCTTATAAATACTGTTTGAATATTTAAATATAGCCATTAAGGGTTCAATTTAAATTGATGCCATAGTACCTTTTTGTCATCTTGATTTTGCTCTTGTTCAAAGCAAATACGGTCATGTAAACGATTAGCTCGACCTTGCCAAAATTCAAGGTAATGAGGTTTTATTCGCCAACCGCCCCAAAATTCAGGTAAGGGAACTTCTTGGCCAGCAAACTTTTTAGTGTAATAAGCTTCGCTCTGCTTTAATGCTTCTTTACTCGCCAGTGGTGAGCTTTGCTTTGACGCCCATGCGCCAATTTGGCTACCGCGGTCTCTGCTATGAAAATACTGTTCTGATTGTTCAGGCGTTACTTTTTCTACTCTGCCTTCTATCCTGACTTGGCGTTGCAGTACATTCCAATGAAATAATAAGGCTATCTTATTATTCTCATTTAAATTTTGGCTTTTTCGGCTGGCGTAATTAGTATAAAAAACGAAACCATCGTCATTAAACTCTTTTAACAACACCATACGTGAGCTAGGTTGACCGTTTTGATCGCAACTGCTGACAGACATAGCTTCAGGTAATAAAATGCCTGATTTTTTTGCGTCATCAAACCATTGGCCAAACAATTCGATGGGTGTTGTTTGTTCAGAAATATCGGGCAATGGTAAGGCAACACCTTGACCAAATGTTAATAAGCAGCGTAATTTTTCAAATAATGTCATAACGGTAAATTTAAATGATGTAGGGAGAATAGGTTCGTTAGATAGTAGCATGAATGTTTTATCTGACAATAAGAGATTATCGGCTTAATGCAATCAAAAGTTAATGCAGTGATGACTATATTTCCCAATCATCACTGAAGTCTAATGCTTCACGAAGGCGTTTTTTTTCAAGCAAATCATCGATACGTTTACGCACCTTGCTATTTTTATCTGCTTTTTTACCGGTGGCGAGATCTTTGTCGTAGTTATCAGACTCGTCATTTGCTTTATATTCATCTGCCATTATCGTGTTTTTCTCACGGTTAAGTATTTTTATTAATAAGGATTAATTTCAAGATAGGCAACAACTGAGAAAATTTCAATAAATTAGCTTAATCGCCTACTATTAATGCCATTATTTTTAGTAAATAACCGCAGATAAAAATAAACTATTTGAATTGCGGTAGCACATTGATAAACTGTTTTCACTTTAGTTTTACTGAATTTAGCGCCTGCTTATGTCTAACCGTAATTTCGTCGAATGGCTTGAAGAAATGCAATGTCAGGCTTTGATCAAATTTCAGCGACAACTGGTGTTACTGGTCGGTGATGCTTGCTGGGTCAAACAGTTACTGCAACTTAATGAACAAAACCAGAGTAAAGACGCTTGGCTGGTGTTTAGTCACCACCCCGAAATTTCTGCCACGATCAACAACAAACACTTTGCTCAGCAACTCGGTAGTGAGCATAGTCGAATATTATTTTCAGGTGTTGAAAATAGCGACTGTTCTGCGCTTAATAGTATCAATTTGGATGCTTTTGCGGCGCTCTCTGGCACGCTAGTCGCTGGCGGTGTTATGTGTTTATGGCTTGAAAAACCATTAATACAAGCGATTGAGCAAACAAAGAAAGCTTCACTTAAGTATTTTTATCGACAACTACTCGACAATAAAGCCTTAATTACGATTACACAAAATGACGAGCAAACGTTTCCGTTGTTAGATGGTATAGCACCAGTAATATCGACCGTCTCTAGTGATTTTTTATATCAATGTAAAACCAAAGAACAACAAATAGCCGTTGAACATATTATTAAGGTCAGCCGAGGCCATCGAAACCGCCCATTAGTGTTAACTGCTGATCGTGGTCGTGGAAAATCATCAGCGCTTGCTATTGCTTGTGTTGAGCTCATTGCAAATAACACCGCTATGGGCCATGAAAAAATTAATATAGTTATTACCGCACCCCATGTTCGTTCTTTATCGGTTTTTTACCGCCAACTTGCTTGTTCATTAGCGGCACTTGGCGAAAAATTTGACTATGCTAATACCAGCAAAACCGCTTTGGTTCACCCCTTGGGTTCGATAACTTTTGTTGCGGTCGACCAACTCATTCGCCGCGATGATCCATTGAATATTTCGCTATTAATGGTTGACGAGGCAGCTGCCATTCCGGTGCCTTTATTAACAAGCTTAACGGCTCTTTTTTCTCGTGTTGTTTTTTCAAGTACGGTTCATGGTTATGAAGGAGCAGGGCGCGGCTTTACGGTAAAGTTTCAACAAGCGTTAACAAAGCAAGTGCCGCAGTGGCGAAGCTTTCATATGCATCAGCCTATTCGCTGGCGTCAAGACGATCCGTTAGAAGTCTTTGTTTTTGAAAGTTGTTTACTTAACGCCAAGTTAACAGAATTGCCGTTACTAACTCAGCCTGTAACCGAAATTTCTTTGGATAAAGCAACCTTAAGCCAATCATCAACAGTGCACTTTGCTAAAGAATCGTTATCTTTTAGCCAAGTGTCATCAACCTCGTTGATTGAAGACACGGCGTTATTAAAGCAAGTTTTTGCTGTGCTGGTCACCGCTCATTACCAAACGTCACCGAACGATATTACGCTATTACTTGACAATAAAGCGCTACAATTATTTGTCGCCAAATTAGGTGATGATATTGTCGGTGTTGCCTTACTTCTTGAAGAGGGGTGTAATAAAGCAGCCGATATTCAAGCGATAGCAACAAATCAACGTCGACTAAAAAATCAGTTTATTCCCCAGTCTTTATTAACTCATTGTGGTTTTAGTGAAAGCTTTAGTTATCAATATCTGCGGGTTTTACGCATAGCTATTCATCCACAATATCAAGGGTATGGTTTTGGCCGTTGTTTTGTTAAAGCGCTAGAAAATTTTGCAAAAAAGCAGCAAGTTGATTTTATTGGCGCGAGTTTTGGTGCCAATGCGCAGTTACTTAAGTTTTGGCAAGATGCTGATTATCAAATTGCTCGAATAGGTTTTACTAAAGACCAAGCCAGTGGTGAGCATTCCGCGCTGGTGGTTTCTGCAATGAGCGACCGGGGGCAATTTTTTGAACGAAAAATTGCCAGTGAATTTTATAGTTCATTCGATTATTTACTCACCGATGAATACAAAGGTTTATCGCCTAAGTTAGTGTGGCAAATATTACATCATTGCCCTGATAAAAGTTTACCGCAGTTAAGCGCCCATCAGCTGAGCAGCATTAGCGATTTTATTCAACAAAAACGCCAGTTTAGTCATTGCGTAAAAGCGTTACATTATTGGTGTCTTTTACACTGTAAAGAAAATTATCAAGCAAGTATACTCGTGTTAATCGAGCGTATTTTACAGAAAAAGCCCGTTGATGAAGTATGTAAGAATCATCAGTTAACCGGTAAAAAAATGCTAAATCAGGCATTAATTGACTACATTGCGCAGGCTCAAGCGCAATAGCTATTCAATCTGTTGTTGCCAAAATTTAAGCATAGTAAAATAATGGCAAGGCTGACTGGCGAAAGCGGTGAAGTCGTCATGTTTGATAAGGCGAGTTAAATAATAGCTGATCACCTTTGCTAATCCATTACTGGGATGCTGCGCATAAGTCTTGGTCAATACGCTCAACCAATCTTCTATTTGATAAAGCTCACTTGAATATGCAATAGCGCAATGAATACTATCTTTGTGAGAGCCCGCAGAATAAGTTAACGGCATGTTGATTGCTCTCCCTGTAAGCTGCTTAGTAAGAGTGATTGCCACAATGTTTTACGCGCAGCATCATCTAAGCACCTGCACTCATTACCGGGCAAAGCGCCAGACAAGATTAACTTTTCTAATAATATGATGGGTAATTCAACTTTTGCCTTTTCAGTGTGTATGTGGTGATAATTGTCTTGAATATTTTTTCTATTGATAGAATATTGTTGCGCACCCATGATGAAACTCCTTTGCTTTGTCGATAACGTTAGATTTAATTTAATGTAATAGTTGCCACAATGCAAATGATAATTATTATCATTTGCATTGTGGCGGTATTTTATTGTTTTTAGTGATGTGATCTTTACACAGATCCCATTACAATAATGAGCAAGCATTAGGTATTATTAGGAAAGTTATGACACAGAGTCAGCAACGGGTTGGTCAAACAAAAAACGATGTTATTGAAGTTAATCATTTAGTTAAAAGTTATAAAGGCGTGCAAGCGGTTGATGATATTAGTTTCACCATTACTAAAGGACACTGTTTTGGTCTGTTAGGACCAAATGGTGCAGGAAAAACGACGACCATTGAAATAATGGAAGGGATAATTCCAGCGACCAGTGGTGAAGTGCTTTACTCAGGAAAAAGCATAGGTAAGGATATAAGTCAGCAAATTGGCATTCAATTTCAAAGTACTGCTTTGCAAGATTTTTTAACGGTACAAGAGACCTTAAATTTATTCACCGCATTTTATGACAACACTGTACCTCATCAGCAATTAATTGAGCTCTGTGGCTTAAAAGATTTTTTAGATAGAGATAATCGTTTGTTGTCGGGTGGACAACGCCAACGGTTATTATTAGCACTGGCGTTAATTAATGACCCCGATATTATTTTTCTTGATGAACCCACCACTGGGCTTGATCCACAGGCGAGACGTAATTTTTGGCAATTAATAAAAAATATTAAAGCCCAAAATAAGACGGTTATTTTAACCACTCATTACATGGACGAAGCGGAACAACTTTGTGATGAAGTAGTTATTATGGACAATGGTAAAATTATTGAAAGTGGCACACCTAATCGATTACTTGCTAAGCATTTTCAAGAGGTCTTTATTTATTTACCTCTAGAGCAAGTACCGCAGCCATTAATTGAAAAACATCAGTGGACTATCGAACACGAGCGGGTCGAAATAACGACGCAACATGTGGAAGAAACTATTAGCTTGTTAATTGCTGAGAAAATTCCATTAGAAGGTTTACAAGTAAAGTCTCCAAATCTTGATGATCTTTTTCTAAAATTAACCGGCCATTCATTGAGAGAGTAAAACATATGAATTTTAAACGTTTTTTTGCGGTAGTCAAAGCCCGTAATATTGAATTTTTTCGCGATCGTTCATCGTTAGGGTGGAATTTATTTTTCCCTATTCTCATGTTAGCGGGTTTATCTTTTGTTTTTTCTGGTGACGGAAAAGCCGTTTATAAAGTGGGGGTTATCGACAGTAAAACCGTTCAATCGAGTTTTATGGAAACACGTTACGTTGACTTTATTGACTATCAAGATAAGGCGTTAGCAACCGTAAAATTAGAACAGCATGCTATTGATTTTTTAGTCGACTTTAGCCAAAAAAGTTATTGGGTTAACCAAGGTTCACCAAACAGTTACCTGGTTGAAAAAATCTTTTTAGGACAACACAATAACTTTCAACGCCTAGAAACCTATGGTAAGAAAATTCGTTATGTCGACTGGGTGCTGCCTGGGATCCTTGGAATGAACATGATGTTTAGTTGCCTATTTGGTGTTGGCTACGTGATAGTACGTTATCGGAAAAATGCGGTATTAAAACGTTTAAAAGCGACACCGCTTTCAGCGTTTGAATTTGTATCAGCACAATTAGTGTCACGTATTTTTATTGTGATGTTTATGTCGAGTGTTGTTTATATTGGCTGTAATTTCTTTTTTGATTTTTACATGCTGGGCAGCTATTTTGATCTATTTATCATCGCAGTTTTAGGCGCTATTAGCTTAATATCTTTAGGTTTGCTGGTCGCGAGCAGAAGTAAGAGTGAAGAGCTTATTGGCGGTTTACTTAATTTGACCTCATGGCCAATGATGTTGTTATCAGGTGTTTGGTTTAGTCTAGAAGGTGCACCCCATGCGGTAAAAGTTTTTGCTGACTTTTTACCTTTAACTCATTTAGTGGCTGGAGCGAGAAAAGTGATCACAGAAGGTGCAACCCTAGCTGATATCAGTTATCACCTGAGCGCACTTTTGATTATGAGTACTATTTTTTTAGCGTTAGGCTCTTACTTATTTAGTTGGAATACCGAGCGATAATAGCGGTTGCTGTTTTATAGCGAGACCTATCAATAATTATACTAGGTCTCGTTGCGTGACAAAAACCATCGGTAACACCTCGCTGTTGAGCAAAGATAACCTTGTTATAAATCAGTGAAATTTAAAGTGCTTAAAAAATATTTTTTTATTAGATAAAATATATTATGCTTAATTCATAGCAGTTAAGGATAGTTATTAGTGATTACCAATCGTGTGTTTATTAAGTTTATTTGCCTTTTAAGTGTGTTTTTTTACTGTAATACCAGTATTGCGACAGATATATTACGTGTCAGTATTCCTCAAATGCCAGTTCATGCGGTAAGTAAAGATGAAGGGGTTTTGGTCGATTTTGTTAAAGTGCTTGCCAAGAAACTAGACCAAAATATAGAAATCCAGATAGTGCCTTTTTCGCGTTCTATCTATTATGTTATTACTAATCAAGTTGATTTTCATTTACCCTTTATTAAGCCCAAAGCTGAGAATTCGCCTCAAGATAACTTTATTTACTCAGACGAAACTATTTTTCATGTCAACTTTGTACTTTATACCCATAAAGATAGGTTTGTTGATCTCACTAAACTGGTAAATTATAAGATTGAAACTGATGCTGCTCACCTGCCTTTTTTTAGTGAATTAAAGATGGGTTCTAGTTGTATCCTTTGTAGTTTAAAGAAAGTGCAGCACAAAATGACCGACGGTTATATTTTTGCTGATTCTTCCACCGATCCTCTTTTACGTGAAAATTTGCCGTTGTTAGCTGCTGTTAAACGTCAACTTTATAAAAAGTTTGAAGTTAAAATGGTTTTTCCAAAGACAGAGAAAGGACAAAGTCTTAATAAAGCACTTAGTGTAATTGTTAATGAAATGCGCTTGTCAGGAGAGCTACAGCAGTTATTATCCTCAGTTGACTTTATCTATAATGATTGGCAAATAGAATGAACGAACTGCTAGCACAGAGGCTCTTAAAACTTACTGGTTTGTTCTTTGTAGGTCTTGCTCTACTGGGTGTGGTACTGCCGATTCTTCCTACCACACCTTTTCTGTTAGTTGCGGCGAGTTGTTTTGCTAAGTCTTCGCCACGTATGAATAAAATATTACTTAGACATAAAGTTTTTGGCCCCTTGATTTACCATTGGCAAACATCAGGCAGTATTCCTAAAAGGGCTAAAACAATCGCTTTAAGTACTATTATCTTAGCCACCATGGGTTCGTGCTATCAATTAGACAATAACCTACTGCGAGTGTTGGTCATCGTTTTAGTTGCAGGGCCCTTTATTTTTCTATGGCGTTTACCTCTTTCAGCAGAGGAACAGCAAACTTAACTGTTAATTATTAATCAGCGAGTGCTTTACCCACTAAGGTCGCTAAATGGTTAGGTAGTGTTAATGAAAGTGCTATTTCGTGGCCACGCGCTGACATTTTTCCCCAAGTTTTCTTTACTATCCTTATGATTTTAGCTTCGTTGTCTGCTTCGGTATATTTAGCGGCAAAAGCGTGAAAGTAATATTGTAAAAAGACTAAGCAAGCGACATCCTCTAACGTTTGCGTGTTGGCATTTGTTTTGAGCTGTTCTTTTCTTAAAATACAAGCGGTCAATTCAGCCTCATGCTCAGAATAATCATTTTCTAACATTAATGACTTAGTGAGCTCAGCGTGGAACTTTCCTTGGGAAATCCGCCACTGATAATAGCCAGCTTTACCTTCATCAAATTCGGTACGCTTTAAGTCCCAGCGTTTAATATGCTGTGCCCGCACAGCTATTTGTAATAATTCATTTGACTGAGGAAAATACTGCTCAAGACAAGAGGTCATGTATTGACCATAAAGTAATTCATTGGCTTGAGGATGCCCATTAACAAGTGTTTGATTGGGATCTTCACTATTTATTTTATCGATAGCACAAAGTACGGCGGTTAAACGAGATGAAGTCATAAAGGGTATCCAATGCCTAGGGTGAATTAAAACAATATGTTAGCTTTTTATCGATAAAATAAACACAGTGATTAAATATTTTTGTCAAAATAACAGAAATTGATCTGTAGATCATATTGTCGTGGTAGCTAGTTTTAAGTATAATGTTTTCCCGTCCTGCTAGGTTGGTGCGTTTTTCAAAATCATGACTAAACTTACCTCATTATTCGCTAATTAATTCGTATAATAAGCTAGCAAAACAACTTAAGTAAAACACACAAAATTCCTGCTCACTCTGACTTTTGGTATCACATGACAACTAGATATATTTTTGTAACCGGCGGCGTTGTATCGTCTCTTGGTAAAGGTATTGCCGCGGCTTCTCTTGCTGCAATTCTTGAAGCACGCGGCTTAAAAGTCACAATGTTAAAACTTGACCCTTATATTAATGTTGACCCGGGTACGATGAGTCCTATTCAACATGGTGAAGTATTTGTTACCGAAGACGGCGCGGAAACTGATTTGGATTTAGGGCATTATGAACGATTTATTCGTACCAAAATGACCAAGCTTAATAACTTCACCACCGGCAGAATATATCAAGATATTCTTGCACGTGAGCGCAAAGGTGAGTTTTTAGGTGCCACTATTCAAGTTATTCCTCATATTACTAACGACATTAAGCGTCGCGTTATTGAGGGTGCTGAAGGTTATGACGTTGCTATGGTTGAGATTGGCGGCACGGTTGGTGATATTGAATCACAACCTTTCTTAGAAGCTATCCGCCAGTTAGGTACCGAATTAGGACGTGAACGTGCGATGTATATGCATCTAACGTTAGTGCCTTATATTAAAACAGCCGGCGAAATTAAAACAAAACCAACTCAACATTCAGTGAAAGAGCTACGCTCAATTGGTATCGTCCCTGATATTTTAGTGTGTCGAAGTGAACGCACTGTGCCTGCTAATGAGCGAGCAAAAATATCTTTGTTTACCAATGTTGCTGAAAAAGCGGTTTTATCAATGCGTGACGTTGATAGCATTTATAAGATTCCGGCGTTACTTAAAGCCCAAGGTATAGATGAATTAGTGGTTAAACGTTTTGGTCTTGATGTACCTGCAGCCGATTTAAGTGAATGGGAAAAAGTACTCTATCAAGAAGCTAACCCTTTTGGTGAAGTTACCATAGGCATGGTAGGTAAATATATTGAATTACCAGACGCGTATAAATCTGTTAACGAAGCATTAAAACATGCCGGCTTGAAAAACCAAGTAACGGTAAACATTAAATACATTGACTCACAAGATCTTGAGAGCAAAGGAACTGATGTTTTAGGAACCGTTGATGCGATATTAGTGCCAGGTGGTTTTGGTATTCGTGGCGTTGAAGGAAAAATTTTAGCGGCGAAATATGCCCGTGAAAACAAAGTGCCTTATTTAGGTATTTGTTTAGGTATGCAAGTGGCGCTTATTGATTATGCCCGCAATGTTGCTGGTCTTACTGACGCTCATAGCACCGAATTTAACCCTGAAACCCCACATCCAGTGGTTGGTTTAATTAATGAATGGTTAGATGAAGAAGGCCAAGTTGAATACCGTCATGAAAATTCAGACTTAGGCGGCACGATGCGTTTAGGTTCACAATTGTGCCACCTTGTGAAAGGTACCAAGGCATATGACGTATATGGCAGTGAAACAATTTATGAGAGACACCGTCATCGTTATGAGGTAAATAATAACTACCGTGAGCAAATTAGCAAAGCTGGTTTGGTTTTCTCGGGGTTATCTACGGATAAAACATTAGTTGAGATGATTGAAATACCGGATCATCCTTGGTTTATTGCTGGGCAGTTTCATCCTGAGTTTAATTCAACTCCACGTGATGGACACCCATTGTTTGAAAGCTTTATTGCTGCTTCATTTGAGCATCAAAAACAGCAATCAAGTTAAACCTGAAAATTAATAAAACCGTAGCATAGTGCTGCGGTTTTGCTTTCTGGCATAATTATTTATGGCAAAATGTTTTATCAGTAAAATGTAAACTAAAAACTATTACCAACTTAATAGCGGTTCATTCGCTGTAGTGCACTCAATTTAAAGGAATTATAATGTCGAATATCAGTAAAATTATCGCCCGTGAAATTATGGACTCTCGTGGTAACCCAACCGTTGAAGCTGACGTTTTTTTAGCATCGGGTGCTTGGGGTCGTGCTGCTGCACCCTCTGGCGCATCAACCGGTTCACGTGAAGCGTTAGAGTTACGTGATGGTGATAAGTCTCGTTATTTAGGTAAAGGCGTATTAAAAGCGGTTGCGGCGATAAACAATGACATTCAAACGGCATTGATCGGACAAAGTGCTTTAGAACAAGCCACTATTGATCAAATCATGATCGACTTAGACGGTACTGAAAATAAAGAAAAATTTGGCGCCAATGCTATTTTAGCGGTTTCATTAGCAAATGCAAAAGCAGCCGCAATGGAAAAGAAAGTACAATTATTTGAACATATCGCTGATTTAAACGGAACTCCGGGGCAATACTCATTACCTTTACCTATGATGAATATTATCAATGGCGGTGAACATGCAGACAATAATGTTGATATTCAAGAATTCATGATCCAACCGGTAAGTGCTAAAAGTTTCAGTGAAGCATTACGTATGGGCGCTGAAATATTTCATGCTTTGAAAAAAGTATTATCTGCAAAAGGTTTAAATACTGCCGTTGGTGATGAAGGTGGTTTTGCACCTGATTTAGCCTCGAATGCTGACGCCTTAGCGGTTATTAAGGAAGCCGTTTCTGCTGCCGGTTATGAATTAGGTAAAGACATTACGTTAGCGATGGATTGTGCTGCTTCAGAGTTTTATGATAGCGAGAAAGGCATTTACGACCTGAAAGGCGAAGGCAAGCAATTTACAGCTAACGAATTCTCTGATTTTTTAGCAACGCTATGTGAAGAATACCCTATCGTTTCTATTGAAGACGGTTTGGACGAGTCTGACTGGGATGGTTTTGCTTACCAAACAAAATTATTAGGCGATAAAATACAAATTGTTGGCGATGATTTATTTGTAACGAATACTAAAATCTTAGCTCGTGGTATTGAACAAGGTATTGGCAACTCAATTTTAATTAAGTTTAACCAGATTGGTACCTTAACTGAAACATTAGCGGCGATTAAAATGGCGAAAGATGCTGGTTTTACTGCCGTTATTTCTCATCGTTCAGGCGAAACTGAAGATGCAACGATTGCTGATTTAGCGGTAGGTACAGCGGCAGGCCAAATTAAAACCGGTTCACTTTGTCGTTCAGACCGTGTTTCTAAGTATAACCAATTGCTACGTATTGAAGAGTACCTTGGTGATAAAGCTATATTTAATGGCCTGTCAGAAGTTAAAGGCCAATAACGATTAAACTATGTTTATTTCTTCCTACCACGTTGTTAGAAGTACTCATTGACTATCGTCAACTCCGTGCGTCTGCCTAGTGGTAGTTTGAACTAACTCATATTTTAATTCGTTATTTTTGCTATAAATATAGTGATAAAAGCCACTCATTTGAGTGGCTTTTTATTTTTAGGAATAACTGATTTAGACAGGAGGCTAGTTTAATAACCTAGCTAAACTATGTTTATTTCTTCCTACCACGTTGTTAGAAGTACTCATTGACTATCGTCAACTCCGTGCGTCTGCCTAGTGGTAGTTTGAACTAACTCATATTTTAATGCGTTATTTTAATTATAAATATAGTTATAAAAGCCACTCATTTGAGTGGTTTTTTATTTTTAGGGATAACTGATTTAGACAGGAGGCTAGTTTAATAAAACATCAATTGTCATGATTGGTGTTTTTTTGTTTCTGTTGATGCTTAACAATATAAAATATAGACACTTAATGATCACAGACTGTCGAGGGGGTAATAAGCTAGGGGCAGGGTAGTGTCTTTTGAAAGCCTTTTACAGGCATCTCTACTATATCTTTTAGGATTTTAGCCGGCCTAACTCGATGCAACTTTATTACGTTAAGTGGTTAATATTCTGGGCTAAGTTACTGGCTAGTTAAATGCTATTAATTAGGCTTTAGGTTATAATATTTGTGCGAACATGCTCGCTAAACTTACTGCTTAAACTCATTATTAATATGCTTTTAGAGAACTTTTATGTCAAATAAGTCTGTACCTACAGCGCCAACAAGTACTTCTACTTTTACCAACCGACTACCTTTATTGATTTTAGTTGCTATTTTAGTCGTCTTAATTGTTTATTTGCAGTGGCCTGAAGCTAAGCAGGAAGAAAGTAAATTTGAACGTGTTGTTGCGGTAAAAATGGTGCCAGTGGTACTTACTGAATTTATTGAGAGTGTTGAAGCTGTTGGTACAGCGCGCGCTAATGAACAAGTGATTATTACCAGTAAATATTCAGATCTTGTTGATACAATTAATTTTGACGATGGTCAAAAAGTAAAAAAAGGTGCTGTGTTAGTCAAGCTGAATAATCAAGAAGAGCTGGCAAAAGTTAACGAGTTAACCGCTAACTTGTCAGAATCACAGGCACATTTAACGCGTTTAACTAAGCTGCTTTCTAGCAACACAACCTCTAAATCTTTAGTCGAGCAGCAAGAAGCAAAAACTAAAGCGATTGAAGCACAACTTGTGAGTGCAAACAGTAAAGTAAATGATTTAATTATTCGTGCACCATTTGCTGGCGTTCTTGGTTTTCGTGAAGTGAGTAAAGGAGCTTATCTTGATGCGGGTGATATTATTACCAGCTTAGATGACCTGAGCAGTGTTAAGGTAGACTTTCATTTACCTGAGCGTTTACTCACTCATATTCATGTGGGTCAACAAGTGACTGCTTTTAATAGCGCCTATCAAGGTAAAGAGTTTATTGGTGAAATTACAGCGCTTGATAGCCGTATTGATGCAAGCACGCGCAGTATTAAAGTTCGCGCTACTCTCAATAATAAAGCGTTAAAACTGCGACCTGGTATGTTGCTTAATATTAGCGTGTTATTACAAGTAGAAAATATTTTGCAATTACCTGAAAGCAGTATTATTCCTATAGAGAATATTCATTACGTTTTTGTTGTTAGAGAAGACAAAGCTGTGCGTAAGGCGATAAAAATTGGTCGACGTCACCCCGGAGTGGTAGAAGTTATATCAGGCTTAGTTGCCGGTGAAGAAGTGGTTGTAGAAGGAGCACTGAAACTTCGTGATGGCTCTGCTGTAAGTATTAGTGGTCAAAAAGCTGAAACAGATATTCCTGAAAATGGGAGCAAGACCTAGTGATATTGTCTGACTTATCGGTTAAAAGACCGGTTTTTGCTACCGTTATAAATTTACTTATTATTACTTTTGGTATTGTTGCTTTCTTGATGCTGCCATTACGAGAGTACCCTGATATTGACCCTCCTATTGTTAATATCAGTACTAATTACCCCGGAGCGTCAGCGGCGATTGTCGAGACTAAAATAACCCAATTACTTGAAGACAGAATCAGTGGCGTTGAAGGAGTTAAAACCATTAACTCAAACAGCCGTGTTGGTCGTTCTAGTATAACCATTGAATTTAATTTAGATCGAGATATTGATGCGGCGACTAATGATGTACGCGATCGTATTTCTCGAGCACTAAATAACTTACCAGAGCAAGCCGATCCTCCTGAAGTATCTAAAGCCAATGATGATGAAAACGTCATCGTTTGGTTTGTTTTACAAAGTGAAACCATGAGCACACTAGCGCTAACTGATTATGCTAATCGATATATTGTAGACCGTTTTGCTGTGGTTGATGGTGTTGCTCGCATACGGGTTGGTGGTGGACGTACTTATGCAATGAAAATACGCCTAAACCGCGCATCAATGGCAGCGCGTAATATTACGGTACAGGATATTGAACGTACTTTACGTGATGAGAATGTTGAATTACCAGCGGGACGCATTGAGTCAGTTGAACGAGATTTCTCTATTCGTGTAGAGCGCAGTTATTTATCAGAACAAGATTTTGCCAATATGGTTATTGATCGTTCTGAAAGTAATTCACTGGTACGTTTAGGTGATGTTGCTGAAGTTTTTATTGGCGCGCAAGATGATGAAAACATGTTTCGTGGTAATGGCAAAAATATGGTTGGCTTGGGGGTTATTAAGCAATCTAAGGGGAATACCTTAGATGTTGTTAAGTCAGCAAGAAAAGAGATGATCGCTATTCGTAGTACGCTACCTGTTGGTACCACTATTACTAATAGTTACGACAGCTCTGTTTTCATTCAAGGCTCTATTGATGAAGTCTATAACACGTTAATTATCGCCATGTTGATGGTGGTATTGGTTATCTTTTTATTTTTAGGTAATGTCCGAGCCACTCTTATACCTGCAATTACGGTACCCGTTGCTTTAATTGGTTCAATGATGGCGCTGTCATGGTTTGGTTTTTCTATTAACTTATTAACCTTACTCGCCTTAGTACTCGCAATTGGCTTGGTGGTTGATGATGCCATCGTTGTACTTGAAAATATTTATCGTCGTATCGAAAATGGTCAAACACCATTGATGGCAGCGTATGAAGGAGGTCGGGAAGTTGCTTTTGCTGTTGTTGCAACTACGTTGGTGTTAGTAGCCGTATTTGTACCTCTTGTCTTTTTATCGGGCAATATGGGCCGATTATTTACCGAATTTGCTATCGCTATATCCGCCGCAGTAATATTTTCAAGCCTGACTGCTTTATCGCTTACACCAATGATGTGTTCAAAAATGTTAAAACACAGAGAGCGGAGCTCTTCCTTTGGTCAAAAGCTAGATCATGCTTTTGCTCGTTTTGAAGCGTCTTATGGTCGCGCCCTTAAAAGTAGTATTCATCAACCCATGCTTATCGTACTCGTGTTGGGCTTAGCATTAGCCGCAGTGTTTTTGCTGTTTAATAAATTACCTTCTGAATACACCCCAAAAGAAGATCGCGGTAATTTCTTTTTAATGATGCAAAGCGCTGAAGGCGCAAGTTATGAAAACAACGTTAAAAATATGCATGAAATTGAAGAAAAGCTTCTAGCTTATCAAGCTCAAGGTGAGTTAGACCGAGTGTTAGTGCGTGTACCTGGTTTTGGAGGGAGCGGTGGTGTTGCTATTGTTGGTTTACCTGAATGGGATAAACGTAGCATTGATACATTCAGTTTTATTAATAAAATAAACGCAGATATGCAAAGCGTGACTGATGTACGAGCTTTTGCCATTATGCGCCGTGGCATTGGCGGCGGTGGCGGTGGTGATAACCCCGTGTCTTTTGTTTTACAGGGGAACACCTTTGAAGAGCTAGCACAGTGGCGTGATATTTTGATCACAGAAGCGCAAAAAAATCCTAACTTGTCGAATATCAACAGTGATTATCAAGAAACATATCCTCAGTTATTAGTTCAAATAGACCGTGAACGTGCCTATGATTTAGGTGTGACAGTGGGTGATATCGCCCAAACCCTAGAGACTATGCTAGGTCAACGTCGTGTTACAACGTTTGTTGATCGAGGTGAAGAGTATGATGTAATTGTTGAGGGTAATGAAAAGCAATTTCAAAGCCCTGCAGACATTGAAAATTTATATATTCGCTCTCGTACTACCGACAAATTAATACCATTAGCTAGTGTTTTAAATATTGGTGAAAATGCAACCTCGTCTCAACTTAATCGTTATAACCGCCTGCGTAGTATTACTGTTACGGCAAATTTGACTGATGGTTATGCTTTAGGTGACGCACTAGATTTCCTTGTCGATGTGACTAAAAATAAACTGCCAGAACATGTGCAAGTGGATTATAAAGGCGAGTCGCTATTGCTAAAAGAATCAGGTAATTCCATCATGTTTGTTTTTTTGTTGGCCTTATTAATTACTTATTTGGTGTTAGCTGCCCAGTTTGAAAGCTTTATTCATCCTTTTGTTATTTTACTTACCGTACCGTTAGCACTGGTTGGTGCACTTGCTGGGCTCGAATTGATGGGCATGAGTTTAAATATCTACAGCCAAATTGGTATTATCATGCTAATAGGCTTAGCAGCTAAAAATGGTATTTTAATTGTAGAGTTTGCCAACCAGTTACGTGACAAGGGTATTGCTTTTGAAGAAGCATTAATTAGTGCTTCACAGCAAAGATTACGCCCTATTGTTATGACAACATTTACAACGGTAACCAGTGCTATTCCTTTAGTGTTTGCGGTCGGTCCTGGAGCTGAAAGTAGAATGGTGATTGGTGTGGTGATTTTTGCGGGTGTATCACTAGCGAGTATATTTACCTTATTTATTGTGCCAGGCGCATATTATTGGTTGTGTCGTAATACCGGCTCTCCACAGGCGATTGCTAATAAAATTGAACAGCAAAGCTAATGGCCTAGAGGTTTTAATGTTTAAATAAAAAAGCCTAGCAGACGTGAATCGCTTATTACTAATCACTTATTCAAAGATAAAAATATTAATTTATCGTTGAACGATTGGAAGCAGAAATTACTATGCCACCCATAATTACTTTCCGCAGAAATTACTATGCCACCCATAATTACTTTCCGTAGTAATAGAAATTACTATGCCAGCCATGATAATGCTGCACAATAATAATGCTCTGAAAAACAGCTATCCATTGGTCAGCAACAATGCATGTACTGCATCTTGTAAGCTTTTGCCTATCGATTTTTATAGAAGTTGATTAAATGAGTGAATTTCAGGCAAGCTTTACTTTCTACCCCAAGGTAGCTGTATTTTTCTTGCTGTTTTTGAATATAGCTATGTTTACGCGCTATTCAAACAAGCTTGGGCATTTGCTTTACCGTGTGCGCGCTTTAACCCCACGTGCTCAGTAAATTCACACAAATGCTCTGCGGTGCCGACTGCACCAGTGAATATACCTTCAAAGTTTGTGGTGAGTTTGAGCCAACTTTCATCGCTGATGTGAAGTCTTGACAGTATATTTGCGGTTTTGTTATCGATAGCGCCTCGTTTGTCTGCTCTTATTACGCGACC